>CAMFND010000017.1 GCA_945965395.1 uncultured Bacteroides sp.
CGCACAGACCGTCAGTGGAAAATTAATCGATGAAAACAAACAACCTCTTCCTTACGCCAACGTAGTTCTTCTGACACTCCCCGACTCGACCTTCGTCACGGGAACCGTTACGGCTGAAGACGGCACGTTTAGCCTGAATACCACCACACCGAATCAGCTTGTACGTATTTCTTCCATCGGATATAACACCGTGTACAAACCCGTCCAACCTGCCAACTTAGGGGTAATACAGCTGACATCAGACACACAACAGTTGGGGGAAGTAGTGGTAAAGGCCGATTTGCCCAAGATGCAACTCAAAGGTGATGCCATGATTACCACTGTTACGGGTAGTGTACTCGAAAAGGCTGGAACAGGTGAAGATTTACTGAACAAGATTCCGGGCGTTTCTGCGGAAGATGAAGAAGTAAACGTATTTGGCTCGGGCACTGCCGAGATTTACATCAACGGACGCAAGGTGCGCGACAATTCGGAAATTGACCAGTTATCGTCCGATCAAATCAAGCGCGTGGAGGTTGTGAAGAATCCCGGAGCAAGATACGATGCTTCCGTGAAAGCCGTCATTCGCATCATCACAAAGAAAGCAGCAGGCGAAGGATTCGGATTTAATAACCGTTTTGTAACCCGCCACCGAAGAACATACGGGTGGACTACTTTCGACCAGTTTAATTTCAATTACCGGAAAGGAGGTTTCGACCTGTCAGGCACATTGTTCGGAGGCAGATTCCGCAACGGGAATAACCAGCAGATTGGCATGAAGACTTATCTCGACAAGCTGTGGGAACAGAAAATGGATGCTTCTTACGGAAAGAACTCCAACAGCAATGTACAAGGTGTTCTTTCACTAAACTACCAGTTCAATGAGAAACACTCCATGGGTGTACGCTACGATATGGACAAATACTTCAACTCTTCAGGCGACTGGCGTTACACAGCCAATATCTATGCTGACCAAGAACTGTACGAAAACAATACAAGTACAATGATTGGTGAAGACCCTTCTACAAGACACAGCCTGAACTATTACTATAACGGACAGATAGGCGACTGGAACATTGATTTCAATGCCGACGGCTTGTGGAATGTAAAAGAAGAAAGCCAGCATACGAGGGAAATCACCAATGGAGATACGGAGAACAATGTCAATACCTTCAACAAAAACAACGGAACATTGTATGCCACAAAACTGATTGTGTCGTATCCTTTATGGAAGGGGAATCTGTCATTTGGCGGTGAGTATTCGCATACCAGCAGAACAAACCTCTATCACAACCAAGAGGGCATCCTCGACAATGATGACAGTAAAATAAAGGAAGGTTCCACTGCGGCTTTCATGGACTACTCACACTCGTTCGGCAAGGTAGATGTGCAGGCTGGAGTGAGATACGAAAACGTGAAGTTCGACTACTATGAGCAAGGAAAACACATCGACGAACAAAGCCGCACGTTCAACAATGTATTTCCTTCTGTCAACATAAACTTTCCTATAGGAAAAACACAAATTCAGCTGAGCTATAGCGGTGGTATCACGCGTCCTTCGTACGATATGCTGAGAGGAAACATATATTACGGCAACAGATATACTTACCAGACGGGAAATCCCTTTCTCAAACCTATCATCAATCAGGACCTTATATTTTCTGCATCTTATAAATGGGTGAATTTCAGCTTTACTTATAACCGTACGAAAGACGATATTATTCAGGTTTGCGAACCTTATTCGGAAGCTGACCCTACCATATCCTTGCTAAAAACCGTCAATACGGAACCCTACAACAATATCATATCAGCTATCACCTTATCGCCTACTATCGGCTGGTGGAGTCCGCAACTCACCGCACAGGTCTTTAAGCAGTGGCTTCATGCAGAAGGACCGGACGGCAAACTCACACTGAGTAAACCAAGGACAATCATTGTGTGGCGTAACAGTTTCACTCTTCCGGCAGGATTCCTATTTGATGTAGATGGTACTTATTACACCAAAGGACATTCACAGAACATGTACATGGGTATCAACTCCCTGAATGTGTCTATGGGGCTCTACAAGAGTTTCTTCAAAGAAAGGCTGAGTTTCCAGCTTCAGGTCACCAATCTATTTGAAACAGATGATGTGGATTGCACTATTTATAGCGGCATCAAAACCATGACAGATTATATCACCAATTTCAGAAGAATCTCACTAACCATGCGCTACAAGTTCAATGCTACCAAGAGCAAGTACAAGGGTACCGGAGCCGGTGAAAGCCAGAAAAGCCGTATGTAACAAGAAATCGCTATATTTGTATGACGAAAAAGTGATATTACTTTATCAACAGCCACATGAAACACAAAATAAAACCCATCCTTTCTATAGCAGGCATCTTGCTGCTGTTTGCTGCTTGCACAAGGCAACCGCACGCAAGTGCTCTGCTACAACAAACGGACTCTTTGCTGCATCGTCACCAACCAGATTCTGCCTTGCAACTTCTATTTAATATCAAGGAGGAAACGTCTCTTCCGGAAACGGAACGGATGAAACTGGTATGGAACAAGGCAATGGCCCACTACCAGCTGGAAATGTCTCTGTTAGAAGACTCCCTGCTCTATCAGGCTATTGCCTACTACCGCCAACATCCAACAGATACCGTACGGCTGCTGGATACCTACCTGCTCGAAGGCATGTACCTGAGGTGGAAAGAAGCAAACGATGAGGCCATCACGGTGTTCGACAAAGGCATTGCCCTGGCCATCTCCCGAAAAGACACCACCAACATGTTAGTGCTACAGCGCAAGAAACTGGAAGTGCTATACAAGCAAAGCCGTTTCTTAGAGTGTAAAGCGATGATTGAAGACATGCTTCGCATTGCTCACAAACTACCGGTGAAGGAGCATTACCAGATGGTATATTCACTGGCCCTCGTATCGCAGTTGGGAGGAGATACATCGAACATTGATTGTCCGGAGAAAGGGTTTCAGCTGGCATTAGAGGCCGGTGATACCTTGTTCGCCCATCATATTCTGCGAAACCATGGCTGTATGCTGGTAGGAGCACACAGATACAGGGAAGCCATCGCCCAATTCCAACGGCTTATCCGTCTCAATCCCGATTTCCTGCCGTATGCTGTCCAGTTAAGCCTGGCAGAGATTTATATAAACTTAGGAAAGAATGATTCGGCGTTCTATTATTTGGATAAAGCTGCCCAAAGCATGGACAAAGAGCAAAAGCAGAAAAAAGACCAAATCATGTTGTCATTCAAATCCTTATATTATCAGATGCAGTCCGCATTAAATGAAAGAATGGGCCTTCCATATAGCGGACAGGTATTCAGACGGTATTGCGACTCCATCACAGAAGACCTCAAAGACAAGCACAACACGGCATTGCGACAGCAGGAAACCAGAGCCCAGCTGCAACAGCGGAACTACGAACTCATCATCAGCCGCCAGCAAATGGAACTCCGCATTGCGGTAATTATATCCTTGCTGTTAGGAGTGATTCTGGCACTTATCGTCCTCTACCAGCAGAACCTGAAGAAGAAGGAACGCACCATTCACCGCCTTTCCAGCGAACTGCAAAAATACAGTAAGCAGTTAAAGGACAACGAGGTATTGATGGCACAAAACAATGAAAGCATCCAGGAACTGCAAATGCAACTCTCTACCCAGAAAGCCAGTGAACAGAAAGCGCAATTGTCGCTCATCAAGCAACTGGAAGAACAGAACCGGCAATTGAGTATTGCCAACCAAAATCTGCAACACCAAATTGAAGCGCACTGGAAACAATTGAAGAGTGCGCCGCTTAAAACGCCACATCTTCAGGAACTCACCACCGAAATGCTGCGACTCAAAGAAAGAGAAGAGGCACTGACCGGACAACTGATTTCTACCCATCCGTTAGTGGCTGAACTTCGGAGCAAACCGCGCTTTCTGCAACCCGAGGATTTTGTCCGGATTGCCACATTGGTCAACAAAATCTATCCTCATTTCACCGAACGGCTTACGGAAGCTTTCCCCAACCTGACCGAACTGGACCAGCAGCTATGCTGCCTCATCAAATTAGGCTTCAGTGTGTCACAAATAGCTGTATTCATGGCGGTATCCCCCACCTCCGTATCGCAGCAAAAATCAAGGATGAAGAAACGCATCCTACAACAAAAAACGGACAGCTTTACCGAAGGAGAAACACTGGATTTATGGCTGCATAGATTCTAAAAAAGGCCCTCTGTATATATACACATAAAAAGAAAACAACATAAAACACTAACTTTCAGTAATTTACAAAACAAAGGCTGTATATATGGATTTATTTTAAAGTAAATAAGAATGCGCTAACTTTGCCAAAAGTATAATTATAGCGTGAAAAAATAAACCCCAGAGAAAAGATGAATCGTTTGAAAAAGACATACGAAAAACGAAATGCGACCCAGCCAAAAATGAATCACAAAAGCCATATCCAGCACATTCAGACGCTGACCAACGAAATGGAACAATTGAGGGAAAGAGAACACAGACTGGCCGAACGACTCATCTCTGAGCAGCCGCTCATCAACGAATTGCGCCACAGCCCGCGCTTCATTAAAGAAGCAGACAAAAGTTGCCTGGCTGCTTTAGTAGACGACGTGTACAATAACTTCACTTCACGCCTCACCACCCGTTTCCCGAATCTGACGGAAATGGATATCCAATATTGTATTCTTATCAAACTTCATTTTACGGTATCGCAAATTGCCGTACTTTCGGCCATCTCTCCTACTTCAGTCTACCAGCAGAAATCACGGATGAAGAAACGCATTCAAACACTGGAGCCCGAGCTATTCACAGATGGAGAAACACTGGACGAGTGGCTGAACGAATGGTAAAAATAAAAGAAAACAAGAGATTCCAAATACCCCAAAAAACTACGCTTCTTGATATAGTTATAGAAAAACTATATCAAGAAGCGTAAACATAAAAACTAGAAAAAGATTTTACCAAGTAATACTTCCTAAATAATTATACACGACTTCTCCTGCTACATAAGGATACAAGTCATTATAACCATCCACTTTTATAATATCCATATCCAACGCTTTCTTTCCATAAACCTTATCTAACGTAGACCAGCTAAAATCAAAATTAGTTCCTTTTGAAAAAACCATAATCTTTTTTTCAGGAAGCTTTACCGGCTGTTCCTTCATTCTAACATATACATATAAAGTAGCAACAGGCTTATCATAAGAAGGAGTTCCTGCATATTTTCGCATGCTATAGAAACCTTTGGCACGTGCTCTATCTACAGGAAGCGACATAAAACGTGAAGCATTTACAAAATGAAAAGCACACTCCTCCCACAAACAATAATTAAGTTTACTTAATTCATTATCCTGCTTAGTCTTTACATCTACGCAAGAAAAGCCAGACAAAGGAAAACACTCTTTTTCCATGTCATATTGTTGAAGTTCCGACAAACATTTCAAACGAAACACCCTTGAAAAATCAACTCTGTCCAACTCTTGCTTAAGTTTTATCTGGTAAGATTTACGCATATCTTCCAAAGCAAAAGGATCGGCAGATACCTTTTCAAACTCTTCAGGAACACACAATGAAATATATTCATCAACAATCTTCTCATCCACAGGAGTTTGATATAGTTTTAATGCATATACATACAAAATGGAAGGAGTCAAATCTACGGCTCCCTCAACCGATGAAATCTTACAATCAGACATTACATTTCCACGACTCAAAGCCTCATCCAAACTAATACAAAAACGTTTTCCACCACCTTCGACCATAACAAGTCGAAACCTATCTGATTGCTCATAAATCCCCATAGATTCATACAGTTTTTTATTATATTCAGGTATAGAAGTGATAACAACTTTTAATCCTGTAATATCTCTCTCATATACAGGCTTCACATTACCCTGTTCATCAATGGAACGTATGAATAAATAGCCTGAAGGAGCTGGCAGTCCTATGGTTAGCGTATCACCCAATCCATAACTTCTTCCATTACAAGCCTCAATTCTTTGTTGTGCAGAGATTTCCACTATCGCCAGGCTTCCAATTAATGCCATAGCACAGCATAAATGTTTAGTTTTCATATGTTAAGTTTAAAATCAATATTTGCAAATATAACAAATTTCTGATAATTTTATCGACACATAAAAAATACATAAACCAGCAAACAAAAATCTATTATGATACAACAAACTACTTTCACACTCCAGGCACGTGCGCGTGGCTTTCACCTCGTGACCGACGAAGTACTCAGTCACCTGCCTGCCTTACCTAAGACCGGACTGCTCAATCTTTTTATTCAGCATACCAGCGCCGGACTGTCGGTCAACGAAAACTGTGACCCTGACGTACGCAGCGACATGGAAAAGATATTCAACAATCTGGTACGTGAACGCGAGTCCTGGTACGACCACACCTTGGAAGGCTGGGACGACATGCCTGCCCATGCCAAATCCTCACTGGTGGGTGCCAGCCTGTCTATCCCCATCACCGACGGACGACTGAACTTAGGCACGTGGCAGGGAATTTACCTCTGTGAATTCCGCAACTACGGAGGAGGACGACGCATCGTGGCTACCATCCTCGGAGAATAACTCAGGGAACAGGCTGTGGCAGGAAGAGGCTGAGACTATCAGCGAAACATTTTCCGGCTTCTCCGGTCAACACCACACGCGACAAGTCGACTCCTTCTGCAGCCGCTTCCGAAATCACTCCCTTAGCTGCCATCCTGCGGGCTACCAGCCGGAAGTGTCCTTCCTGATTTTCTTTCAACCGCCCATTAGCTTCGAACGAACTGCGATAATGCTTCGGCTTCGGAATAATGGAAGCCAGGTAAATACATTCTTCCAGCGTCAGTTGCAACGGATGCTTGCCAAAATAATATTCTGATGCCTCTAACAGCCCATACACTCCCGGTCCCCATTCGGCGATATTGAGATATACCTCAAACATACGTTCCTTTGAGGTAAGCCGGTTCTGCTCTATCAACCAGACAATCAATGCTTCTTCTAATTTCCGTGCGATGTTTTTCCGACGATTCAGGAACACATTCTTGACCAGCTGCATGGAAATTGTACTTCCTCCACGTGCAAAGCGACGTTCTTTCAAATCATAAACCATCGCTTCACGAATGGCGTCGGGAAGGAATCCCTGATGATAGAAGAACCCTCCGTCCTCGCTCTGCAATACGGCCATGCGCATCAGCTGCGGTACACTGTCAAGAGGAAAGAAATGATTCCACGACGGCCCCACCGGAAAAGTACGTACGGGCATTTCATTCTCGTAGGCCGTATACTCAAACTCTTCTGACATCTTGCCAAGATCGGTTGTTCCGTAACCCAGTATCCGGAAATGCTGCGGACGCAGGTCGGAATAAAACTTCAGGCTGTCAGGATGAGCCAAATCGGCATCCAGTTCGAAATCGTATGCCAGTTCTCCTTCCACCCGAATCCCTTCCAAGTTCTCAAAAAGTCCATGCGGAAGGGAGTTGAAAAGCTCCTTAGCCGGAAACAGGGATTGATGTATGGAAGCCATGAGATGACTGGGCGGTTCTACTCGTAAATAAGGATGAAACTGCAAATCATTAAAACGTATCGTACTGCAACTGTCCAGTTCCAGGGCATGCGGTTCCACATTCAACTGAAAATCCAGCTTCCCATGGTCCAGGTTAATACGCTCCGGCGACAAGCGACGATGGAAGACTTTCAGTCCGTTTACCTCCGTCTGCCCAAACAACACCATTTTCTCATCCTTCTTCTGTTGCGTGAAACTTAACCACAACCGGTCGAACGCCACTTCCGCTCCCAAACGGCGGCGAATGTAAGGTACAGTCAGTTCAGGTGCCTGAATGCTGACCGACACACGGCGTTCACCGGAATTGATTTCTCCCTCCGTTTCCCAATGCTGCGTATGTCCTTCTTCTACAAAAGTAAGCTGGCTATGAAACCGATGATTCTCAATATCGAATTCCGGCACATACAAACTGACAGAATCACTATCCTTCCGTTCGCGTACATACAGACGGGTGAGACGCCCCTCAGAAGGCAACAAACGGAACACTCCATTCAGCAAGGTTTGCACACGCTTATCATACCCCGCCTTTTCGGGGACCCGTTCCGTTTCTTTTTCTCCCTCCAATCTGCTTCTGAACAAGAAATCATAATTGGCCTGCTGGTTCTCTTTGACAAAATCCACCGTCAATCCGTCCAACGCCACATCCATCACCTCCACATTTCCTTTCAGCAATTGCCAAAAGCCTAATTTAAACGTGGCCGACCGAAGCGTCAATAATGTATCCCTCTCCTCGGGAACGACTGACAGCCCATTCAAGAAAAGACGTCCGGTTCCCTCAAAACGCAACTCATCGTAATGCACTTCCAGTCCGTACCCTTCCTCCACCTGAGCAATCTTTCTTTCTGCCATCCGGTTCAAGATACGGTTACGGAAAATCCATAGTCCGCCAGCCAGTAACAGCAACAACAGCAGCAAGCCTGCACCTGTATAAATCAATATTCGTTTCATAACGTCCTTATTCCATGCTGCAAAGGTAAAAAATATTCAACTAAAAATGTTGTTTTTTTGCCCACATAATCCACAAATTCGCACAAATAGTTTTAAAAATCAAACAATCACAAACAATTTGAACTTATTTGAATTTGTTTTGAAACAAAAATACAATTACTTTTGAGAAAAATGAAAGACGACAAAAAACATTTACAGCAGGAATTAAAGAAATCAAAAAGCGGACACATTCTTTTTACAAAGAATATTCCCTGCGCCCGCATATTCATATCACACGCATCAGGGGAATAGCGTATAATAATGAAAAGTACTATGAAACAACTTGTCAAACTATTCAGTATTGTATTTTGTGCCATGGCTCTGTATGCCTGCGGAAGTGACGATGAACCAGGCAAAAGCGCATTGCAAGACCAGTTTATTGATGTAGACAACAGCGAATACACTGAAGGAAACATTCCTGTAGGAGATACCCCCATGCTTCAAGCTGCCTCTTTCGATAAAGCAGCCCTTCCTGGAGGAACATCCTATCTCACTTTAAACTCCTACGAAGAATTGGACTATGTGAATATTGGTGTAGAAGGAGAATCCGGATACCTTAAAGTAAAGCTGGACGCACCAGTAACCGCACAAGGACGCGCCACCACAAATAATAAAATTTATACCTATACCGTGCTTGTATTATTAAGTCAGAACCTGAACAGCAGCTTCACACTTGTATTTACCACGGTCAACAAACAAGGTGAAGTTTCCTCTCAGTTTACAAGCAAGACCAACTACATAGAAGCCGGAACAGGCGATCTTCAAGTCAACCTGCGCTTCAGCAATGAAAAAGACGTGGATTTGTATGTAGTGGAACCCAACGGAAATGTCATTTATTACGGCCAACCTTTCCCCTATTATTCAAAAGAGTACGAGATTATCAATGACTGGCTGGAAAGTGATGATTATGAAAATGAGCCAGATGTTGAATGGGGAAAAATCGGATTGGACATTGACTCCAATGCAGGCTGCGACATTGACGGAAAAAACAGTGAAAACATTTTCTTCAAAACAGATTGCATGCAAAAAGGAACATATCAGGTATGGGTAAATATGTTTGCCAACTGCAATTCTTCCATTGCCACAAACTATACTGTCAGAGTTACTTACAAAGGTATAGCAGTTACTCCTAAATCCGGAAGCAACCCGGCATCTGGTGTCTTCCCTATAGGCACTCCTGATAATGAAATTGGTGATGAACTGACAGGAGCTACCAAAATAATGGAATTCACCATCAATGAAGGTATCGAACCTGGAAGAAGCTCTGCGGTATCAGTCCAAAAGCATTTGCTGAAAAAGGAATTCAACATATTTTCAGCAAAGTAACATACAGTCTCTATTAAAGGCTGATTAAATCTCTCTTTACTAATTTCATTCCGTACGTTCCGGTAGCAAATTCTTCAATCCCACAGACTACCGGAATGGTACGGAATGTTTTTCTATGTAAGAATCGGGTGCTGTTTCATGGATATTCCAAAAGAAATCGTATCTTTACACCATAATCATTTTTTATTAACTAAAAACTTTAGAATTATGGCTAGTAGAAGATCATTGAAAAAAACAGTCAATTATATTACAGAACTGGCAGCAGGACTCTGTCTGGTAGAATCAGCAAACGCAAATGCAGAAAAACGGGAAGCTTACAGCGAAGTATTCTTGCAGATTATCAACCTGCGTAATGACATCATCAGCCGCATCAGCCACACAGAGCCGGGCAGCGTGAAACTATTCTACAAGAAACTGAGAGCAGACTTCAATGCTGAAGTAGACAACGTGTTCAAGAAACTGGAAGAACTGTCGAAATAACAGCACATGAAACAAGCTATCTGCCGGTTTATCTACCACAAGCTGCTGGGCTGGAAAGCAAAAGTGAATGTACCCGATTTTAAGAAGTGCATCATCTGTGCGGCTCCGCATACCACCAACTGGGACTTATTTATCGGGAAATTGTTTATCACAGCCATAGGACGTGAATCGGGTTTTCTGATGAAAAAGGAATGGTTCTTCTTCCCATTGGGAATCATATTCCGAAAAATGGGAGGTATCCCCGTTCACCGCGACAAGCGTACTTCCATGGTAGACCAACTGGTGCAACGCATTGAAAAAAGTGACACATTCCATCTGGCCATTACACCAGAAGGAACACGTTCGGCTAACCCCGACTGGAAAAAGGGATTCTATTACATAGCTTTGGGGGCAAAAATTCCGATTGTACTGATTGGAATAGATTATGAAAAGAAGTGCATTACAGCAGGAAAATACCTCTTGCCCACGGGTGACATTGAAAAAGACATGAAGGAAATCAAGTTATATTTCAAGGATTTCAAAGGGAAACATCCTGAGAAATTTACCATAGGAAATATTGACTGAAATGAATCAAAAAAAACGTCCTTGCGTTTCGTTACGAACGCAAGGGCGTTTTCTTTTAAACACAAGTGCGTTTCAACCAAAACGCTTTGACGTTTTACTTCAAACGCAAGGACGTTTGAAAACAAACGCCCTGACATTCTGAAAATGAATGCCAAGGCGCCTTATATGAATTTGCAAGCTATTGATTTACAGCAACGAAGAAATATACTCCTTCATCTCTGGAACCGCACGACGTGCTTCCTGATACAACTTATACTGTGCCAGTGTACGCACATAGTTGTGTTCAGCATATTTTATCTGATAATATGTATCCCCGTTGATATAGTCGGCCAGGAAACGCACGGCCTGCATGTATGGGAACAACATCACAGCGTATGGCAGCATCTCTATTTCCAGCGGAGTAAGGAAACTATTGGCCGATTCGATGTATCCTTTGGCAAAGGCACGGAAAATGTCCATGTTGAAATGAATCTTGTTCAAGTCAGGCTCATCTTCAGGAGCCGTATTTCCGGCAGAACGAAGGAAATCACCGAAATCAGAGAAGACGAAACTTGGCATGGTCGTATCCAAATCGATTACGCACAATACGTTTCCATCTTTATCAAACAGCATGTTAGAGACTTTCGTATCACAATGGCAGATACGTTTCGGAAGCTTTCCTTCCCGATACAGACGTTCAGCAGCACACATTTCCTCTGCATCTTTTTCAATATCATCTACCAGTGACTGTACTTTCTCCATACGTCCGGCTGCATTCTGCGCCACAGCATCACGCAACTGCTGCATACGGAATTCCATGTTATGGAAATCGGGAATGGTTTCCCCTAACTTTTCGGGCAGGTCGGCCAGCATGGCTTCAAACTCACCAAACTTCACTCCTACCAAATAAGAAGATTCAGGAGTTACAGCTTCCAGTGTCTGTGATTCCGGAATGAACACACATACACGCCAGTAGCGTTCACCGTCAAAATAATATGTTTTTCCTTCGGCAGTCGGTACAAATCGAAGCACTTTGCGGTCTATATCGGTCTCATGAGCTTTTTCCAGCTTTTCTCGAATATGACGGGTCACACATTCAATATTGTGTTGAAGAAGTTCCACATCCTTAAAAACCTGATGATTGACACACTGCAATATATAATCGCAATCCTGCGGATCTGCAGTCTGAACTTTATAGGTCTGATTGATTAAACCGGCTGTCAAAGGAATTATTTCTCCCACCTTTCCAACTTCCGGAAATTGTGTAATAATTTCATTAAGAGATTTCATGGTTACAAAATAAATTAGGTTTACTGTATCATTTAATTAGAATCTGCACTTATTCAAAATACCTTTTAAAATATTCTTATTTTTATTTACTGCAAATATAGGGAAGTTTTTACGGATTACCTTCATTTAATTGTAATAATTTCTGTAAAATCTTTGCAGAGTAATAAAAAGTTTATAGATTTGCGCCCGTTAATAAAACTAGACTCTATGAAAGCCACCATGAAAACACTCTCAGCAATTCTAATTTGCTGTTTTATTTCTACTATACAAATGTATGGAGAAAATATTCAACGCCCCGAAAGCGAAAATTATGTAAAAGGAGTAGAAGCCCTCAATGAAGGAAACCCTGAAGCGGCTTATACTTATTTGAATGCAGAAATCAATGAACACCCGGACAACGGATATGCACATTGCTACATGGCACTTATCTGCAACTTCTGCAATGATACCAAACTGGCACTGAAGGCATTGAACTCCAGTCTGGAGCTTATTCCGGAAGCTGATACAGAATACCGTTCGTTCGCGCACTATTCCAGAGGAGTGCTGCTTACTAACCTGAAAATGTGGGAACATGCCGAAGCAGACCTGAATGAAGCAATTCGTCTGAATCCGGAGGATGTAGAAAACTATAAATCGCGCGCGCAACTCTATTTTGAGACTGAACGCTATGAAGAATCGCTTGACGACCTGACACGCGCACTCAAACTTGACAGCAAAGCTGATGTAAACGACCTGGTACTGCAACTTATGGCAGTAGCTCCTACCTCCGAATTCATGGAACGCATCACTGCTACTTACCAGCAACTGGACCAAGTGACTATCCATTGACAAATTCATAAACTTACATTATACTTGAAAGCCATCTCACTCTTTGGGATGGCTTTTTCATTTGCAGGGATAAGAATGATTTTCTATTTTTGCAAAAACAATCAATTTACTAACATTTTATCAATAAAAACAGAATGAATCAAACAAAAGGGCATCCAAAAGGACTTTATTTACTCTTCGTAACTGAAATGTGGGAACGGTTCAGTTACTACGGCATGCGCGCACTGTTCATGCTCTACATGGTACAGGCGTTACTTTTCGACAAGGAAATGGCTTCACAAGTGTATGGCAGTTACACGGGGCTGGTGTATCTTACCCCGCTCATCGGCGGATACATTGCCGACCGCTACTGGGGCAACCGACGCTCTATCGTGGTAGGCGCACTGACCATGGCACTCGGTCAGTTCCTGCTGTTCCTCAGTGCCTGCTATTTTCAGGAGGTGGCATTGGCCAAATACCTGATGTTCTGCGGACTAGGGCTGCTGATTTTAGGGAACGGTTTTTTCAAGCCCAATATCTCGACCATGGTGGGACGGCTCTATACACCCGATGACAACCGGAAGGACTCGGCTTTCACCATCTTCTATATGGGTGTAAACGTAGGATCTACCCTCGCCCCACTGGTATGCGGACTCGTAGGAAACACCGGTCATCCAGAGGATTTCAAATGGGGATTCTTAGCTGCCTGCATCGGCATGATATTAGGAGCAACCGTGTTCCAGATTTTCAAGAACAAATACATCTGCGACCCCGACGGCAATCCGGTAGGTGTTGCCCCACAAAGAAGCGCATCAACCGCACAGCAATCAGAAACTTCTTCGCAGAAGTCCACTTCGCGCACCCTTCTGATGCTCGGAAGCACCCTCCTGCTTACCTTGCTTTTCTCCATCAACTGGAATACGGACAGCGCGCACCTGTTTGCCGATGCCGATTGGATTGGTTCACTGATTTACGCCACTACCATCGTCATGCCGGTGATTATCATTACCGACCACTCACTGAGCCAACACGAGAAACTGCGTATCGGAGTGATTTACATCATTGCATTTTTCGTTATCTTCTTTTGGGCAGCCTACGAACAGGCCGGTGCTTCACTCACCTTCTTTGCCGACGAACAGACCGACCGCCACATCGGAGGATGGGAAATGCCAGCTGCCTACTTCCAGTCATTCAACCCTATCATGATTGTGACACTGGCCCCTATCTTTGCAGCAGTATGGTCATTCTTGGGTAAAAGAGGCATTGAGCCAAGTTCTCCCCGCAAGCAAGCCATCGGACTGGGACTGTTAGCGTTAGGTTATCTGTTTATTGCCTTCGGAGTGAAAGACATTGAGCCGGGTGTGAAAGTCAGCATGGTATGGCTCACCGGTCTTTACCTGATTCACACCATGGGCGAACTCTGTTTGGCACCTATCGGACTCTCATTGGTGTACAAACTGTCGCCTGCCCGTTTTTCTTCATTGCTGATGGGCGTATGGTACCTGAGTACCTCGGCTGCCAACAAGTTTGCCGGCCTGCTGAGCGGTTACTATCCGGAACATGGAGTAAGCAAAAGTTTCATAGGCTATCCCATCGAAAATCTGTTCGACTTCTTCATGCTTTTCGTGTTCATGAGCGGAGCAGCTGCCGTTATCCTTTTCCTGCTCTCAGGAAAATTGAAGAAAATGATGGAAGTATAAAGAACTTACTTCACATACCCATAAAAAACGCGGGCCTCTCTATCGAAAGGTCCGCGTTTCCTTTATAATAAGTTCTTACTTTAAAGAAACTGATTATTTCATCAGTTCTGCAAGTTTTGCTTCCAGGTCCTCACCACGCAAGTCACGGGCTACGATTGTACCGTCTTTTGAAACCAGCAAAGTAGCCGGGATGGCACGCACACCATACAAAGCTGCACCTTCACACTGCCAGCCTTTCAGGTCAGACATCTGCGGCCAAGTGATGTTCAAATCTTTGATTGCCTTCTTCCAGCTTTCTACATCGTTATCCAAAGATACACCTACAATGCCGAAACCTTTTGCCTTGTATTTCGCATAAGCTGCTACTACATTCGGCATTTCCATGCGGCAAGGTCCGCACCAGCTGGCCCAAAAATCAATCAGTGTATAGTTATTGGCAGCAATGAAGTCAGACAACTTCACCGGTTTGCCTTCCGGAGTATTCAGCGTAAAATCGATAAATTTCTTTCCTACTGCTGTCTTAGCCACAGTCTCTACATGCTCCTTCAATGCCTTTACATCTTCATTGTTAGCAAAAACAGCCGGAACCTTTTCCAGCAAAAGCTGTACTTTTTCTACTTCGAAAGAAGAACCGAACATGGTCAACAAGTGTACGCCTGCAGCACTTGCAATATTTTCAGACACGAGCTGATAAATACGGTCCATACCTTCTGTCTCTTTCTTGTCGAGTACTTCCATCAGTGAATCACGCTGTACTTCAGTCAGCAAGGTATCGCCCTTAATCTTCTGATACATGTCGTTCATTTCCTTACCAATCTTCTGGTATTCATCCATGAATTTCTGATAAGTATCGTTGTTAGGTGTTCCTGAAATACGGCTTTCCATCGGATTCAGATTTACCTGAATGTTTCCTTTTTCTACAAACACCATAGCAGCCATACGGGCATCCCCCTTCATGTAAGTTACGAAACGAGATACAGCCACTGAATCGGGAGTTCCCTTAAACTCAAAAGTACCGTTTTTTACAACTACAGAATCAAGTGCTTCAAAACCTTCTTCTGTCTGTTTCTGCAAGAATACGGTATCGCCATCGGCCACACCTTCAGCTGTACCCTTAATGATATAGCCTGTTTTTTCCTGACAAGCAGCCAAAGACATCAGTCCGGCTGCTGCAAATAATACAATTTTTTTCATCTTATTATACGTTTATTCCGGTTTTTGTTGAAAATAACGGGGCAAAGATAATCGTTTCAAGGGAAACAGCCCTATTTTTTATAAAAGAAAAAGCACACAGCAAAGCAGATAAGCTCCGCTACACACTTCATCCGACAATCCGGCATAATCTGTCAGTCCACTAAACTTCAGCGAAGAAAAGAAAAGCGTGATGAAAAGAAGTACAACAAAGTACGCAGCCCGGCATTTATAAAGATAGGCCATCCCTTCTATTACATCCGAATCGTCTAAATAAGAATCTGAAGCAAAGCCATACACAATGGAAGGCAGAGCCACTCCTAATGAACACACGCCCCAGAATCCATCAGCCAACGGAGAATCTGACAATGTACCGATAGCACTGCGCACCGTATTCCAAGGGCCAAAAGCCAGTAACACACACAGTCCGACGTACACCAAGAAAGTGACGGCTGCCAGTCCCATTCCCCGCTTCTCCTTTCGGGAAAATTTTCGGGTGCCCGACATCATCCTGTGGCAGGCATCTCCCAATCCGGAATGAAGAAACAATCCTCCTCCAAAGAAAAGACACACCACGGACTGAAATACGGGAGAAAGAATATAATCATCTAAAAGCGTACGCAAGAGCCACCGCAGTCCTTCGTCACTCAAAAGACTACGTACACCTTCCCACTCATAAATACTGCCGGTCCATGATAACAAGGCAGCCAGCAAAAACAGCAGCAGGAAGCAGGTGGCCGGGTGCAGGCTGAATTTATTCTTCATCGGGTTCCAAATTGTCGATGTCAAGTATGCGCAACTCAAACGCACGGGTTACCAAGCGACAGGCATTGACTCCGGTCCGTTCATCGGAGCGGAACAACCGGTTTACAAGTTCATTCTGCCGTTTCTCTATTGATTTTACCCCGAAAGGCATGCCTTTGAGGTTGGTTATCATTTCCTTGGTATAACCCAGTGCCAGATGACGGAGCAGTCGTTCGTCGTACTCGTCAATGTCATAATCGATAATTGCCTCCTGACGACGCTGTTCCACTTCCACCGTCTGCATGAAACGGGCTACAATCTTTTCCAGTATCGGTTCGTTGAACACCATCTTCTTTCCATCCATGACGGCCTGTACATCGGTCGCTGTCAACAGTTCACCGGTCTTCAAGATGATGCCTACTGCCCCAGCCCGAAGCGCATCCACCCAGAGTTTCTCATTCAGAATTTCTCCGGTGAAGATAAGCACCTTCAGTTCCGGACGTTCCCGATGAAGACGGGCACAAATCTCCACGCCAATGGTGGTAGAACCTCCCAACCCCAAATCAAGCAACACCATATCGGGCGTACACGTCTCCATCAGTTTCCAGAACTCTTCCTCGGTCATGGCCGTACCGATGACCTCCGCATTCGGTATTTCGTGACGGAAAATTTCTTCTGTTCCCTTTAATTCCAGTTTGACATCTTCTACTATGACAACCTTAAACTTCTCCATTTTGTCTTGATTTTATGTTCATTCTAATTCGTTATTTCTTTTGTCTGAGCGGCAAGGTAAACCACACACTGAATCCCTTTCCTCCTCCGTCTCCCTGCCAAGGACTGGCATTGATGCGGCAGCCTCTTCGCCCGCCATACTCGTCGTGGTCACGGATAACCTGCTTGCACACCAAGTACTCTGTGCCCGTCAGCCGTTGTCCGTCACCTGAAGGACACATCCGTTCTCTGTCGGGATAAAACAAGGCGTTCAGTTTCTCCTGAGAATAAGTCCGTCGCACATCAATGAAATCCATGCGTACAAAGCCGTCTTCTGCTTTCGCCTCCAAGCGCAAGGTTCCGGAAGTTTCATAACGCACCGCTTCATCAATCAGATTCTCGAGCAGGAAAAGTAACAAAACCCGGTCACCCGTTACCCATAATGCAGGAACGTCCATCTGCCATTTCAGTGTAAAGTTACGCTTGCGCATCATCTTGCGCAAATATTTCTCCGCACTCTCTGCCAGCTCGGCTACCCCCACTTCCGTACGACGGAAAGTCACCTCTTCCAACTGCCGTGAAGCGCATGAACTGAGAAGCGTAAATATATCTTTGTAATATCCTACCAGTTCCGACATATTCTCCAACAACTCCGTCCGTTGTGCGGCCGTAACCTCACCATTTAATTTATCGGCTACCTGCTTGATTCTACTCGGATAATAGATTGTTTCATGCTTGATGGTAGAAAGGCAATTATCGAGCACCATATTCTGCACATGCAATTGATTCTCCTCAAAGAGTGAGCGACGGGCTTCATCTTGTGCCAGTTCTATGTCATGAAACTTCCGGTTCACCTGCACAATGGCATTATACAAGATAACAGCCAGATAGTTACATACCATTTCAACCAACAAACGATCTTCTTCCCGGCTGTAGGCACGCGCCAGCTTCAAGGCCAGTACTCCCACACAATGTTTGCCGCTTCCCGTTTCCACCCACAAAGGTAAAAAACTCCATTTTATGGCACCACTCCATTGCATCTGTCCCGAATCGTAACACCGCTGGAGGCGTTCATGCAGTTCTTCCTCATTCTCTTCCGTAACAAAACATGCCGTTTTCAGGTGAGTAGTTTCCTCGTCATACACAGCCAATGCCAGATTCTCCAGCAACAGCATCTCGTTCAACTCGTTAAACATGCTACGGACAATCCGGTCCAGCACCTCATCACCGAGTCCTTCCGAACAAGAGGCAGCCGAAAAGATGGTACGGTTCACCACAAACACCTGCTCCATGTTGTAACGATAATGCAAACAATGGCGAAGATAAAGTGCATAATAAGCTACCAGACATCCGCAAACCAGCAACACGAACAAAGACAAGGCAATACGCTTGTTGCTGGCCGAACGCTGCATCTGCAGACAATATTCTTCCAAAGAATTGTCCTTACTCAAACGTTTGTAAAGAGCCGCGTAAGCCGCATTGTTATAGCGATATTTCCGGAAATCTTTTACGGCCAATGAAGCCACAGCTGCCTCATTACGCACATCCAGCAAAATAAAATAATCCGTATCGAACGACTGAGCCAGCCAGGTCAACTCTGCTCCCTCTCCTTCACTCTCCAGTCGAAGCAACGGACCGCTCTTTCCCGAATAACGAAGATAGTGGGCATTCATATAATACAATACGCTGTCGGCTAACACCAACGCCGTGGCATGGTCACCGTTCACATTGCACTCATACACCCAGTTGGCATAGTCATTGGCAATGGCCAGCAAACTGTCATACGGAGCTACTTTCCCATTGCTGACCGTATGCGAGACAGGTTCCGGCTTGGAAGAACAAGCCACCCCCAACAACAGACACAAGCCTATCCATAAAAGTCCGACCATTCGCCGCGCTCCTTTAGGTAAACGGAAAGAGAAACGACTGCCCTTTCCTGGCGTACTTTGTATGTCGAACCGGCAAACCGCAAACAAGCTGTTCGTCTTCCGGTACTTTTCAATAATTCCCTTGCAATTCATCAGTCCGAAACCATGCCCTTTCTGTCGTTGCAGCTCTACCGCATCCGTGGCAGTATCCATACCGATGGCCCCTGAATCGTATACTTTCTCTCCCAAGATACGTATACGGTCCTTTTCCGAAAGACCCGGTCCGTTATCTTCCACTGCAATCTCTACATAGTCAGGTGTTTCTTCTGCGGAAAGACTCACTTTTCCACCCTCCTGTGTATATTTACGGGCATTTTCCACCAGCGTATTCATCATAAAGAGTGTCAATGCCTTATCTGCTTTCACACAGGCCGTCGTTTCTCCCACGGTCAGTGTCTGTTTTTTCAGTTCGAACGAACGACGCCCCTTGGCAATCATTGCAAACAACTCCTGCAGTTCAAAGTTTTCAATATTCAGACTTAGCGTACCCTGCCGCATCTTAATCCATAAAGCCAGGATGTCGTTGTATTCATTTATTTTGGTCACCAGCTCATCGATATAGCCTAACTTCCCCTGCTGTATAGCTTCTGCATTTGCCGCCGGAAGTGTACGGAGCTTCCGCACCTCGTTTACCATACGGTCAATATAAGGTACGATTCCTGTCACAATCGACAGACACGCCTTTTTCACTTCATTCTGACGCTTGTTCTCCATCAGGTGAAGTTCGTGGACGTACTGTTCCTTCTCCAGTCTCTGCTGTTCCTCACCTAACGAAACCAGGTTCATACCATGTTCCAGTGTCCAGGCCAGATAAGGCAATAGCAACCGGATAAGTGTCTGCTCCTCTTTCCGCACAGGAACTGCAAAGCACATCCACAGTTTTCCTACAATCACTTCCCTGTCGGGTAATTGAAGGTCGTACACCAATGAGGGAGCCTCATGCAATTCCCCGTTTTCTTCCTCTATTTCTTCCTCATCGCAGAATGTAATGCGTACATCACGTATCCCAAACAATTCCGACAGCTCCGGTTTCATCACCTTCACTACGGCATCGGCCACCTCTTCCCGGCTGGTTGCCGAAACAGGTATCGCTCCCGTAATCTGCTGACAAAGCCCTAAAATGCGTTTGAGTTCTGTGAGGTACATCGTATTCTTCACCCTCCAGGAACGGTTCAGCCAGACAAACAATACAACCAGCACCAGAAAACCCGCCGCCACAAGCCACAACAACACATTCAACTGTCCGGTCTCCTTTTCCAATGCCAAGAAACGGCTTTCCAATTCCTTATCCTGCCGGGTATAGTCCAGAATATCCAGGTACACATTGCGATTATAATCTGATTCCGCCTTGCACCCCATGGCTGAATACGTACGGCTTAGCTGTTCCCGCAACCGGGCTATCCATTCGGGCACCGTATTAATGCCCTCGTCATTAATCCATTTCAATTCGATGGAAGTGCCGTCTCCCGGCAAATAGGCCTGCAAACGGTCAAGCGAATCCTTGCAATGATAATATTTCTCATGATGCAGATTGACATAGTTCAAGGCTCTCTTCAGATTGACCAATGCCTTTTCGGGCTGTCCCGTATAATTATAGAATGTCGCAATGGTACGATAAGTACCCGAAATCTGATACCAGTCACCATAGCGTTTAAACAAAGCCAACGCATCTTTGGCAAAGACCAGCGGCAGACTGTCTACCGGCAAGTTATCCGGATTGACCAGGCGGAGCATACCTGCCCTCTTCTCGCTCAGCAACAAACGGTTGCTGCGGAACACTAGCAGCTCGGCCATAGCCTGAAGTGCATTGGCCTCAAAATAAGTATATCCCCTGAGTTGGGCCACCTGCAGACATTGCACCAGATAGCCAAATTCTCCGATGGTCATTTCTTCACGCGTAGGTGCCTCGTACATACCACCCGACCCACGCATATACGCATAGTACAGCCATTGAGCCGTGTCGTTTTTTAAGGCCTCTTCCGGCACGGCATTGATAGCCTGCATGGACTCCTTGTCCTGCTGCAAATAATAATAATAAATTCCCGAAACGATATAAAACTCCGAAAGCGCATAATTCAACCGACCTTCCAAACCGTTCTTTTCAAGCGAAGAACGATCCTCATTAAGACGCCGGATGCGTTGCAATGCACTGTTATGATAATCGTAGAACTCCTTGTTCATAGAAGTGCGCTGACAGATTTTCATCATCCCCACATCAGCCACCAGTCGCTCAATCTCGTTATTGCTGGTTTCCGAAGCCTTTCGGAACAAACGGGCTGCATGCTCGAAATCCATCCGCATGAAAGCACAAAACCCCATGTTGTTCAATGCCTCTGCCCTGCCCGACGCATAGCTGTCAGACAATTTCCAGGCTTCTGTAGCTGCCTTAGAAGATAAAGAAAGATCCTTGTAACGGGCCTCATACGCCACGCGGTTCAGTGAATCCACCTGTGCATACATCCTCTGATGCACCGGCCGTTCGCACGAAAGCCACAGCATGCCGCACACGGCACACACTACACACACCAGTCCAATCTTCCGAAAATCCTTCATAAACACGTTCGTACAAGTCCACACAAATGTACGAAGTTCCCCTTTAATAACCACCCCGCCGTGTGATAAAAAAACAAAAGAGAGATTATAGCGTGCATCTTAACCGCACCGGCTATAACCTCTCTCCCTCAGACATGAGTCCGTCTTGAAACTATTTATTTTTTTGACTCTTCCAGAGATACTTTTCTAAATTCTTTCAAAACTTTTTCCAACTCCAAGGATGCCTTACGGGCACGAGTTCCTGCAGCTTTGTTTCCTTTTTCAGCCTGCAATTCAGCATCTGCAACCAAAGCAGCATTCAATTCTTTGATTTTTGCAATTAATTCGTTCATAATTCTGACTATAATTTAAATTAAACGTATCCAAAGTAAATACAAATCCCTCAATGTGATAACTTTACCCTCTCTTTTTTTGCATCTTTTAATACAAAAAACTACAGATTATGCAATTACACAAACTTTACCTTCATTTTTATGACAAACCGCGTCTCTGACATCACCCTGAAACGATTATCTACCCGCTCATTGACGAGCCACACGATGCAGTCGCCATCACATACCACCCACTGACGCTCTTTCTCAAAACGGGAAAACTTTTTGTCACGCAAATAATTACGCACTGATTTAAAGCCTTTCATTCCAAATGGAATAAACTTGTCGCCCGACTGCCACTTGCGCAAAGTCAGTTCGCCATGCACCATTGACGCATCGATATACGCTTCCTCATTAGTATGGGGCACCGAAAAATCGGCATCCACTTCCATTCTCTCCACGCACAATTTAGGCTGAGGTTCTACTTCCCCTGACGGACGACGTATTAACCGGTCACGATCTATCAGCAACATCCATTCGCGGCTATGAAACATCCGTCCCGATTCTCCATGTAATGCACGAAACACATCACTTACCTGTGCCGCATTGAAACCCAAGGGGTATAGCAATTCAAAAAGCAGATTCTGTGCGCCCGGCTCCCTGCACAAAGCAGGGATATCAATGGTTTCCCCATCAAGCATCACCCGTTTCCTGGCCGCTTGTATGGCCTCCTGATACACTTGCGCCACCTCCGACAATCTGCGTGCAGTTTCCGCAATCGTATCACTCACTGACGGATTGATGGTTTCCAGCATCGGAATCACATTCAGGCGAAGTTTGTTGCGCACAAACTCATCCTGCAGGTTGGTGCTGTCTGTCACATAGTCCTGTCCCAACGAAGAAAGATAGTCCAAAATCTCCGCACGACTCACACACAGCAACGGACGTACTACCTCTCCATTCACCGGGCGGATGCCTTGCAAGCCATTGATGCCTGTTCCCCGCACCAGGTTGAGCAGAAAAGTTTCCACACTGTCATCACGGTGATGTGCCACTGCCACTACCTTTGCTCCGCATTCCTGCCGCACTTTTGCGAACCAGTCGTAACGCAATTCACGGGCCGCCATCTCGACCGATATATTATGAGAAGCAGCATAAGCGTTTGTATCAAAATGAATCACATGCAAAGGCACTCCTAAGCTTTCAGCCAATGCCCGCACAAAACGCTCATCACGCACCGACTCTTCTCCCCGAAGATGAAAATTGCAATGAGCCGCCTCGCATACATAACCCAAACGCAGAAGCACCCGCAACAGAGCCACCGAGTCGGCCCCGCCGCTCAATGCCACCAGCACTTTGTCGCCAAAGCCCAACAAGTGCTTTTCTTCTATAAACTGACTGACTTTCCTTATAAACATAGCACAAACTTAGAGATAAAAAATGAAAAAGCTCCATACAAGCATCGTAATTTAAAAACATTCTAAATAGCTTGCAGAAAAAGATGTAATACCCTATCTTTGCACCGAATTAAAACAGTGAATAAAACATGAAACTCTCTGAATTGAAAACTGGCGAAAAAGGCGTTATCATCAAAGTCCTCGGACACGGAGGATTCCGTCGTCGCATCATTGAAATGGGATTCATCAAGGGAAAAACAGTGGAAGTAGTACTCAATGCACCACTCAAAGACCCCATCAAATACAAAATAATGGGTTACGAAGTATCCCTCCGCCGACAAGAAGCCGACATGATCGAAATCGTCAGCGAAGAAGAAGCACGACATACAGCCGCCACAGATACTTACCATAAACCAATTTCGCAGGGTATCCCTGTAAGCGATGAGGTAATGAAAAATATTGCTCAGGGAAAACGACGTACCATCAATGTGGCCTTGGTGGGAAATCCGAACTGCGGGAAAACCTCACTATTCAACATTGCTTCAGGTGGACACGAGCACGTGGGCAATTACAGCGGTGTAACCGTAGATGCCAAAGAGGGTTTCTTTGATTTTCAAGGTTATCATTTCCGCCTGGTGGACTTGCCGGGTACTTACTCCCTTTCGGCCTACAGTCCGGAAGAACTTTATGTGCGTAAACACATCATTGAGGAAACGCCCGACGTTATCATCAACGTAGTGGATGCAGGCAACCTGGAACGTAATCTCTACCTTACTACCCAGCTTATTGACATGAACGTGCGCATGGTAGTGGCACTGAACATGTACGATGCCCTGCAGCACAGCGGCAACAAACTGAACTACCATAAACTGAGCGAACTGTTAGGAGTACCCATGGTGCCGACGGTAAGCCGTACAGGCGAAGGCATTGACAACCTGTTCCACGTCATTATCGGCCTGTATGAGGGGGCTGACTTTATGGGGCAGAAAGAAGAAATCAAAAACGAAATTCTCCGTGACTTCCGCGAATGGCACGATGCCTATGTGCCCGGACATAAGTATGAAGGAGCAGGCGAAGAAGACAACTTCACCACCAAAAGTTTTATCCGCCACATCCACATTAACCACGGACCGGAAATTGAACGAAGCATCGACAATATAAAGAGGGAAATCAGTAAAAACGAAAATATCCGCCACAAATACTCTACCCGTTTTTTGGCCATCAAGTTGCTGGAAAATGACAAGGATATAGAGACACGTGTCATAACTCCCCTGCCTAACGGAGCAGAAATCCTGGCTATCAGAGATAACGAAGCAGCACGCCTGCGTGAGCTGGGTAATGACGACAGCGAACAATGCATTGCCGACGCCAAATATGGCTTTATCTCAGGAGCCTTAAAGGAAACCTTTACCCAAAATAATCATGACACGGAAGCGTTTACACGAGTGGTAGACAGCATCGTGACCAACCGTTTCTGGGGATTCCCCATTTTCTTCATCTTCCTGTACATCATGTTCGAAGGTACCTTTGTGTTGGGAGAATACCCGCAACAAGCCATTGAATGGCTCGTGGGACTTATTGCACAGGGAACGGAGACCTTCCTGAATCCAGGCCCGATGAAAGACCTGGTTATCGACGGAATCATTGGCGG
>CAMFND010000018.1 GCA_945965395.1 uncultured Bacteroides sp.
GCATAATCCAGAACGCTTCGAAGAATTCTCTGTTTCACACTGCGGGATTTGTATTTCACAGTGTGAAATATGTATCCCACAGTGTGGTTTTTGTATCCCACACTGTGAAACAGAGAATACGATTAAGCATTTACCAGTTTATTTCTCTGTGTTTCAAACAATTTACCTATCGGAATCGTAAAATTAGTTCTGTACCAGATTCTGCATCTTGCGAAGTATCTTCGGGAACTGCCAGAAAAAGAGCAATGTACAACAGATGGCGGCCGTAGCATCCGAAACTGCTTCGGCCATAAATACGCCTTCCACGCCACAGAAGCGAGGCAGAACCAGAGCAAGAGGCACCAGCAAAATAAGCTTACGCAGCAAAGCTATAAAAATAGAAATCCGTGCCTGACCAAGGGCTACAAACATATTCTGGCAGGCGCGCTGCAAACCAAAGATTGTCATTCCAGCCAAAAAGAGCGGCAGCACATGCTCTACGGTGGCTATCAACTCCGGATCGCTCGTAAATGCCGAAGCGACTACTGTAGGGAAACAAATCATCAGCAACATCAGGACAAAATTGAAAGAGAACATTACCGTCAGTACAATACGGAAACAGTCTTTCACCCGCTGCCGGTCACCATGTCCGTAGTTGTAGCTGGCCACTGGCACAAAACCTTGGGCAAATCCTGTAAGTGGCACACTGACCAGCTGCATGGCACTCTGTAAAATAGCCAGGGCTCCTACGTATATATCGCCAAATTTCTCCAGACTGCCGTTCAACACAAATCCTACCAGACTCTCTGTACTGGCCATAATGAAGGGAGATACCCCCAAAGCCAACATCCCCCCGACGATACGGCGGTCAAATTTCAGGTAACATTTTTGCAAACGCAAGGAGGCACGGTCGGAACATAGAAAGCCCAACACCCACCAGGCACTGCATACCTGCGAAAGAATAGTGGCCAGTGCCGCTCCTTTTACGCCCATATCGAACCAGAAAATAAAAATCGGATCGAGCACAATATTCAGCAAGGCCCCAATCAAGACGGAATACATCGCAATGTTTGGGCGCCCCTGTGAATTGATGAACGCATTGAGTCCGGTAGAGATTTCCACAAACAAGGTACCCAGCAAGTACACGGAAAGATAATCTTCTGCATAGGGGAGTGTAACGGCAGATGCTCCCGCAAACCGAAGGATAGGCTCCATAAACAAATAGGATACCAGCGAAGTCAGCAGGGTAAACAGAATCAGCAGCATGAAACCGTTGCCTAAGAATTTCCCCGCACGCACCCGGTCACCTTGTCCTAGTGCCATGGCAGCCAGCGGCGCACCTCCGGCCCCCACAATAGCCGAAAAAGAAGAAATCAGAATTACAATGGAAGTGGTCACTCCTACTCCCGCCAATGCATTTGTCCCTATTTCCGGTATATGACCGATATAAATACGGTCTACTATATTATATAGGAGATTGACGAACTGCGCGGCCACTGCCGGTAAAGCCATTTTGAAAATGAGAGGAAGCATCCGCTCCGTTCCCAGGCGTTCTTCGTACTGATTGTTCATTCTTGCTGCCATAGGTATTCTACAAAACGGTTGCAAAGTTACGAGTTTTTCGGGAGAGAAAGGGGAAAATGTAATTGAAAAGAAATAACCCTGCCTCCGGATTTGATTTACATCAACAAATTGGCCTTTTATAAGAAAAATATGCTATAAAACATGTTTTGTAAAGAAAAAAGGTCTATATTTGCAGTGTAAAAAGAAAGGCTAAAAGAAAAGCCAATAAAAAGTTTTCAAGGTAAATAAGGTAACAAGTACAACGGCCGGCTGGGAAGTCCGCTAAGAAGATTAAATTAAACTAACTAAAAAAGAAAGGGTAACAATTATGAAAAAGGTAAAAAACATTTTCCACAAGATTGCAAATGCAGATCCAATGATCTGGGGTTATGTAATGCTGAATGACGAAAGACGCAAATAAAACTGCGACGCTGACAAGTTCAGCATTTTAAAGACGAATCTGATAAATGCCGAAAGGCTTCTCGTAAATATTCTGACGAAAAAGCGGTTAGACTTCTAACCGCTTTTTTTATTTCCCATTTGTCTGTATCTTTGCATGAATCTCTAAACACAATGACAGATGACTCCTACCCTGATAGATACCGACAACCCCGAATTTCAGAATGCACTGAAACTCATCCAATATACCCGCCAATCGGTCTTTCTGACCGGAAAAGCGGGAACGGGTAAGTCTACATTTCTGAAATACGTTTGCCAGCATACCAAAAAGAAATATGTGGTACTGGCTCCTACGGGTATTGCGGCTATCAATGCAGGTGGAAGTACCCTGCACAGTTTTTTCAAGCTTCCGTTTCATCCGCTCCTGCCCGATGACCCGAAGTTTCAGGGGAGGAAACTGAAAGATTTTCTGAAATATTCTTCCGACCACCGGAAACTCATTCAGAACATCGAGCTCATCATCATTGATGAAATTTCCATGGTGCGGGCCGACATCATCGACTTTATCGACAAGGTGCTTCGCACATACTCTCATAACTTACGTGAACCGTTTGGTGGAAAACAACTGCTGTTAGTGGGCGACGTATTCCAACTGGAGCCGGTAGTAAAAAGCGATGAACGGGAGATTCTGAACCGTTTTTATCCGAATCCGTATTTCTTCTCAGCTAAAGTGTTCCAGGAGATGGAACTGGTATCCATCGAACTTACCAAGGTATACCGGCAAACAGACCAGGTATTCGTCAGCGTGCTCGACCATATCCGGACTAATACTGCCGGAAATGCGGATTTACAACTATTGAACACCCGGTATACGCCGACACCACCTTGCCCGGAAGAGAATGATTTGTACATTACGCTGGCCACCCGGAGGGACAATGTAGATTATATCAACGAAAAGAAACTCAACGAACTGCCAGGCGAACCGGTCACATTGAAAGGAGAAATACATGGTGAATTTCCGGAAAGCAGCCTTCCTACCCTGATGGAACTGGTCATCAAGCCGGGAGCACAGGTGATTTTCATCAAGAACGACCAGGAAAAACGCTGGGTGAACGGTACCATCGGTACGGTTTCAGGCCTTTCGGAAGACGGTACCATCTATGTAATAACGGAAGACGGGAGTGAATTCGATGTACACAAGGAAAGCTGGAGCAACATCCGCTACCGATATAACGAGACGGAAAAGAAAATAGAAGAAGAGGAATTAGGCACATTTACACAATACCCCATCCGGCTGGCCTGGGCCATCACCGTACACAAGAGTCAGGGACTGACTTTCAACCGGGTAGTTATCGACTTTACGGGAGGAGTTTTTGCCGGAGGACAGGCTTATGTAGCCCTGAGCCGCTGCACCTCATTGGACGGCATCCAGTTGAAGCGGCGAATTTCGCACGCAGATGTGTTTGTCCGACCGGAAATTGTCAGCTTTGCCCAGCGCTTCAATGACAACCAGACATTTGAGAGGGCCATGAAGCAGGCACAGGCAGACATTCAATACGTAGCCTCTGTAAAAGCTTTCGACAAAGGCAATTTCGCCGAATTCTTAGAAGCTTTCTTTAAGGCTATCCACAGCCGATATGACATTGAAAAACCGTTGATACAGCGTTTTATCCGCCGGAAATTAGGCATCATCAACCGGTTAAAGGAAGAAAACCGATTGCTGAAGGAGCAAATGCAACAACAGCGGCAGAATTTGCAGAAGTACGCCCGGGAATATTACCTGATGGGAAACGAATGCATCACTAAGGCACACGACCCGAGGGCGGCACAGGCCAACTATGACAAGGCTCTGGAGCTGTATCCTGAGTATGTGGATGCCTGGGTACGAAAAGGAGTGACATTCTTTGATGAAAGCCGAATGGAAGAAGCTGAAGAATGCCTGAATCGTGCCGTACAACTACGGCCACAGGACTTCAAGGCAGTATACAACCGAGGAAAACTTCGCCTGCTGACCGGAAAAACAGAAGAAGCGCTTTCCGATTTGGACAAGGCTACCAGCCTGAAACCGCAGCATGCCGGTGCTCATGAATATTTTGCTGAAGCACTCGAAAAAAGCGGAAAAGAAATAGAAGCTGCCATTCACTATCGAATTGCAGAAGAACTACGAAAGAAAAAGAAATAATTTTCTTATTTTTGCGTTCATACGAAGTCAAATCTTCGTAGATAACGCCATGTTACTTAAATTATATTCTAAAAACAACCGACCGGAAGACCTGCAACGCATAGTAGACACTCTGAACGATGGGGGCATCATTATCTACCCCACAGATACGGTATACGCATTGGGCTGTCATGCGCTGAAGGAACGCCCTATTGAGCGTATCTGCAAACTGAAAAATATCGATCCGCGCAAGAATAATTTATCCATCATCTGTTACGACCTGAGTAACATCAGCGAATATGCTCGCGTGAGCAATGCCACTTTCAAACTGATGAAACACAATCTGCCCGGTCCGTTTACCTTTATCCTGAATGCGGACAACCGTCTGCCTAAGATTTTCCGCAACCGAAAGGAAGTGGGTATCCGTGTACCCGACAATGCCATCATCCGTGAAATCTGCCGGTTGCTCGATGCACCGATTCTGACGACCACTCTGCCATTAGAGGAAGGAGAAGACATTGAATACATCACTGAACCGGAGCTGATTGACGAAAAATTTGGAGAGAAAGTAGACCTTATTATCGATGGAGGTACAGGAGGTATTGAACCTTCTACCGTCATAAATTGTTGTGATGATGTACCTGAAATTATCCGACAAGGCAAGGGGATATTAAATGAATGATTAACTATAAAAAATTTAATTCACATTACACATGTTACTTACATTATTACAAGCTACAGCACAAGCAAGCAATACTGCTTCAAAAATTAACGTAGAACAGCTGCTGGACAGACTGCTCAACTGGGGAATCGAAGTAGGAAAAGACCTTCTGGCCGCTATCATCATTTACGTCGTTGGTCGGTTTATCATCAAGCAAATCAGTCGACTGGTCAGCAAGTTACTGGAAAAAAGAAAACTGGAAATCAGCGTACAGACTTTCTTAAAAAGTCTGCTCAGCATACTTCTGAACCTGATCTTAGCATTTGCCATCATCAGCAAACTAGGAGTGGAAACCACCAGCTTTGCTGCAATCTTAGCTTCTGCCGGTGTGGCAATCGGTATGGCATTATCCGGAAACTTGTCTAACTTTGCCGGAGGATTAATCATCCTGGTATTCAAGCCTTTCAAAATAGGAGACTACATCGACGGACAGGGTGCCAGCGGAACCGTAAAAGAGATTCAGATTTTCCACACCATTCTAGCTACGGTAGACAACCGAATTATTTACGTACCGAACGGTGCTCTGAGTAGCAATGCCATCACCAATTACAGCAAACAAGACATGCGCCGCGCTGAATGGGTATTCGGTGTAGAATACGGAGAAGATTATGAAAAAGTAAAAGCTGTACTGGAGCGAATCATTGCGGCCGATGAACGAATCCTCACTACTCCAGCTCCTTTTATCGGATTGGGAGCTTTATCTGCCAGTAGTGTAGATATTAAGGTACGTGTATGGACCAAGACTGAAAACTACTGGGATGTGTATTTTGACATGAACAAAATCGTATACGACACATTCAACAAAGAAGGCATCGGATTCCCGTTCCCGCAACTGACCGTACACCAAGCAAAAGACTGATAAGCATATATCATTCCATAAAAAAACTTCCACCAAGGGAAAATCCTTTAGTGGAAGTTTTTTATATCTGTCAAAAAGATGACTCATTTACGGTCTGCTTTCAAACGGTCGGCCATTACCTTAGCCAATTCCTTAGCCTGTGCATAATTGTCGGCCTTCATGCTCTGCTTCATTTCTACCGGGTTACCTACTACTTCAAATTTCAGTTTTTCAGTAAACTCACCCAATTTCTTCACTGCTGCACTGGCCCAGGTGAACGAACCGAAGTAACCAAACAGACGGTTCTTCATTTCACGAGCGGCTACCTTGCTCAACAGAGATTCCATTTCAGGATACAAATGCATGTTATAAGTAGTACAGCCTGCTATCAAAGCTTTATACTTAAAGATGTCGGCCAGGATATAAGAATGATGCGTATGAGAAACATTGTGCAGAATGATATTCTTGATGCCCTGTGCACTCAATTCTTCTGCAATAGCTTCAGCCAGCTCTTCTGTATTACCATACATGGTTCCATACACAATCACTACACCTTCTTCACCTTCATAGCGGCTCAGCTTGTCATACATATCTACCACTTGCGGAATGCATTCTTCCCATACCGGTCCATGAGTCGGACAGATTGTCTTGATAGGCAGTCCTCCACATTTCTGTAAAGCTTTCTGTACCGGATTACCGAACTTACCTACGATATTAGCATAGTAGCGGCGCATTTCATTCCAATAAATATCAGTATTGATGTTACGGTCGATGCATCCTCCGTTCAATGCTCCGAAACAGCCGAAAGCATCTCCAGAGAACAGGATACCTTCTGTTTCATCAAAAGTTACCATTGTTTCCGGCCAGTGTACCATGGGCACCAGATAGAAGCGAAGGCTATGATGTCCCAGTTTCAGGAAATCTCCATCACCTACTACATAACGTTCACCTGTTACTCCATAATATCCTTCTACCATTTCGAAAGTCTTCTTGTTACCTACCAATACGATTTCAGGATAGTATTTCTTAATCAAAGCAATTGAACCAGAATGGTCAGGCTCCATGTGATTTATAATCAAATAATTGATTTTACGGTCTCCGATAACACTGCGTATCTTTTTAATATATACTTCAAAGAAAGCCACATCTACCGTATCGACCAATGCGACCATATCGTCATCGGCAATCAGGTAAGAGTTATAAGACACGCCATAAGGAAGTGGCCACAAATTTTCAAACAAAGCTTTTGTACGGTCGTTCACACCGACATAATGAACTTTACCTTTAATTTCCATTGAATCCTAACTAATTTAAAAATTTGATATTATATTGTTTCCTTTTTTACTTCTTCATAGAATTTTCCCTGCCAGGTATCTCTTTCCTGAAGGCGACGCTGCATACGAACGGCAAATTCGTAATTTTTAATGCCCCAGTCTGGAGCTATCAGCAATTCCTTGGGAGACTGCGAAACGAAACGTTCCAGCACAAGATCCGGACGTACACGCTCGAGATAATCTATCACAAGATCAATGTATTCATCTACCTCGTACAAATGAAAATCTTCAGGACACAGCTCATATTCATGTGCCATCCGAGTACCGCGCACCAGCTGCAACTGATGCATTTTCAGCGTTGTCAAAGGAAGTTCAGACACCTGTCGCGCCTGACGGATGATAGCTTCATGATTTTCTCCCGGAAGTCCTAAAATCACATGACCTCCCACACGTATCCCTCTTTCTGCTGTACGTTTTACGGCATCCACCGTACATTCAAAAGTATGTCCCCGATTTATTCGTTGCAAAGTATGATTATCCGTACTCTCAATACCATATTCCACTAAAAGAAAGGTTCGCCGATTCAACTCTTCCAGATAATCCAGCAATTCTTCGGGCATGCAATCGGGACGCGTACCTATAACAAGTCCGACAACTCCTTCTACCCGTAATGCCTCTTCATACATCCGACGCAGCTTGTCCAGCTCTGCATACGTATTTGTATAGGCTTGAAAATATGCCAGAAACTTCATTTCCGGATATTTTCTGGCGAAAAACTCTTTTCCTTCCTCCAACTGCTGTGTAACAGACTTGTCTGTCCGACAATAAGCAGGATTAAAGGTCTGGTTATTGCAATAGGTACATCCTCCATATCCTTTTACACCATCTCTGTTTGGGCAAGTAAATCCCACATTCAATGAGATTTTTTGTACCTTAAAAGGAAAATGAAGGGCCAAAAACCGGGCAAAATCATTGTATCGTGTACGTTCTCCCATGAGTTTACAAATTCCCCACAAAGATAAGGATTTTCAGTTACTTTTCCCAGTCTTTATCCATACAAGAAATGTAAAAACATACATGAAAACAAAGAGACACAAAAAAGGCTGCTACAGTATTTACCTGCAACAGCCTTCAGACTACATTATTTCAATAAAAAAGAATTATTCTGATTCACTCAAAGTAGCAATACTTACACGGTTCCAGTCCGGTTCCGAGAACATAGCTCCTACGCCCTGACCTTCAGCTGTGATACGTGAAGCATTAATTTTATATTTACTTACCAACATATTCTTTACAGCTTCCGCACGCTGCTTAGCGACACGTGCATTTACCTCAGCACTACCTTCCGGAGAAGCGTATCCCTTGATAGCTACTGTACTCTTCGGATTATTCTTCATATAAGTTGCAATACGCTCAACATTCGGAATCTGGTCAGCGCTGATTGTGGTCTTTCCCTGACGGAACGTAACAACTGACTCCAATGACTTGGAATGTGTATTCTGAATAATAGTTTCTACCTGTTTAGGTGCATTACGCAAATCTGTCAGTTCTTTTTCCAAACGTGCATTTTCTGCATCCTTTGCCCCTAAAGCTTCATCTTTACGGGCATTTTCTGCACGCAAGGCATTAATCGTTTCATTCAGAGAGTTCACCTCAGCCTGGTTGTATGGCTTCTGAATAGTCATATAGTGCTTTCCGTTGCTGCTTGCGAAACGATAAGTTACTCCAGCCAAAATTTCAATCTTCGACTTGTTTACGTTCAGTTGTTGTGCACGGTCGCCATCCATTCTGTAAACAATAGCCGGACGTACATTTACAGCCCATGCTTTTTCCTCACCCAGGTTGAAGTTAAAGCTGGCACCAAAACGGCTTACCATATAAGAACGGTCAGTACCCATACTTGAGTTCACAAAATCATGCCCCCAGCCAAATCCAGCGATACCTTCTACTTCAAATAATCTGGGTTCACCATTATATCCCCCAAAAAGATTATTCAAGTTAATCTTACCCAATACGCCTAAATTCAAATCGTCAAAAGCTGTTTTGCTGAAAGACGTATTGATACCTGTCAATCCTTCGAAAGAAACACCTAACACCGGAGTAATCTGTTTTCCTAATTCAATACCAGTTTCAGCACGCATATTAGGCCAAAATGCAGAATGAGCTGTAGGAGTAGTCACTCCACCTTTCACACCCACATACCAATTATCCCAAAAACGAGTTCCTTCATACGCTTTTTGTGCACTCACAGAAAGAGAAGATACAGCTAATGCTGCTACTAAAAAACTTACCTTTTTCATTTTTTCATTCAAAAACTTTAATACCTAATTACTTTTATCAATCTCGATGACTTAATAACCATGATATCGAATATTTTGTTTTTGAAACGACAAAAGTTAACATCCATTAAGAAGTCAACGATAGCATCAGATAAACAATAAACAGCTGATTATAAGAAGGTAAGAAAGAATATTTCTACTTGAAAGAGAAAATGAAAAGAAGAAACAAAAAAGGTGTCCCGATTACTCAGAACACCTTTTTCTGTTGGGCTACTCGGACTCGAACCAAGAAAAACAGGACCAGAATCTGTTGTGTTACCATTACACCATAGCCCAAAATCAGAGAACGATTGTCATCTTTTTGTTTTGACGGTGCAAAGGTACAACATTTTTGGAACATACAAAGCATTTCGGCATTTTTTTCTTCCCAAAAACATATTTTTTTTCTTTTTTCAGGTTCTTTCAAGTAAAAATTTTCGGATATACAGAAAACCAAGTATATTTGCCCTATGTTATATATAGAACTTTATTTTCAATTTTAAAAATAGGAATAATCAAAAGAATGAACGAAACGACAACTTTAATAGAAAAAATCATTGAAGGAATTCAAGAGAAAAAAGGCAAACAAATCGTAGTAGCTGATTTAAACGAAATAGAAGATACCATCTGTAAATATTTTATCATTTGCCAGGGAAATTCTCCCAGTCAGGTATTGGCAATTGTGGACTCCATCAAAGAACATGTAAGAAAAGAGACTGGCACTAAAGCGTATGCTATAGACGGCCAAAGAAATGCACAATGGGTAGCTATGGATTATAGTGACGTTATTGTACATATATTTTTGCCGGAAGTACGACATTTTTATAATCTGGAACACTTATGGGCAGATGCCAAACTGACCGACATCCCAGATTTGGACTAATATATAATAAGGAAAGAGAAATATGAGTAACAACAACAATAAACCTAAAATCAATGTGCCACGCTTTAATTTAACGTGGCTTTATGTTATCATTGCCTTGATTTTTGCCTTCCTCTATTTTTCCGGAGATGAAGGAAGTGCCACCAAAGAGGTGAACTATACCGAATTTCAGGAAATGGTTACCAAAGGATATGCAGATAAAATCGTGGCATACGACAACAATACGGTGGAAATGTATATCAAGCCAGATCACATTGTAGATGTATTCAAAAAAGATGCCAACAAAGTCGGAAGAAGCCCTTCTATCAATGTACAAATTGGCTCCATGGAAGCTTTGGATAAGTTTCTGGATGAGCAGACGAAAGAAGGAAACTTTACCGGCTCTATCAAATACGAAAAGAAAAGTGACTATTTTAGCATAATCCTGTGGAATGTTTTGCCGTTTGTTTTCCTTATTGGTATCTGGATGTTTGCCATGCGCCGCATGGGTGGCGGCGGAGGCGCCGGAGGAGGCTCAAACGTATTTAATGTGGGAAGAAGCAAAGCACAGCTTTTTGAAAAAGGAACTAACCGCATTACGTTTAAGGATGTAGCCGGACAAGCTGCTGCCAAACAGGAAGTACAGGAAATTGTAGATTTCTTGAAACAGCCGCAAAAATATACGGAACTGGGTGGAAAAATTCCTAAAGGTGCTTTACTAGTAGGCCCTCCGGGAACTGGTAAAACATTGTTAGCCAAAGCTGTAGCAGGTGAAGCCGATGTACCTTTCTTCTCTATTTCGGGTTCGGACTTTGTAGAAATGTTTGTCGGTGTCGGTGCTTCTCGCGTACGTGATTTGTTCCGTCAGGCAAAAGAAAAATCGCCTTGTATCATCTTTATTGATGAAATTGATGCCGTAGGCCGTGCCCGTGGCAAAAACCCAAGCATGGGAGGAAATGACGAACGTGAAAATACATTGAACCAGCTTCTGACAGAGATGGACGGATTTGGTTCAAACAGTGGAGTCATTATCTTAGCGGCAACTAACCGTGTAGATATTTTGGACAAAGCCTTACTGCGTGCAGGACGCTTTGATCGACAAATATATGTAGACCTTCCTGACCTGAATGAACGAAAGGAAGTGTTTGGTGTTCATCTTACCCCCCTGAAGCTAGACAATAGTGTAGACGTAGATTTATTAGCACGACAAACTCCTGGTTTCAGCGGTGCGGATATTGCCAATGTATGTAATGAAGCTGCTCTTATTGCAGCACGTCATCAAAAGAAGAGTGTAGATAAAGATGATTTCTTAGCTGCAATTGACCGTATTGTAGGTGGTCTGGAAAAGAAAACAAAAGTCATGACTGCCGCCGAAAAACGTGCTATTGCACTTCACGAAGCAGGTCACGCCACCATCTCATGGTTCTTGGAACATGCCAACCCGCTGATTAAAGTAACCATTGTTCCAAGAGGACGTGCGTTAGGAGCAGCATGGTATCTGCCAGAAGAACGACAGATCACTACTAAGGAACAAATGCTGGATGAAATGTGTGCCACATTAGGTGGACGTGCTGCTGAAGAAATTTTCATCGGACACATCTCCACCGGAGCAATGAATGACTTGGAAAGAGTCACCAAACAGGCTTACGGCATGATTGCATACGCTGGTATGAGTGACAAGCTTCCTAATCTCTGCTATTATAATAGCAATGAAGATTACAGCTTTACGAAACCATACAGTGAACATACAGCCGAGCTTATAGACCAGGAAGTACAGCACATGATTAATGAGCAGTACATGCGCGCAAAGGCCTTGCTGCAAGAACATAGTGAAGGCCACAACCAACTGGCACAGCTGTTAATTGACCGAGAAGTAATCTTTGCTGAAGATGTTGAAAAGATTTTCGGTAAACGTCCATGGACTTCCCGTTCGGAAGAAATTATGGCAGCCAATGAGCAGCTACCGGAAACCAAACAGCTGGAAAACAAGCAGAAAAATACGGATAATGAAAATAATTCTTCCTCTGAAAATAACATACCTTCACAGGAAGAAAACCAGGAAAAAGGAGAAGCATAACCGAATAAAAACCAACTAACGTGAAAAATAACTTTATTCAACGAGCAATTACGGGAATAATCTTCGTAGGAGTACTCATTGGTTGTATTCTTGGAGGCCCTATCTCTTTTAGTCTATTGTTTGCTCTGATTACAGCCTTGACCATTCATGAATTCGGGGTTATCATCAGCAAACAGCCGGATGTAGAGATAAACAAACCTATATGTATGTTGGCCGGCGTATTTCTGTTCTTTGGTTTTGCCTATTTAGGAGTCATGCCAGGGCAAACAGAAATCCTGATTCCTTATTTATTTCTTATCATATACTTACTTGTCAGCGAGTTATATTTAAAGAAAAAAAATCCGCTGAACAATTGGGCCTATGCCATGATGAGCCAAATCTACATCGCACTTTCGTTTGCTATGTTAAACGTACTGGCCTATCATTCTATTGGAAATGAAGGAGAATTGTCAAATTACCAGGTACAGTACAACCCAATACTGCCGTTGTCAATATTTATTTTCACATGGATTAATGATACGGGAGCCTACTGCACCGGTATACTATTCGGAAAACATCGCTTGTTTGAACGAATTTCTCCTAAAAAATCATGGGAAGGTTCCATTGGTGGAGGAGTTTTCAGTATTATAGCTGCCATTGTGATGGCACATTACTTCCCATTCATGTCGATTAGTATCTGGATAGGATTGGCTTTGACCGTGGTAATATTCGGAACATTAGGCGATTTAACAGAATCTCTGCTTAAACGTACTATTGGCATAAAAGATTCGGGCAACATATTACCTGGCCATGGAGGTATGTTAGACCGCTTTGACAGCACCCTGATGGCCGTTCCAGCAGCGGTTGTTTATCTGTATATCATTTCTTTTATTAAATAATATAAGCAGAAAATTTATAACAGGTCCTTCAGTCTTACTGCAAGGACCTGTTGTATTTTTGAGATAAAAGTTCAACGATTTTTCCGGCTGCCCGTTCAGAAGCTCCTTCCTGTCCAAGAATTTTAATCAATGCATCATAATCCTGCAACATTTGTTCACGGGGCATTTGCCCGGGGAGGATTACTTCTAATTGCTGTTTCACATTTTCTACAGTCATGCCATCAGCAACCAGTTCAGCCACCACTTCACGACCTGCAATCAGGTTGACCAAAGAAATATATTTTACTTTTAAAATATGCCGACGTAAGAATGAAACCAGCTTTCCAGCAGCTGTATAATAACACACCACTTGGGGCACCCGGAACAAGGCGGTTTCGAGTGTAGCCGTACCACTGGTAACCAAAGCAGCTGTAGCATGACTCAGCAAGCTATATGTCTGCCCAAATATAATTTTGGTATCAGCCCCCGTATAAGCCTGATAAAATTCAGGTGCTATTCCAGGAGCACCCGCAATAACAAACTGATATTCTGTGTAATTACAGGATGCTTGTATCATCCGCTGCAAATTATCCTTAATTTCCTGCTTACGACTACCTGCCAACAACGCAATAATCGGCTTTTTATCTAACCCGTTACGAAGGGTAAATTCCTCAAAACTCTCGGTATATCCCTGCTTAAAACAATGTATAGCATCCACACACGGATTTCCGACATAATGAATAGGATAATTATGCTTCTTGAAAAAATCCACTTCAAAAGGAAGTATAGAAAACAATTCATCCACATCTCGTTTAATATTCTTGATGCGGTATTCCTTCCAAGCCCAGATTTTAGGAGAGATATAATAAAAGATAGGAATATTCGTATGCGCTTTTATATATTCAGCTATTTTCAGGTTAAACCCCGGATAATCCACCAAAATCAAGACATCGGGATTCCACTGAACAATATCTTTCTTGCAAAAATCCATATTACGAAAGATTGTCCGCAAATGAAGCAACACCGGGATAAATCCCATGTATGCCATATCCTTATAATGCTTGACCTGTGAACCTCCTGCAGCCGCCATCAAATCGCCTCCGAAAAAACGAAACTCAGCTTTAGGATCTTTCGTTTGCAGTGCCTTTATTAAATTAGATGCATGCAAATCACCCGAGGCTTCACCTACAATTAAATAATATTTCATAGCTGCCAGTTCCAGTGATTTAGTTGTTCCATCAAAGTATAAGCCGTCACGTCTATCTGAGTAGGAGTAATGGCTACGTATCCATGATCTAATGCCCAATGGTCGGTATCTTGTGCCTCGGGTTCATCGTTCCGGTAAGAGCCTGTAAGCCAATAATAATTCCCGCCTCTGGGATGAACAGACTTTACAAACTCATTTGTCCAGACTCCGTCTGTTTGCCGACAAATACGCACTCCTTTCAAATCCTTTACATCAGGGAAATTTACATTCAAACAGGTTCCTACAGGCAATCCATGCTGCAAGACCTCTTCTACGATACGTTGTATATAAGGGAAAGTGGGCGTAAAATCAGCATCTTCCGCATGATTACAAAGAGAAAAACCGACTGAAGGTATCTTCTTCAGACATCCCTCTATAACAACTCCCATTGTACCTGAATAGTGCACATTGACAGAAGAGTTATCTCCGTGATTAATTCCTCCTATCACCATATCAGGTGTACGGGGTACCAAGTCGTGCAAAGCCAGTTTCACACAGTCCACAGGAGTACCCGTACAACTGTACAATGAAAACCCCGGTGCCGACTCTATCTTTTTACAACGAAGCGGATGCTCTGAAGTAATGGAACCGGAAGCTCCTGAACGTGGTCCAGAAGGTGCTACTACCATCAAATCAGCCATTGGCCTTAATACTTTTATTAGTTCCTGAATGCCTTTTACCGCAAATCCATCATCATTCGACAACAACAGAAATGGTTTCTCTTTCATCATATCTTTATTATCCAAACTTTTATGAGTGTAAAGTTACAACAAATCTTAATCTTACCAAACCACATCATGCAATTAGCTAAAAATATATATCTTTGCCCGCGTGAAGTTATTAACAGATGAGGTGAGTTTTCAACACTTTCCCAAAAGTCATGGAATTTTAATTGAAACTATCGTCATTTATTAGTTACTTCGCAATCAGAATAAACTGATTAATATGGGAAAAATTATTGCTTTAGCCAACCAAAAAGGAGGTGTAGGCAAAACTACTACCACTATAAATTTGGCTGCATCTTTAGCTACTCTCGAGAAGAAAGTACTAGTGATTGACGCTGACCCTCAGGCAAATGCCTCATCCGGCCTTGGTGTAGATTTGAAAGACATCGACTGTTCAATCTATGAATGTCTGATCAACCAGGCTGACATACGGGAAGCGATTTATACAACCGATATTGACGGATTAGACATCATACCTTCTCACATTGACCTGGTGGGTGCTGAAATCGAAATGCTGAATTTGGAGAACCGCGAGAAAATCATGCGACGTGCGTTAGAGCCGATGAAAAGCGAATACGATTACATTTTGATAGACTGTTCTCCATCTTTAGGTTTAATTACCATCAATGCCTTAACAGCTGCCGACTCTGTAATTATTCCTGTACAATGTGAGTATTTTGCGCTGGAAGGTATCAGCAAGCTTTTAAACACGATTAAGATTATCAAGACAAAACTAAATCCTTCATTGGAAATCGAAGGATTCCTGCTAACAATGTTCGACTCACGCTTGCGTCTGGCCAACCAGATATACGACGAAGTGAAAAGACATTTTCAGGAACTGGTTTTCAAAACCATTATTCAACGTAATGTCAAACTAAGTGAAGCACCCAGCCACGGTATTCCTGCCATTCTTTATGATGCAGAATCAACCGGAGCTAAAAACCATTTGGCTTTAGCCAATGAAATTATAACAAGAAATAGCAAATAAGTATATGGCAGTACAAAAAAAATTTGCATTAGGACGAGGACTTGATGCCCTGATATCCAACGAAGAAGTGAAAACTTCCGGATCATCATCCATCAACGAAATAGAAGTGGACAAAATATCCGTAAACCCTAATCAGCCTCGTCGTGAATTTGACCCTATCGCCCTGCAAGAACTGGCTGATTCCATTGCGGAAATAGGTATCATCCAGCCTATCACCTTACGTAGACTAAACGAAGATTCATATCAAATTATCGCTGGTGAAAGACGATATAGGGCATCCATACTTGCCGGTCTAAAAACAATTCCAGCATACATTCGTACTGCAGATGACGAGAATGTGATGGAAATGGCCTTGATTGAAAATATTCAACGCGAAGACCTAAACTCCCTGGAAATCGCACTGGCCTACCAGCATTTAATCGAACAATATGAACTGACACAAGAACGCCTGAGCGAACGCATTGGCAAAAAACGAACAACCATAGCAAACTATTTACGTCTGCTAAAATTGCCGGCCTCCATACAGGTAGCCTTGAAGAATAAGGAAATAGATATGGGACATGCGCGTGCGCTATTAACCCTGGAAGACCCTAAAACTCAGATACGTATCTTTAATGAGACAGTCGCTCAAGGGTATTCCGTGCGTAAAGTGGAAGAAATTGTAAAAGCACTGGCTAACGGTGAAAGCATAAAAAGCGGAGGAAAAACAATCTCTGCAAAAGGCACACAATTATCTGAAGAATACTCTATACTCCAAAATCACCTGTGCAATTTCTTTGGAACGAAAGTACAGCTTTCCTGTACCAATAAAGGGAAAGGAAAGATCAGCATTCCTTTCAACAGCGATGCAGACCTGGAAAGAATTATGGAGATTCTGGATTCTTTGAAAAAAACGGAATAAACAAAAATAATTTGAGAGCACATACTTTTACATATATTCTGTCGCTTATCTTGCTATTCTGTATCTCCTGGGGGAATATGGAAGTAAATGCACAGCGAGCCCAAAAACGCAGGGAGGGTATACTGACAACTGATTCTATTCGTTCACAGAATCGGGCAGACAGCCTGGCTTTGGCCGATACGACCAACCTGCAGCGACAACTCGCATTGGAGGCACTGGAAGCCCCAGTAGACACTGCAGTTTTGGCAAGAGAAAACGACTCCATTCAAAAAACTCTGCCTCCTGCTCAGGAGAAAAAACGCTGGATACCTAATTCTAACCGCACTGTATGGTTAGGACTCGTTATCCCCGGGGCCGGACAGATTTACAATCGGAAGTACTGGAAACTGCCTATCATTTATGGAGGTTTCGTAGGGTGTGCATACGCCTTGACCTGGAATGGGCAGATGTATAAGGATTATTCTCAGGCCTATCAAGACATTATGAGTAATAATCCCAATAGCAACAGCTATATGGACTTTCTTCCTCCTGGAACAAATGTCAATGATCGCTTGGAGTATTGGCAGGAAATCTTCCGAAAACGAAAAGATCTTTATCGACGTCAACGCGATTTAAGTATATTTGCATTCATTGGTGTATATCTGCTATCAGTGATTGATGCCTATGTAGATGCCGAGCTGTCTGATTTTGATATTAGCAAAGACCTCAGCATGAAATGGGAACCTACCGTGTTCAACGATGCATTCCGCAACCGTCCGCAAGGAGTTGGTTTGCAATGCTGTATTAAATTTTAAAAGATGAAAAGAATAATTTTTAGTTTACTTACTGCTGCAATCTGTAACACTTCTTCTCTTTTTGCCCAACAGACAGAAAAAACGATTACTATACAAACCAATGGGCAGGAAGCTGTAATAGATTTACCGGAAGGAATGATTACCACTACAGATAGTCTGTACTTGGACTGGATTTCCAAGCATTACATCAATCCTGCAGAAAACTGTACGATGACTACTCAAAATCCGGAAGTCAGTGATTCTATCTACATGGACCGCTTGCAGCGTATTCCAGCTATTATAGAAATGCCTTATAATGACATCATACGGAAGTTTATAGACATGTACTCTACCCGTCTCCGTCAAAAGGTATCATTTATGCTGAGCGCAAATAATCTATACATGCCTATTTTTGAAGAGGCACTGGATTTATACGATCTTCCGTTAGAATTAAAATACCTTCCTGTCATTGAATCGGCATTAAACCCGGCAGCTACTTCGTCACAGGGAGCAGTAGGATTATGGCAGTTTATGCTTCGCACAGGACAAGTATATGGGCTTAAGGTCAACTCACTTGTGGACGAACGCAGAGATCCGGTCAAATCTACTCGCGCTGCAGCACGTTACCTGAAAGATTTATATGATATATATCAGGACTGGAATCTCGTTCTGGCCGCCTATAACTGTGGACCTGGTACTATCAACAAGGCTATCCGCCGGGCTGGAGGCGAAAAGGATTTCTGGAAAATCTACAACTTCTTACCTAAAGAGACACGAGGCTACGTACCTGCTTTCGTAGCTGCCAATTACATCATGACTTATTATTGTGAACACTATATCAGTCCTATGGAAATGAACATGCCGGAGAGTACCGATACTGTTCATATCAACCGTTCACTGAACCTAAACCAGGTGGCAGAAGTATGCAAAGTAGACATAGACCAGCTTCGCGCACTTAACCCAGAATTTAAAAAAGATATTATCCCCGGAAACGAAAAACCGTATGCATTACGGTTACCCACTCAGATAATGAGTTACTTTATCGACCATGAAGATAGTATCTATAATTATAAACCAGAAGTTTTTCAAACTCGTCGAAGCACAGTAGCTGTCAGCAATACCACTAAAGGAAAAAATAGTGAAAAAGCTGTATATCACCGCATCCGTAACGGAGAGACATTAGGAAGCATTGCCGCCAAGTATGGAGTTAGCGTAAACCAATTACGGAGACTGAACGGAATCAAGGGAAGTAACATCCGGGCTGGCAAATCTCTACGCATCCGGTAAGAAAACCCCTTATTTGCTTGTTTGATTCGTATTTTTCTCTATTTTTGCATTATTGATTCAAAGAAAAGGGAGAGAATTATGACCGAGGAGAAACTTACGCAGGAACAGACAGATGAAAAACTGATTGATGAAGCATTTCAGGAACTATTGGACCAATACCTGAAAAGTAAACATCGGAAAAAAGTCGAGATAATTACAAAAGCATTTAATTTCGCCCGACAGGCACACAAAGGAGTGCGCCGACGTTCGGGCGAGCCTTATATTCTACATCCTATCGCTGTAGCACGCATCGCCTGCGTAGAAATCGGCTTAGGCTCCACCTCTATTTGTTCTGCTCTACTCCACGATGTAGTAGAAGATACAGACTATACCGTAGAGGATATTGAAAACTTGTTTGGATCTAAGATTGCTCAAATCGTAGATGGCTTAACCAAAATTTCAGGAGGAATCTTCGGAGACAGAGCTTCTGCACAAGCCGAAAACTTTAAGAAGTTGCTTCTCACAATGAATGATGACATCCGTGTCATTCTTATAAAAATTGCCGACCGATTGCATAATATGCGCACCTTAGGCTCTATGCTCCCAAGCAAGCAATATAAAATTGCCGGGGAAACACTCTATATCTACGCTCCTCTTGCCAACCGACTGGGGCTGAATCGTATCAAGACAGAATTGGAAGATTTAAGTTTTAAATACGAACATCCGGAAGCTTACCAGCAAATCGAAGAAAAGCTAAAAGCTACTCAAACTGAAAGAGCCAACTTATTTGAAGAATTTACAACTCCCATTCGCGAACAATTAGATAAAATGGGACTTCCTTATCGTATTCTGGCACGTATCAAGTCTCCCTACTCCATCTGGAACAAGATGCAAAACAAACATATCACGTTTGAAGAAATCTATGACATACTTGCCGTACGCATCATTTTCACTCCAAAGAATGAAGAGGAAGAACTGAATGACTGCTTCAATATTTATGTAGCTATCTCCCGGATATACAAGCCTCATCCTGACCGTTTGCGCGATTGGGTCAGCCATCCAAAAGCCAATGGCTATCAGGCTCTTCATGTCACATTAATGAGCAACAAAGGACAGTGGATTGAGGTTCAAATCAGAAGTGAACGAATGAATGATGTAGCAGAACAAGGTTTCGCTGCACATTGGAAATACAAAGAAGGAGGAGGAAGTGAAGACGAAGGTGAGCTTAGCAAATGGCTGAAAACCATCAAAGAGATTTTGGATGATCCACAGCCCGATGCCCTTGACTTTCTGGACACAATCAAACTTAATCTTTTCGCATCTGAGATATTTGTATTCACTCCTAAGGGTGAAATTAAAACAATGCCTCAGAATGCAACCGCACTCGATTTTGCTTTCTCCATTCATACATTTTTAGGAAGTCATTGTATTGGAGCTAAAGTAAACCATAAACTGGTCCCCCTGAGCCATAAGCTGCAAAGTGGAGATCAGGTAGAAATTCTGACTTCAAAATCACAGAAAGTACAACCATCGTGGATTAATTTTGCAACAACAGCAAAAGCCAAGGCTAAAATATTATCCATTCTCAAAAGGGAACGAAAAGAAATCCAGCAGACCGGAGAAGACATGCTGCATGAATTCTTTAAGAAAGAAGATATTGAAGTTACTGAAACGAATATCCAGAAGCTTTGTACCCTTCATAAACTAAAAACTCCCGAAGACTTGATGTACCAGATTGGACAAAAAGTTTTCATCTTAGGAGATTTGGAAAAGAATGAGTTAAAAGAAAAATCCACTCCCACAAATTGGAAAAAATACATTGCATTTGCATTTGGAGGAGGAAGCAAACCCAAGTCTCAGGATAATACATCTTCCAAAGAAAAACCGGCTTTGAACATCGACAAGAGGAAAATTGTCAAGCTTACGCCTGAAGAAATTCAGAAGCACTACATCATTGCAGACTGCTGTAAACCAATTCCCGGAGATGATGTCTTAGGATATATTGACGACAACAATCGAATTATTATCCATAAGCGCCAATGCCCGATAGCCACACAATTGAAAACCAGCTTTGGTAACAGATTATTGGCCGTACAATGGGAAATAGGCAAAGCACTTAACTTCCCGGTAAATGTATACATGAAAGGAATCGATGGAATTGGAGTGCTTAACCAAGTAACAGGCATTATATCCCAACAGTTGAACGTAAATATTCACAAATTGAATATCGAGTCCAATGATGGCATTTTTGAAGGCCGAATTCAATTGTTTGTACACGATGTAGATGATGTAAATACCATCTGCGAGAATCTTAAGAAATTAGACCACATCAAGAAAGTCACCCGAATAGAAAACTTCGATGACACCATTACCGATTAAAAACTTACTGCTGTCGCATTCTCGTTATAACCAATCCGATAAAAAATCTTACTCAAATTCAGGGCCGGTCTCTCCGCTGAGATACCGGCCTCTTTTGTTTGTAAAGAATTCCTGAGCTTTTTCATGAAATATCCGTCCGTTATTTCCCGAAAACAAAACCAGATTTACCTCGACACGTACGTGACGAGGTCATGACATGTACGTGCGGAGAGGTCGACACGTACGTGTCGAGGTCTTAACACGAACGTGTTGTGAAATCATCGTAAAGACATTTCCTGTACAACTTCTTTTGCATCGGACAATAATATAGAAAGCTCTATCCGAATAGAGCTTCAGATTTTTATATAGCTTTTCTGATGGAACTGACTGATAAAAAGGGAAAAGTATAAGAGCTTAAAAAAACAAAAAAACCGCTGATGTTCAGCGGTTTAATAATCATCGTGGACCTGGAGGGAGTCGAACCCTCGTCCAAACAAGGAAGCCATATGCTTTCTACATGCTTATCTCTGCCTTCGGTTTTCGTGCATAAGCAAGACCAGAGCCACCCACTTATACCTTAGTTCCTAAGATTTCATTTCAGTCGCGGAACGAGACCAAAACTATTTCCGAATTTGCTGCACCGCTAAACCAAACGCTTCGGAACAAGAGCTTTTGAGCGATGTCTCGTTTCCATCACTTTGACGGAAATAAAGCTAATCTACTGTACTTCGATTAAGCAGCGAGAGCATAGTTTTCGTTGCCAGATAATTGTTCAGTAACTGAGATTATAGTGCAAATCACTGACGCACTGCATGCTTACATACCACATCTCTCGCTGTCAAAACCAAACAAGCCCAAGATTAGTATCAATTTTCTGCAAAGATAGTAAATCAAATACTATTTACAAAAAAAGAGAGGTAAATTCACTTGACTTTCATCCCAGCCGGCAAATTTACCCCTCTATTTTCAGACTAATTAATTATTAATGATGGAATAAACGGATTCCCGTAAATGCCATTGCAATACCGTATTTATCGCAAGTTTCAATCACATGGTCATCACGCACAGAACCTCCTGCCTGAGCAATATATTCCACGCCACTCTTGTGAGCACGTTCAATATTATCTCCAAACGGGAAGAAAGCATCCGAACCCAATGATACTCCCTTCAATGTATCAAGCCAAGCACGTTTTTCTTCGCGTGTCAATACTTCAGGTTTCTCAGTAAAGAACTGCTGCCATACTCCATCAGCCAATACATCATCATGATCTTCGCTAATATAAATATCGATGGTATTATCGCGATCGGCACGACGGATCTTTTCGACCCAAGGCAAATTCAGCACCTTCGGATGCTGGCGCAAATACCAGATATCAGCCTTATTACCAGCCAGGCGAGTACAATGGATACGGCTCTGCTGTCCGGCACCAATACCGATAGCCTGTCCATCTTTCACGTAGCAAACAGAATTAGACTGAGTATATTTCAAAGTGATTAATGCAATCATCAAATCACGTTTAGCAGCTTCAGGGAAATTCTTATTCTGAGTCGGAATGTTCTCAAACAATTCTGCTCCATTCAATTTCACTTCGTTACGTCCCTGCTCAAAAGTGATACCAAACACATCTTTCCGTTCAATGGGATTCGGACGATATTCCGGATCAATTTTAATCACGTTATAAGTACCCTTACGTTTATTTTTCAGAATTTCAAGGGCTGCGTCAGTGTATCCCGGAGCAATCACACCATCAGAAACCTCACGATTGATAAAACGAGCTGTTTCTTCATCACAGACGTCACTCAAAGCTATAAAATCGCCATACGATGACATACGGTCTGCTCCACGAGCGCGCACATACGCATTTGCCAACGGAGACAAAGGCAAATTATCCACGAAATAAATTTTTTTCATGGTTTCATCCAGTTCCAGACCGATTGCGGCTCCGGCAGGACTCACGTGCTTGAACGAAGTTGCAGCCGGCATTCCGGTAGCTTCTTTCAATTCTTTCACCAACTGCCATCCGTTAAACGCATCCAGAAAGTTAATGTATCCAGGACGTCCGTTCAATACTTCAATAGGCAGTTCTCCCTCCTGCATGAAAATGCGGGCCGGCTTCTGGTTAGGGTTACAGCCGTACTTGAGTTCGAGTTCTTTAGCCATATTTTAATAGTTTGGTTGAATTTTCTACAAAAGTACGAAAAAATCAGAAGCTTCTTCATGATAAGTGCATGATTTTAAGAATTCCTCCAAAAGCCAACTAGAATATCACAAAATAAATCTGTATTTTTGCCTATATTCTATACAAAATATAAATGTTATGATAGACGAATTATTAAACTTCAACAAGACTTTCGTAGAAACCAAAGGATACGAAAAGTACATTACGAACAAATACCCTGACAAAAAAATCGCCATTGTCACTTGTATGGATACTCGACTGACAGAGCTACTTCCCGCAGCCTTAGGAATAAAAAACGGTGATGTCAAAATCATCAAGAATGCCGGAGGTACCATCACTCACCCTTTCGGTAGTGCCATGCGAAGCTTGCTTGTGGCAATCTATGAATTAGGAGTGGAAGAAGTCATGATTATCGGACATACCGATTGTGGCGTACAGCACATGGACAGTGAAACCATGTTACAACACATGCGTGAAAGAGGAATCTCACAAGACCATATTGAAATGATGCAATATTGTGACATCAACCTTAACTCATGGCTCAGCGGATTTAACGACACGGAAGAAGCCGTACAAAAGAGTGTACACATCGTACGCCATCACCCGCTCGTACCTCAAGACATAAAAGTAAGAGGATTTATCATGAACTCCACAACCGGAAATCTTACTGAAATAGAAGACAAATAAAAAAATAAAAGCCGATAAAGGGCATTAACCCTTTATCGGCCTTCTTTTTAAGGATACAAAATTATCTTTCTTCTGTAAGCGCAATCATTGAAACTTCCTGAGGCACATAATCTCCCTGGAAGAAGCGGCTGGCACGAAGCAAATGACGCCAGATACTTACCAACTCCTGAGATTCCTGAAGAATATTCAAATATACTATAGATGCCTTCAAGCTTGCATTATCGCCTTCCTGCATACGGTTCATCTGCTGTTTACGCAAAGCAGAGATACGATTTTTCAGGTCATCTCCTTTTTTCAGAATGTCATCCGCTTCTTCATAATTATCCTGGCTGATAGCCACTTTAGCACGTTCCATCAGCTTGCATAATTCATCACGTACAGGCAAGAATTCTTTTACACAATCCGGAGAAATCGGATTAAAGTTGTTGTCTACATGCTCCTTACACGGTTCACAAATTCGCTTCAAGCAATAAAGCATCTGCTCACAACTGTTACTTCCCAAATGGAACCAAGTATTCTTTTCCATAGCCACGGTTATCGGCAAACGGCGGAGACCAAGTATTTCTTTACGACGACGTTTCTTCAGCATTTTCTTCTGGTCGTCCGTCGCATTCATAGCCTTTCGTAAGCTACGCAAATCTTCATTGATGAACCCGTCGGTTACCTGCACATACGTCTTTTCACAGAAACCCACGTAATCAGTCAGTGTTTCCTGAACATGCTGACGAAGCAAAGCCAAAGTTTCACCCTTATCCTTACTGCTCATCATGCGTTTAAACACATCATCCTGGCTTTCAATCTTTTCCTTCTTACCATATTTAATATTACTACGAACAAGAAGTACCACAGCTATTACGATGAATACAAACATACCGAAGAAGCTGGTGTAGAACATGATGAAAGTTACCAAAGCACAGATGGTGAAAGCCACAAATGCAGTAATAAACCAACCACCAATCACTGAAAGCATACCCGTAATACGATATACAGCACTTTCACGACTCCAGGCACGGTCGGCCAACGAGCTACCCATTGCTACAATGAATGTAACATAAGTAGTAGACAAAGGCAGTTTCATGGTCGTACCGATGATAATCAACAGTCCGGAAAGAACCAGATTCACAGAAGCACGTACCATATCAAACGCAGCTCCGTCTGCCAGAATAACCTCATCCTTATTGAAACGGCTGTCAATCCAGCGACGAACATTTACCGGAATAACACGTACCAGAAAATCATTGATATTAGTTGCACGACGAACAATCACACGAGCCAATGCTGAAGATCCGAACATTTCATCACCTTCTTCCTGACGAGCCAAATCTACAGAAGTCTTGATTACATTCTTCGCTTTCTTTGAAGTTGCCAGCGCATATACCATCACGATACCAGATGCAATCAAGAAAATAGGAGGTGTCTTAGCAGAAGACATCAAGGAAGACATCATAAAGTCATGTATACCAGAACCATTAGAATTAGCGACATAATCTGTATAAGCAGAGAAACCAGCCAAAGGTACACCGATAAAGTTCACCAAGTCATTTCCGGCAAAAGCCAATGCCAGAGAGAATGTACCCAGCAATACAATAATCTTAAACACGTTCACCTTGCACCAGTGCAACACCTGCATGAGTATGGTAAATACGACAAAGCATCCACCTACCAATGCCATTGTATTATCTTGAATCCATTGCAAAGCTTCCGGAGTCATAAAAGATGCACTCTTCAAGCCCTTAATGATGATAAAATATCCCAAAGAAGTTACGGCAATACCACCGAAAACTCCGATAGTCCAAGAAAGATTCTTCTTATAATTAAAACTAAAAATTAGTCGGGATATATATTGTACAACAGTACCCACAATAAAAGCGACGGCTACTGAAAGGAAAATACCCATAATCACTGAAAGAGCCTTTTCCGTATTCATCATATCACCTAAGGTTAACAATCCGGTTTCATCACCGACAATCTTCAGAATGGCAAGAATAAAAGTACCTCCCAATAATTCAAATACCATTGAAACAGTGGTAGAAGTAGGAAGTCCTAACGTATTAAAGACATCCAGAAGGACCACATCCGTCACCATTACCGCGAGCAGAATACACATGATTTCATAAAAGCTGAAGTTTACCGGATGAAAAATTCCGTGACGGGCAATATCCATCATCCCGTTACTCAGCACCGCTCCAGCAAATACTCCGATAGCAGCTACAATAATAATAGTTCTGAACTTTGCTACTTTTGCACCTACCGCAGAGTTCATGAAATTCACAGCGTCATTACTGACCCCCACCAGCAAATCAAAGATTGCCAGCATAAATAAGAAAATAACAATTCCTAAATAAACAGTTTCCATACTTGTTTTGTTAAGTTTTTTCCGAGTGCAAAAATATTTCGTTCGTGTTATAAAAGAATGTCATATATGTTACAATCGTGTTACAAAACGAAAAAGACAGCCTGAAAAAACTTTGTTTCTCTTCAAACAACAGCATTAAAACTTTCAGTGATAATGCAAAAAAAAGATATTTTATGCTCATTATCCTGCGTTTATCATCTGAAAATTCGTAATTTTGCACCTGAATTTTAAATATCAAACATTTATGTCAGAATCAAAGAAAATAAAGACCGCATTGGTGTCTGTTTACCATAAAGACGGTTTGGACGCCATCCTGGCCAAGCTTCATGCAGAAGGCGTTGAGTTCTTGTCTACCGGAGGAACACGTCAGTTCATTGAATCATTAGGTTATCCCTGCAAGGCTGTAGAAGACATTACCACTTATCCTTCTATTCTTGGAGGCCGCGTTAAGACATTGCATCCTAAAATTTTTGGAGGTATCCTCTGCCGCAGAGAACTGGAAGGCGACCAGAAGCAGGTTGCTCAGTATGAAATTCCAGAGATTGACCTGGTTATTGTAGACTTGTATCCTTTTGAAGATACAGTTGCAAGCGGTGCAGCAGAACAAGACATCATCGAAAAAATCGATATAGGCGGTATCTCATTGATTCGTGCTGGAGCTAAGAACTTCAATGATGTAGTAATCGTAGCCAGCAAGCATCAATACCAACCTTTATTGGAAATCCTCAACAAACAGGGAGCTGTAACCACACGCGAACAACGCCGTTGGTTTGCAGGTGAAGCATTTACTGTTTCTTCACACTACGACACTGCTATCCGCGATTATTTCAAAAAATAATTGTGCTGGCAGTCATTCAGTCTTCCTAAAACGGATTTATTAATTTCAAAATTCTAGACTTATATTAAAGGAATGGGATTATTCTCCTTTACACAAAACATAGCGATGGACCTTGGCACAGCCAATACCATCATTATCAGCAATGACAAGATTGTGGTAGACGAACCATCTGTTGTTGCATTGGATCGTCGCACAGACAAGATGATTGCCGTAGGTGAACGTGCCAAGCTGATGTACGAAAAAGAAAATCCGAACATTCGCACTGTACGCCCGTTACGTGACGGTGTTATTGCCGACTTCAACGCTTGCGAACAGATGATGCGCGGATTGATTAAAAAAGTAAATACAGGACGCCATTTCTTCACTCCCTCTTTGCGTATGGTAATCGGAGTACCTTCCGGTTCTACAGAAGTAGAATTACGTGCCGTACGTGACAGCGCGGAACATGCAGGAGGACGTGATGTCTACCTGATATTCGAACCTATGGCTGCAGCTATCGGTATCGGACTGGATGTAGAAGCTCCGGAAGGTAACATGGTAGTTGACATAGGTGGAGGTTCTACAGAAATTGCCGTCATTTCTTTGGGAGGTATTGTTTCAAATAACTCTATCCGCGTAGCCGGAGATGATTTGACAGCCGATATTCAGGAATACATGAGCCGCCAGCACAATGTCAAAGTCAGTGAAAGAATGGCAGAGCGTATCAAGATTCACGTAGGTGCAGCCATGACAGACCTGGGAGATGATGCACCTGAAGATTATATCGTACGGGGTCCAAACAGAATCACTGCCCTGCCGATGGAGGTTCCGGTATGCTATCAGGAAATCGCGCATTGTATGGAAAAGAGCATTGCCAAAATAGAAACAGCTATTTTAAGTGCCTTGGAAAATACACCTCCTGAATTGTATGCCGACATTGTAAACAATGGTATCTATCTGGCTGGAGGCGGAGCGCTTCTGAGAGGACTTGACAAACGACTGACAGATAAAATCAACATTCCTTTCCATATTGCCGAAGATCCTTTGCTGAGCGTAGCCAAGGGAACAGGCATTGCACTGAAGAATGTAGATCGTTTCTCATTCCTGATGAGATAATATCATAAAAATTGAAAATGAAGAGATTTCAGATTTCTTCATTTTCAATTTTCATTTTTTCGTTTATACACCATTCGGATTCTCTGACATGCGAAACCTGCTCAATTTTCTGCTGAAATATAATCACTGGTTCCTTTTCGTTCTTTTGGAGGTTATTTCACTTACCCTGCTGTTCCGTTTCAACAACTATCAGGGAAGTGCTTTTTTTACTTCTGCCAATTACCTCGCAGGAATAGTATACGAAGCCTCCAGTCAAGTAACACGCTATTTTGACCTGACAGAAGTCAACAAGGACCTAACTGCACGAAATGTCGAACTGGAAATTGAAGTGGAACGCTTGTCGCAAGCCTTAGAACAATATACACAAGACACTACAGGAGTGGCTAACCTGCGTAAAGAAGCATTAAAAGACTATGTGTTATATGATGCAAGAGTAGTCAACAACAGCATCACACACCCCAACAATTTCATTACCATCGACAAAGGAGAGGCCGACGGCATCCGCCCGGAAATGGGAGTCGTATGTGGAAACGGAGTAGTCGGAATTGTTTATCTCACGGGAAAGCATCATGCCATTGTATTGCCCGTATTAAATTCCAAAAGCAGCATCAGCTGTAAAATCAAACGAACCTCGTATTTTGGTTTCCTGAAGTGGGAAGGAGGTTCTTCACAATATGCCTACGTCAAAGATATGCCCCGACATTCCGAATTCTCATTGGGCGATACGATTGTAACAAGTGGGCACAGCGCCGTTTTTCCAGCCGGGATTCCCGTAGGAACCGTAGATGATATGGAAGACAGTCACGACGGACTATCTTATCTGCTCAAAGTCAAGCTATTCACAGACTTTGCCCGACTGAACAATGTCAGGGTTTTAGGCTCATTCAACGGCACTGAGCAGGCACAACTTGAGGACAGCATACATTCAATGCAACCATAAAAATTAACGATACAGAAAGCCAAGGTAATTATGCAATATATCATACGTCTTGAATGGTTCATCATACTTGTCTTACTGCAAGTACTGGTACTCAACCACATTCATTTTGAACAATATGCCACACCGTTGTTCTATATCTACTTTTTATTGAAGATAGATTCAGACAACAGCCGTAAGGGATTAATGTTATGGGCCTTTTCTTTAGGACTTTGCATCGATATTTTCAGCAATACACCAGGATTAAACGCTGCCACAGCCGTATGTACAGCCTTCTGCCGCCCATGGATTCTCAGATTGTTTTCCTTACGTGACATTACAGACAACTTTGAACCAGGCATGTATCAGATGGGATTTGCTTCATTTTTCCGGTACACGATAGTCCTTGTTTTATTACATGCTTTCATACTGAATATCTTGGATACATTCTCATTGGCCAACATGCCCACGCTGTTGCTGAAAATTGCCAGTGATACAATTATCACACTCATATTCATCTTATGTGTTGATTCTGTCAGGAGGAAAAAATAGTGGAAAGAAACTACGATCTTGAAAAGCGAAAATATGTAATTGGTGGTGCAGTCATTGTGATTGTGCTGATTTTTCTTATACGTTTACTTTCACTGCAAATCATGAGTGAAGACTACAAGAAAAATGCCGACAGCAACGCTTTTCTCAAAAAAATACAATATCCAAGCCGAGGAGTCATATACGACCGGAATGATAAACTGCTGGTTTATAATCAGGCTGCTTACGACATTACCGTAATTATGAAAGAAATTACGGAGCTGGATACCATGGATTTATGCCAAACACTGAAAATCTCACCGGAGTTTCTGCGAAAAAAATTCCGTGACATGAAAGATCGCCGGCTTAATCCTGGCTACTCCCCCTACACCAATCAGGTATTTCTTACCCAGCTGTCGGCCGAAGATTGTGGTGTGTTCCAGGAAAAACTGTTTAAGTTTCCAGGATTCTATATCCAGCGACGTACCATCCGACAATATACCTACAATGCCGGAGCTCACATCCTGGGAGATATTGCCGAAGTTTCCAAATCCGATATGGAAAAGGATGAATACTATATTCCCGGCGACTTTATCGGTAAATTAGGTGTAGAGCGTTCTTACGAAAAGCAGTTACGAGGAGAAAAAGGTATTGAAATATTATTACGTGATGCCCGAGGACGAATCCAGGGGAACTATATGGACGGAAAATTCGATAAGGCTCCTGTAGCAGGAAAAAACCTGCGACTGAGTCTGGACATCGAACTTCAGGAGCTGGGAGAACGTCTGCTGGAAGGAAAAATCGGAAGTATTGTAGCCATAGAACCATCCACAGGTGAGGTGCTCTGCTTAGTTTCTTCACCGACTTACGACCCTCGAAAAATGGTCGAAAGAAACCGCGGTAAGAACCATCTGATACTGGCACGTGACCCCTGGAAGCCTTTATTGAACCGTGCCATCATGGGTACCTATCCGCCAGGTTCCACTTTCAAGACTTCACAGGCACTGACCTTCCTGCAAGAGGGAATCATAACCACCCAGACCAGTTATCCGTGTTTTGGTGGATTCAACTTCCGGGGACTTCATGTTGGCTGCCACGGTCACCCCTCGCCGCTTTCGCTGATTCCGGCATTAGCAACTTCCTGCAACGGATATTTCTGCTGGGGACTCTATTACATGATTGGTGCCAGAAAGAAATACGGAACCGTACAAAAAGCCATGAACACCTGGAGAGACTATATGGTATCCATGGGATTCGGTTATCCGTTGGGAATCGACCTTCCCGGAGAGAAAAGAGGATTTATTCCCAATGCAAGCGTCTACGACAAAGCTTACCGAGGCTCATGGAATGGACTGACCATTATCAGTATTTCCATCGGACAAGGTGAGGTCACACTGACTCCATTACAAATAGCCAACTTAGGAGCAACCATCGCCAACAGAGGCTATTTTATCACACCTCATGTGGTGAAAGAGATAGAAGGTGAACAGCTCGATACACTTTACACACAAAAAAGATACACTATGGTAGACCGTTCACATTACGAGGAAGTGGTACAAGGCATGCGTTCAGCCGTATTGGGCGGAACCTGTAGAGGAGCTAACTTACCTGACATCGAGGTATGTGGAAAAACCGGAACGGCCCAGAACCGTGGGAAAGACCACTCAGCCTTTATGGGATTTGCTCCCATGAAAGATCCCAAGATTGCCATAGCAGTCTATGTGGAAAACGGAGGATTCGGTGCGGTATACGGTGTACCTATCGGACGACTCATGATTGAAAAGTATTTAAAAGGGAAACTCTCGCCAGAAGACGAAGTCATGGCTACAGAGATTCAAAACAGGAGGATTGATTATGGGATACATGAGAGGTAGTGTATGGAAAAATGTGGACTGGTGGACCATCGGACTTTACCTTATACTGGTCATCTGCGGATGGTTCAGTGTGTGCGGAGCAAGTTATAATTATGGTGAACCGAATTTCTTTGATATTACTACACGCGCCGGTAAACAGCTGATGTGGATAGGCTGTTCATTGGGGCTGGGCTTTGTCATACTTATGCTTGAAGACCGTGTATACGACACCTACGCTTATCTGCTTTATAGCATCATGATTTTGCTACTTTTCGGTACCATCTTCAATCCGCATGAAATCAAAGGTTCACGCTCATGGATTGTATTAGGCCCGGTAAGTTTGCAACCAGCCGAATTCGCCAAATTTGCCACAGCCCTTGCATTAGGAAAATATATAAATGAATATACTTTCCAAATGCAGCGCACCCGCAATCTGATAACCGTATTGGGTATCATTCTGCTGCCTATGGCATTGATTATACTCCAGAAAGAAACAGGTTCTGCCCTGGTGTACTTATCCTTTTTTTTAATGCTCTACAGAGAAGGGATGACCGGAACAGTTCTATTCTCCGGAATCTGTGCCGTGGTATTTTTTATTGTCGGCCTAAAATTCAGTGCAGAAATTATGCCTGATGAAATGACATCATGGGGAGAATTCTCCGTATTGACGCTGGTCATTCTGCTTTCTGCCTTTCTGGCGGGAAGATATTGTCAGCGGCAGTCGCCCAAACTTGCAGCCTACATTTTCGGTATCGGAGGCGGAGGAACGTTATTAGGAGCTTTGTTTTCCAACTACGTAATTCCGTTAAATGTATGTCATCTCCAGTTAGCCCTTTGTGGAGGTATTGTACTAACACTGGCTTTCTTCTATCTGCGTGAACGACTGAGAGCTTATTTCTATGTAATTCTGTTCGTAATTGGCTCGGGCATCTTTTTCTTCTCGACCGACTATGTATTCAATCAGGTACTTGAACCTCACCAGAAGATTCGAATCGAAGTGTTATTGGGAATGAAAGATGACCCTGCAGGAGCCGGATACAATGTCAACCAAAGCAAAATTGCCATCGGTTCCGGAGGATTATTCGGAAAAGGCTTTCTCAACGGTACGCAGACCAAATTGAAATACGTTCCGGAACAAGATACCGACTTCATTTTCTGTACCATCGGCGAAGAACAAGGATTTGTCGGCTCAGCTTTAGTCATTTCCTTGTTCATGGGACTTATTCTACGCCTTATCGCACTATCCGAGCGACAGGAAAGTCGCTTTGGAAGAGTATACGGCTACTGTGTACTAAGTATATTCTTTTTCCATCTCTTTATCAATATAGGAATGGTACTCGGACTAACTCCCGTCATTGGTATCCCCCTTCCCTTCTTCAGCTACGGCGGTTCCTCATTGTGGGGATTTACCATCCTGCTGTTTGTCTTCCTCCGCATTGACGCGGCCAGGGAGAAATAACCGGATTCCCACATCGGATATTCCAGGCAATGGATTCTGCCTCATCAGATGAGTGATACGAAAAATGCGGTCTATTGAATCGGTAGAGAAAATAACCGGTTTATCTGACACATATACATGCTGATACAATCCTCCCATTGCCCCACTCTGCGCCCAGTGTCCTTTTTCATCGGTCAGATAAATGTGCAGTGTATCCGTGCGGGGCGGTAATGAATCACCTTCCGACTGCGTCACTGAAAGCCAGATATCCCGATAAGGATATTCTCCGGTATGACGAAGGCCTATCTCCATCCGGTACTCACCGGAATAAAGTCCTACAGGAAGATGGAAAACCAGAGAGTCAGATTTATCCCAGCCTTTTTCACCAGAAACAGCCTGATATACATGATAACGTGTATCTGTATAACAGGCATTCAGCAGGAACAAGACACATAGTGCCAGTCCTGCCTTTATATAATAGATAAAAGATTCTTTAAGCCTGTACATCCGTATTCGTATTACGCTCCGGACGTTTGTTTCCCTCATTATTCCGACGGAAATTTCTCCGCCCGTTGCGGTTAGGGCGAGGTTCCTGACCGGCTTTTGCCTGTGGTGCATTTCCGGCATTTTCAGCCGCTGGAGCCTGAGGAGCTGCCGGAGCCGGATTCCCTTTCGGTCTCTGTGGACGGTTATTTCTTCCCTGTGGCCCTTTATTCTCTTTAGAAGTATCTGGAGTTTGCCCATTACCAGCTTCTACAGGAGCCGCTGACGCATTACTTTGTGATGCCTGCCCTTTTTGTTTCTTTTTCCGGTTCTTTCCGCCTTTTGTTTTGTCAAAACGAGTCAAGCTCTCTTGTTCCAACAAGTCTTTTGAACGCTGCGATTCACGTCCGGAGAATTCGTCATCCAGTTTTTCAGGCTTTTCTCCCCGTTTGTTCATATTCAGCACTTCAAAGGCTCTGCGTGCGGAGATAGTCACTTCATTTGCCAGGAAACTCTTATCCGTACTATAAGTAATGGTTCCTTTCAGAATATCTGCCTTGAAATAATAATACATGTTATCCAGCGTTTCAAGGGTAATTTCCTTACTCGGCAAGCGTTTCTGACATTCCACGTAGGCATCTACTTCGTAATTCAGACAGCATTTCAGTTTGGCACACTGTCCGGCCAGTTTCTGCGGATTAAGCGAAATATCCTGAAATCGGGCCGCACTGGTCGACACTGAAACGAAGTTCGTCATCCACGTAGCACAGCACAACTCGCGTCCACACGGTCCGATTCCTCCGATACGTCCGGCCTCCTGACGGGCACCAATCTGTTTCATTTCGATACGTACCCGGAAAGTCTCAGCCAGCACCTTAATCAGCTGACGGAAATCTACACGCTCATCTGCAATGTAATAGAATATCGCTTTATTACCATCGCCCTGATACTCCACATCACCGATTTTCATCTGAAGCCCCAGACTTTCCGCAATCTTGCGCGAACGAATCATTGTATCGTGTTCACGCGATTTTGCCTCCTCATATTTTTCCATATCCACAGGCTTCACTTTACGGTAAATACGACGTATTTCTGCATCAGGCTTCAAATTAGCCTTACGCATTTGCAGGGGAACCAGTCTTCCAGTCAATGTCACCGTACCGATGTCATGTCCCGGAGTGGCTTCTACTGCCACAATATCTCCCTTCTCCAGATGCAGCCCGTTACTGTTCTTATAATATCCCTTGCGGGTATTCTTAAACTGAACTTCCACCATATCCTGTTCCTCCGTGTTTCCAGGTATATCGGCCAGCCAGTCGTAAGTATTCAATTTATTATTCTGTCGTCCGCAGCCTCCACAGCAGAGTCGGCCACTTCCGTTTTTAAGCTTGAAATCGTCCATATATCGTTATTGTTGTTTCATTTCTACAATCATTCTCAGCGCCATGTCAAAAAAAACCATCTTCGGATTCACATTCTGCTCAATGTGTACCTGTGCCTCCTCCAGCAATTCCATCACGGAAATAATATTCCGCTCATTGATGTAAGGAGCAAAACGGCTGGCAAACTGTAACTCCTCCGGACTCAAATATACCATATCAGGTTGACGGAAATTGCAGATAAAGTTTTCACGCACCATCCGCTGGCAATATTCCAGGAGGTTCTTCTGCCGCTCACGCCCCATTCCTGCCACCTGCTCACTCCACGCTTTCAGACTACGAATATCACGTTTATAGGCCGTACGCATGAGGTTCACAAAGAGTTCAAAACAAAGCTTGTTTTCCTCTCCCAAATGCACATTTTCCACAGCCCTCAACAAACTTCCGGCCGAACGGTGTGCAATGTCACGGGCATCTTCCACAGGGAGCATATAACGCTCCACCAGATAACGCTCAATGTCCGACTCCGGCAAGGGCTTTAAATTGATGCGCTGCGTACGACTCACAATCGTAGGAAGCAATAAGTCAGGTTCCTCACTCACCAACAGAAAAACAGTCTTTAAAGGAGGTTCTTCCAGCAGTTTCAGCAGCTTATTCGCACATTCCACATTCATTTTTTCCGGAAGCCAGATGAGCATGACCTTGTATCCTCCCTGACTGGCTTTCAGCGAGAGTTTCCGCTGAATTTCATCACTCTCACGCACATAAATCTGAGGTTGCTGATTGCCCGCATCAATGACTCGCATCCATTCCTGAAGGTCGGCATACGGATTACGTCCCAGCATTTCACGCCACTGAGGCAGGAATTCATCACAGACCACGTCCCTTCCGGCCTTTTTACGTACCACCGGAAAAGCAAAATGCATGTCAGGATGAGCCAGATGGTCCATCATCTTGCACGAATTACATTGGCCGCACGCATCATTTTCTGCAGGATGATGACAAAGAAGATAACGTGCCACAGCTAAAGCTACGGGTAGCTTTCCGCTTCCAGCAGGTCCCGTCAGCAACACAGCATGAGGCATCTTCCCATTCTTTGCACTATGAATGAGAAGTTCTTTCACATCTTCTTGTCCGATTACATCCTTAAAAAACGACATATTGTTCCGTAAAAATCAGGTTCTTTTTTGGCTGTTACTACTATATAATCGGACAAAAATAAGAAAAAAATCGTAGTTTCAGGAGATATTCACCTTTTTATTATTATATAACCGGCGTAAACAAATGCGCAAACCATCCTACAAAACGACGCCATACACTCCGCTTCTTATATTCCTCACGGGTCATAATCGTACTATTGAGCTTGTCGTTTTGAAATACTTCTCCCAACTCGGCAGTAGTAGGCAAATCCAGAATAAATGCATTGATTTCATAATCATAATGCAGACTACGGCTGTTCAAGTTCGTACTGCCTACCGTACAGAATCGCTCGTCCACCATCATGATTTTAGAATGATGAAAGCCTCCATTAAACACGTAGATGTGTGCTCCCGCCTTACGCAGCTTATTGGCTATATAAAATCCGGCATCGGGAGTAAAAGAGATGTCCGACTTCCCCGGAATCATGATTTCCACCCGAACTCCCCGTTCAGCCGCCCGTTTGATGGCATTTCTTACTTCACGGGTAGGAGTAAAATAAGGATTGATAATCTGCACCTTACGTTCTGCTGCATCCAATGCCGCAATATAAGCCTCACGCATGATTTCCGGACAAACTTTCGGAATACGCTGCACAATGGCAACCCTTCTTCCGGAACCCTCGCACAACGTATCGTGCATCACTTGTCCTTCCTTCAAGTCCTCGTGCGTCTCCTTATTCCATACACCTAAAAAAGCTTTTTCCAGATACTGCACTGCCGGTCCTTCTATACGGATGTGCATATCACGCCAGGGACCGATTTTTGGAAGCCCGTTGATATAATAATCGGCAATATTCATACCTCCCGTATATCCCACCTTTCCGTCAATTACCACAATTTTCTGATGGTCACGACAAAATACATGATTGATATAAGGGAAACGAATGGGACTGAAACGGGCCATTTCCACTCCTCTTTCCGCCAGCATCTTCAGATGTTCCTTTCGCAAAGGACGACTGTTTGACAAATTTCCAAAGTCATCAAACAGGGCCTTGATTGTCACTCCTTCTTTGGCTTTCTCCGCCAACAAGGTAAACAATTCCTTGGCAATAGAATCACTGCGGAAATTAAAGTATTCCAGATGGATATAGTTTTCAGCCTTCTTTATATCCTCAAACAGATGTTCAAACTTGCTGCGACCGCTCTTCAACAAAGTCATACGATTACAAGCCGTAACAGGAATTTGTTTTTCTTTCAAAAAACGAGCAAACAAGGAATCAGCAGGCAGGTAAACATTGGCTGTGTCTGCTTCAACCTGACTAACAACCTCTTTCAAGCTTTGTCCTTTGGCCGAAATCACACTGCATATCATTATTACCCACCCAAACAGGTATAACTTTACTTTCATCTTCATAACGGTTATCGGGCAAAAATATGCAATATTTCAGAAAACACAATGACTTTCGAAAACAGAATTGAAAGAATGACCATCTATTCCATCAAATAACCTTATTGATAATCTATTTTCTACCTGCAAATTCTCTGTTTCACAGTGCAGGATTTGTATCCCACACTGTGAAATACATATCCCACACTGTGGTTTTTGTATTTCATAGTGTGAAACAGAGAATCCGTCTCGGAATTTAGAATTATGCATCAGGAGAAATACAAGAAAAACAAGGCATCAGAAGAAAAATAAAGCGATAAAATGTGAATTGAAAAAATGTAACCTACTCTTTGCAAAATTGGGATATGACATCTAAAAATAGTGAAATTTTTCCGTAATTGCCGAAAATCATCTTTTTTCATCCTATATTTACCAGTGTAAAGATTCGTTTTTCACTGATAACTTTCCTATCTTTGCATTGAAGAAAAAACAAAGACTGACTATACACTTTTATACATAACTTAAATACATAAGAATTATGGAATTTGTAACAAACGAAAAACTTACCATTGTTGGTGCTGCCGGTATGATCGGTTCTAACATGGCTCAGACTGCTATCATGATGGGCTTAACTCCTAACATCTGCTTGTACGACCCGTACGCTCCAGGTTTGGAAGGTGTTGCTGAAGAATTGTTCCACTGCGGTTTCGAAGGTGTGAACATCACTTTCACTTCAGATATCAAAGAAGCGCTGACTGGTGCTAAATATATCGTAAACTCAGGTGGTGCTGCTCGTAAAGCTGGTATGACTCGTGAAGACCTGTTGAAAGGTAACGCAGCTATCGCAGAAGAATTCGGTAAGAACGTAAAACAGTACTGTCCGGATGTAAAACACATCGTAGTTATCTTCAACCCTGCTGACATCACAGGTTTGATCACATTGTTGTACTCTGGTTTGAAACCGGGTCAGGTAACTACTTTGGCTGCTCTTGACTCTACTCGTCTGCGTAGCGAATTGGCTAAACACTTCGGTATCTCTATGGACGCTGTTGAAAACTGCCGTACTTACGGTGGTCACGGCGAACAGATGGCTGTATTTGCTTCTACTGCTAAAGTAAACGGTAAAGCTTTGACAGACATCATCGGTACTGATGCCTTGACAAAAGAACAGTGGGCTGAAATCCAGCAGAAAGTAACTAAGGGTGGTGCTAACATCATCAACTTGCGTGGCCGTTCTTCATTCCAGAGCCCGTCATACGTTTCTATCGAAATGATTGGTGCTGCTATGGGCGGTAAAGCATTCCGCTGGCCGGCTGGTACTTACGTTTCTAACGAAAAGTACGACCACATCATGATGGCTTGGGAAACTTCTATCACAGCTGACGGTTGCCACTGCGCTGCGTTGAACGGTACTGCAGAAGAACAAGCTGCTTTGGATAAGAGCTACGAACACTTGTGCGCACTGCGTGACGAAGTAATCGCTATGGGCGTTCTTCCTCCAGTAGCTGAATGGAACAAGCTGAACCCGAACATTAAATAATCGGATTTTCCATTAATATAAAAGGAGACTGAATCATCGGTCTCCTTTTTTTATGCCCTTCCCCAATATCGTTGTACATCATATAAAATTATAAACATCTCATTTTTAAGTATTTATATTTCACCAATGTACATCTAAAAACTTTCAGTCTCTCTCTCAAAAGCACTACCTTTGCCGCTCTCTTTACCATGTATTCCTAAAACTACGGGCAGCAATGAGAATATGCACTTTACTACTTTTCTTTATTTCAGCACTGACCTGTCACCCGCTGTATGCACATCATTCAGCGAACAGTTATTTTTTGACACAAGACTCCCTGTCTTCTCTTACCTCGTCGGCTCTTCCTGCGAAACAAAAGAGAACAAAGCAACTCTTCCAGCAAAACTTTTCGTACATGGGAATTCCTTTTATCGTTTCCGGCTTAATCGTCAAAAAGCAAAACCAGGATTTCCGAACACTGCGCAATCGCTTCCAGCCGACCTTTCATCACGAATATGATAATTATACACAATATGTCCCGTTAGTTGCCACATGGGGCATGAAATTAGCTGGAGTAGAAAGCCGCAGTTCATGGAAGGAACTCACAGTCAGCAATGTTTTCTCAGCAGCCTTGATGGCCGGCTTTGTCAACACCCTGAAATATACGACCAAAGAAATGCGTCCGGATAATTCATCAAACAATTCATTTCCTTCCGGACATACGGCCACTGCTTTTATGTGTGCCACAATCCTGCATAAAGAATACGGCATGCTCAGTCCATGGTATAGCATCGGAGGATATACCTTAGCGGGAGTAACCGGTATCACTCGCCAACTGAACAACCGTCACTGGATTGGCGATGTGCTGGTAGGAGCTGGAATCGGTATGATTTCGACAGACTTAGGCTATTTCCTTTCCGACCTGATTTTTCGTAAGAATACCACCAGCAGACAGTTAACAACTCACTTCAACCGCTACGATGCCCCTTCATTCCTGAGCCTCAACATGGGATTTGCCACAGGACCTTCCACCCTGCGTACCGCTGAACTATATGACACAGAAGAAGGGACCCCTTTAGGCATGCGCCTGCATACTGGTACATCGACCGTCGTCAGCGCAGAAGGGGCCTACTTTTTTAATCCGTACATCGGTTTGGGAGGACGCCTGAGAGTAGCTACCGTACCTGTTATCGCCGACATTCCCGAAGAAAACAAAAAGCATTTTGACCTGGACAATGACCTGAAGGAAGGAGCCCCTGTCAACATGTACCTGCTCGACGGACTGGAATCGGACCATTTAGGCATGTGCGACATCGATTTAGGACTGTACTTTTCCTATCCGCTCAGCAGCCGTTTCCTGATAGGGAGCAAGCTGTTAGTCGGCCGACGCACTAATGCGAACTTTACCTTAAACTCTATTTCACGGATTAATCCAGCCATTTTCGACCGTCAGAAAGTGAGCCAGGAAGCCTACGAACAATTCTATAAAGCCGACGTAGATTATTATACCCGGCAAGAAGGTCTCAGCGTTCAAGAAATGCTACAAAGCACTTTCATCGACGAAGAATTTCTTCACATTCGTAAAAGTTCTACATTTAAATTAGGAACTGGCCTTTCTCTCGCCTACCGCTACAAGGAAAATGCGGCCCTGCGCCTCTATTGCGACTATGACTTTGCCTCCCCCCGACTGACATACGACCTGAAGAACTCCTGGGCAGATGAAAACGGTAACCGGAAAGTCCGTTCGTATAGTAAAAGAACGCCTATGCATAATTTTACTTTCGGAGCTTCCATCGCGTTCATGTTCTAACATGAAAGCCGTTGCACATTCTACTTATTTTTATTATTTTCGCCCTTCGAAATGATTGATCAAGCTACCATAGACCGAATACTGGATGCCGCACAAATAGTAGATGTAGTATCCGAGTTTGTCACACTCCGCCGAAGGGGAGTGAACTACATCGGACTATGCCCGTTCCACAATGAAAAGACCCCTTCTTTCAGTGTGTCTCCCAGCAAAGGATTATGCAAATGTTTCAGTTGCGGTAAGGGAGGAAATGTGGTGCACTTCATCATGGAGCACGAACAGCTTTCTTACTACGAGGCCCTGAAGTGGCTGGCCAACAAATATCACATCGAAGTAAAGGAACGGGAACTCACCGACGAAGAAAAACAAGCACATAGCCTGCGTGAAAGCTTGTTTGTAGTCAACCAGTTTGCTTCTGAATATTTTCAAGACATACTTTACAATCACATCGACGGGCAACGTATCGGTATGACCTATTTACGCAGCCGAGGATTCCGTGATGACATTATCAAAAAGTTCCAGTTAGGATACAGCACAGACAGTCACGATGCACTGGCACGTACTGCCAAACAGAAAGGCTATCAGGAAGAGTTCCTGGTAAAGACGGGGTTGTGCTATAGAAAGGACGACGGATCGCTTCGCGACCGTTTCTGGGGGCGTGTCATTTTTCCCGTACATACCTTGTCGGGAAAAGTGGTAGCTTTTGGGGGACGTGTATTAAGCGCTGCCACCAAAAATGTGCAGATGAAGTATGTCAACTCTCCGGAATCGGAGATATATCACAAAAGCCGGGAACTCTATGGCATTTATTTTGCCAAGCAAGCCATTGTACGTCAGGACCGCTGCTTCTTAGTAGAAGGTTATACTGATGTCATTTCCATGCACCAGAGTGGAATTGAAAATGTGGTAGCTTCTTCGGGTACGGCACTGACTTCCGACCAGATACGCCTGATTCATCGCTTTACCAATAACATTACGGTATTGTATGACGGTGACGGAGCCGGAATCAAGGCCAGCATACGCGGTATTGACATGCTATTAGAAGAAGGCATGAACATCAAGGTATGCCTGCTCCCCGATGGAGATGACCCTGACAGCTTTGCGCGCAAGCATAATGCCACCGATTATCAGGCCTACATCAATGAGCACGAAGTAGACTTCATTCGTTTCAAGACGAATCTGCTGATGGAAGAAGCAGGAAAAGACCCGATCAAACGTGCCAGCCTGATTTCCAGTATCGTAAAAAGTATCTCTGTAATACCTGACTCGATTGTCCGCTCCGTATATACACGCGAGTGCAGCCAGCTTCTGCAGATGGAAGAGAAAATCCTGATAGAAGCAGTAAACAAATTGATAGAGCAAGCACAGGAGAACAAATACAAGGAAATCCAGCGGAAGCAACGACAGGCCATCCAGAATGCCCAACCTACTCCTCCGACTACCTATCCGGAGGCACAGCCGGAAGCAATTCCCATACCGGATGAAACGCTGCTTCCTCCTGCTCCTCAGGAAGCAACTGAGTATGTACCTCCGACCGCAGAACAGCCTGCCGGACAACCAGTAGAGATTCCTGTCCCTACGGACAATTACCTTTCGTATATCCCATTGGAAGGGAACGAAAAAAAATTGTTCTACGAAAAGGAACAACTCCTCCTGCAAATGATTGTCCGCTATGGTGAAAAAGTGATGTGTTACTTAGAGGATGAAAACGGAGAAGAGCAACCGCTCACTGTGATAGAATGTATTTCTTCCAGTTTAAAAGAGGACGAACTGCAGTTTCACTATCCCATAGACCGCCGCATCCTAAAAGAGGCTGAGAATCACCTGCACGATGAAGGCTTTGTGTCTGAACGCTATTTCCTGACTCATCCTGATCCGGAAATCAGCAAACAGGCCGCAGAATTAGCCAGTGATCGCTATCAGCTAAGCAAGTACCACTCAAAAGGACAGGCAATCATTACCGATGAAGAAAGGCTTTACGAATTAGTGCCCAGGTTGTTAATTGATTTCAAGCTATCGATTGTAGACGAAGAGATGAAGCATACCCTGCAGGCTTTAGCCAATCCGGACATCTATAACAATCCGGAGAAATGCCAGGAAATCATGGAGCACTACAAAACCCTGCAAAAGATTCAGATTCCAATGGCACAAAAGGCGGGCGACCGCGTTGTTTTACATTAACTATTTCCCCTCTCCACGATAAAAGGGGAAATAGTATCTTCAGATTAATATCTTGCACGAATCAGATTCATGAACTCTTCGCGCGTCTTGGCCTGATTGAATGCACCTGTAAAATCAGAAGTAGTTGTCACGGAATTCTGTTTTTCCACTCCTCTCATCTGCATACACATGTGTTTGGCTTCTACAACCACCATTACGCCTAATGGATTCAGTGTTTCCTGGATACACTCCTTTATTTGAAGCGTCATGCGTTCCTGCACCTGCAAACGGTGAGAAAAAATATCTACCACACGAGCAATCTTACTCAGCCCCGTAATGTATCCGTTAGGAATGTATGCCACATGGGCCTTTCCGTAGAACGGCAGCATGTGATGCTCGCACATGGAAAAGAAATCAATGTCCTTCACAATCACCATCTGGCTGTAAGGTTCCTTGAATTTTGCGGCATTCAGCACTTCTCTCGGATCCATTTCATATCCGCGAGTCAGCGTCAGCATGGCTTTTGCTACACGCTCAGGGGTTTTCAACAGTCCTTCTCTTTCAGGGTCTTCACCCAGCAAAGAAAGGATTTCCTTATAATGCCCGACCAGTTTCTCAACCTTCTCTTGCGGCCAGTTTATCGAATTTGTATCTGTCATCATTATTCTATAGGTATATTAATCTGTTCACGCACAATAGACACTTCCTTAAAAACTCCTGTAGCTTTCAATTTACGCATGGTTACATGTGCTTCTTCAATACTTTTAAAGTCTCCTACCCGGCACAGCCACCGAGGAGGCTGAAAATAAGTATAAACCGGAAGTTCCGGAAATTCTTGTTTCACTTTCGTTGCTACCCTATTCGCTTCACTACGCGCCTGACGGGAGTTATTCCCGGCGTATATCTGTACGCGAAATCCACGAGCTTTTAATGTCTTTACCTGCTCCGAACTGGTAGAACGCACATAACGTTTCCCTATCAAAGAGGTAATCTGTGCATCCTGGTGGATAGTCACTACACCTTCTCCCGCCCGACGGGTCTGCAGGCTTTCGATAATGTTCTGCTGGGCATAAGCCCCGCCGACACACAAAACAGAAACTACAAATAAAAGATATTTCAGCATAAGCGGATTTTTAGATAGACATAGAAAACAAAAGTCAATTGAGTACAGAGACCATACGACGGCACAAGGTCCTCACATCATCTCTGTGCTCAGAAGTCGCTCCTGACTAATTCAAAAAAGAATTATTTAAAAGCGTCGATGATACCTTTGAAGTCTGCAACTTTCAAAGCAGCACCACCAATCAGACCACCGTCTACATCAGGATTAGCGAACAATTCTTTTGCGTTAGAAGGCTTGCAGCTTCCACCGTACAGGATAGAAGTATTTTCAGCTACTTCCTGACCGTATTTAGCAGCAACCAAAGAACGGATGTGAGCGTGGATTTCCTGAGCCTGTTCCGGAGTAGCAGTCTTACCTGTACCGATAGCCCAAACCGGTTCGTAAGCCAAGATTACTTTACCGAAATCTTCAGCAGACAAAGAGAATACAGAAGCCAACTGAGCTTCTACTACTTCATTCTGTTTGTTAGCTTCACGTTCTTCCAATACTTCACCGATACAGAAGATAGGTTTCAAGTTGTTAGCCAAAGCCAATTTAACTTTTTCTTCCAGGATTTCAACTGTTTCGTGATAGTAAGCACGACGTTCAGAGTGACCCAAGATTACATACTGAGCACCTGTAGATGCAACCATTTCTGCAGAAACTTCACCAGTATAAGCACCAGATACTTTGTCAGCGCAGTTTTCAGCACCTACACCAATGATAGAGCTGTCTACCAGAGGAGTTACAGAAGCCAAGTGAATGAAAGGAGTACAGATGATTACATCGCAGTTTGGTTTGTCTGCAGTCAATGCTTCGTTCAATTCTTTTGCCAATGCAATACCTTCCTGCAGGTTCTTGTTCATTTTCCAGTTACCTGCTACAATGTTTTTTCTCATTTTGTTTAAATTTTAAAGGGTTAGTTATAATGTTTCTTTTTTATTCTCTTCCTCTTTTTTCTTTTTGCGGCTTTTTATGCGCAACCATATCAGGTCGACCACGGTCAGCAGCAGCAAAGGCCCCAGGAACCAGCCGGTCACTTCTACCACCTTGTGCACATTGGTTTTCGGATTCCATGTACTGAATGGAAGTTTCTCCAGCGGTGCATTCAACTGATATTCATCTGGCAGATTGGAAACACTCCATTTACGCAGCACGAGTCCTTTTTTCAGCAGCATCAATCCCGGATTGGAACGAATCATCGTCTTCAGCGTAATCTCATCCATCAACGCAAACGGATATTCCGCTCCTGTATTCTCTTGCCAGTCTATAATATCCTGCTCCGAAGAAGCTGTCAGACACAGGAAACGATACCCGTGCTCCACACTGTAATCATACACTTCATTGATCAAATCCATGCCACTATCGTCCGCCTGCTTCAACCATGGTGCCACCAGTAAGAACGTATACTGGTCACTATGAAGTATGTCATCTGTCAAATCCTCTCCCGTTTCCAGTGAAGTAATCGAGAAGTCGTGAATAGGAGGTTCATAGCCCTTCTCCTTCACCCGAGTCTTCGAATCGACAAAGGTCCACGTGGAATCTGTCGGGAAATTATCAATCGTAAATTCCTGTTCTTTACCGTCTTTCGAATAAATAAAAATCGTTTCATACTCGGTAGGCTTCTCACCTTCAGGAATTGTCATGCCTTTTATAATGTCTGCTCCCACATGATAAGGACGAAAATCGAACACAGGCAGGTAGCGCAGGCAGAACAACATGAAGAAGATGATGAACAGAATACTGTAAAGCGAAATCAGCCAGTCCACTTTCGTGGTGACTAGATTAAAGATATGCCGTCGCCACTTAAACACGGAAATAGCCGCAATAAGCAACACGATGTTTTTGAAGAAAGTCTCCCAGTTGGTCAGCACAACCGCATCACCAAAACATCCACAATCGGAAATCGGATTGGCTATGGCCAGCCACAATGTCAACGGTGTCATAAACGCCATCATCAACAAAGCCAGCAAAGGAGCTACCCTCCGACGAATACCGAAGAACAGATAAATGCCAAGAATAAACTCAAACAAGGCACAGAGCATAGCTGCCAGATAAGGCACATATCCTGCGCTCAGGCTCTGCAGCCCCCATGCTTCCAGGTAATCCTGTACCTTATAGACCGTACCCAAAGGATCATTGGCCTTTACAAATCCGGAGAACAGAAAAACGACAGCCAATAAAAAACGGCAGACGTTACTCCAGATCACAATTGCTTTATGTAGAAACTTATTCTCCAAATTCCAGCTTAATCAATCCGAAAACAGCATAATTAATCATATCCATATAATTGGCGTCTACACCTTCTGAAACCAAGGTGTCTCCTTTCAAAGATTCGATTTGCTTGGTCCGATAAATCTTCATCAAAATCAAATCTGTATAGGAAGTAATGCGCATGCTACGCCAAGCCTCATCATAGTCATGATTCTTCGCCAGCATCAGCTTCAGCGCCTTGTCGGCATAGGTATCATATAATTCCAGCGCACGCTCTTCAGTTATATCTTCCTTCTCGGCATAGCCCAGTTCCAGCTGAATAAGCCCGATAATACCATAATTGACAATTGCAATAAACTCCGGACGAATGCCTTCATCTATCAAGGACACGCCCTTTACTTCGATACTGCGAATACGGTTTGCCTTAATATAAATCTGGTCTGTCACGGAAGACGGACGCATGATGCGCCAGGCAGCTCCGTAATCATGCAACTTCTTAGCAAACAAATCACGGCATACCGCAATTACATGTTCAAATTGTTTCTTGGTTTCTTCCATCTTTTATGCTCGAATATGTGGCAAAGTTACTGTTTTTTCAGAGAGCACACAATAATAACGGAGATAAAAATGCCATTTCATACAGTCCCGACAGACTGCATGAAATGGCATCTCCTTTTATTTCAATAAATTTGTTTTCCTGATTAAGAACATCTCAAGACTTGTCCGATACGCAACGTCGTAGTACGTTTTATACCATTAATCTGACACAAGCGGTCGATGGATACGTGGTACAAACGAGAGATACGTCCCAATGTATCACCTTTACGGATTTTATGATAACGGATAGCTGATTTTTCCGCCTCTGCCGCACCCGATTTTCCTGAACTTACAGCAGCCAATGCGCGAGTACGCTGATATGCATAACGGTTGGCACCACGCACAAACAAATAGCTGTCTGAAACGATATCCTGGTTCGGGAAATCAAACATAAATTCCGGATTTATCACCTCACCTAAGAAACGAGTTTCAAAATGAAGGTGAGAACCGGTAGAACGTCCGGTATTTCCTCCCAAACCAATCGGATCACCCGCCTTTACATATTCATCTTCAGCTACAATCTGCTTAGACAAGTGTCCGTAAATGGTTTCCAAGCCATTGTCATGACGGATTACTACATATTTGCCATAACCTCTACGTTCATATTTCACCATGCGCACACGCCCGTCGAAAGCAGCACGGATGGTATCGCCGATATAGACCTTAATGTCCAATCCGTTGTGCATACGCCGCCAGCGCGGACCACATTTGGAAGTAATTTTTGTATGAGTTGTCGGCATGCAGAAGCCTGTCAGATCGATTCGGAAACTATCTGGAACCTGTACATTACCACCGTAAGCATGAACGCGATCATTGTTCCAGTTTGGATAAAGACTGTAAGCGGGATATACTGACTGTTCTGCCTTAATCTGGCGAATCAGGGCTAATGAATCCACTGCTTTTAATTTTCTGTCAATCGGCGCCTGACGAGCCAGAAGATCCTGTCCTGAAACATTGATACTGACCATGGCCAGAGCCGCCATTGCTACTGTTCTAATACACTTTAAAATCATTATACCTTATATTTTTCAGCTAGTATCCGTCGGATGGCCTTTTTCCAGCCCGACCCTTATTCAGAATACCATTACTGGTTTAAAACAAATCACTTTTAGAGTGCACTTCTGCCTTCATTTCATGCAGATATGCCTGACTACTTTACAAATAGCGTTCCAAAGATAAAAAAAATTCGGTATATCCGGCTGAAGGATTAACGATTTTTCATGTATTTTCATACGCAAAACATAGAATAAATGTTTTACAACATAACATTCAGCAATACAAAGAATTAAATAAAATCACTTTAACGAAGGATTCAAATCTTCCCGAACCACAAATTTTCCCTCTTTCCATTCCAGACAAATGGGCTGCGATTTCAAATAAGGCTTTAAATCTTTTGCGGTTTCCTTGTCCAGATAGTCGGGCGTAGTATAAGTAAACTTGAGCACCGGTTTGTCAGACGACAATTCAGCCTTCCACAAATACATGTCAGCATAGGCACGAAGGTTCTTCAAGGAGTCAGCCTGGGCTGTCGAAGACGGAGTCAAATAAAATTCATCTTCTTGTGGAAGCTGTAAAAAATCGGAAAGCAGCAATTCATGCCAGTTCGTATCATAAAAAGTAATCTGACTGTCAGGCGCCGGAGCCGAATAGGTTGAAACGGCACAAATCACTTTCACGGAGTCATTCAGCGGAAGCAGCTTCAGCTCCAAGGTGCTGGCCGAAGTCGTTTTCAGGAACAAATAATCTGAAGTCAGTTTAGTCATTTCCGACATATTTCCAAAACGGTTCTTCACCTCTGCCTTCATCCCACTTTCCAGAAAATCACCGAAGTCGGCCCGGTTTACCTCCGTCAAAAGCGGAGACAAGGAATCTGGCAATGCTACAAAAAGCGTTTTCAAATCCTGCGCACGCCCTACAGCACCACATACATACAACACGAATATCAATATCAAAATACGTTTCATAACCAGCTATTCAAAAAAGTGCCCAAATATACAACTATTTCTGTTAGTAAGAAAAAATCTCTCTCCCTTCTCAATTTTTCCCATCCCGCCTTTTCAGGAATTCACTGGGGCTTTCTCCAAAATAGTCTTTATAACACCGGGTGAAGTAAGACGGAGAACTGAATCCCACTTCGTAGGTGATTTCGGCCACCGTCTTTTCAGAGGATGCCAGCAAAGAGGCTGCCTTTTTCAACCGGGCAATGCGCAACAATTCATTCGGAGCATATCCGGTCAAGGATTTCGTTTTACGATATAGCTGCACGCGCCCCAACCCCAATTCAGCACCCAAATCTTCTACACTCAAATCTGAATTGCTCATTTTTTCCTCAATCAAGGCCTTCAGCTTTTCCACAAATCCCTTGTCCACTTCGCCCAACGACTGTTTTCCGCTTACCGCTGTGGCATCTTCTGTAAACGATTTCAACCGTTTCCGGTTATCTATCAGGTTGCGGATTCGTGCCAGCAGGAGTTTAGCATTGAAAGGTTTCGTCAGATACGAATCCGCGCCCGAATCATACCCCTGAATCCGCTGTTCATCCATAGCGTATGCGGTCAGCATCAGTACCGGAATATGAGACGTCTGCAACTCGCTTTTCAAGCGTTTACAGCATTCTATACCATCCATTACAGGCATCATGACATCGCACACCACTACGTCTGGCACATACTTCATGGCCTGTCTTATACCTTCCTGTCCGTTTACCGCTTCAATCACGGTATATTTATCCTGCAGCAACATCTTCACGTAGTCACGCACATCCTGATTGTCGTCAATAACCAGCACCACTTCCTTGTCTGACGCTCCGTCTACTTCCACGTTTTCAACCCACTGATGCAAGGTTTCTTGTCCGGCATCCAGCACAGCCCCTTCCTGCAAGTTTTTCAAGGATTCATTTTTCTCTACCCCCCCTTTCATCTCTCCTTCCTGCTTCATAGGAAGTACAACCTGGAAACATGTGCCTTTTCCTTTCTCGCTCTCTACCCGCACTGTACCCTTATGCAACTGCACAAAAGCCTCTACCAAGGCCAGTCCCAGTCCGGAACCTGTATGCTGTGCATCTATCTGATAAAAACGTTCAAACACGTGATGTATATGTTCTTCGGACATGCCAATACCCGTATCGCTGACTTCCATGCACAAATACGGTTGATTATCTTTCTCTATCCGCGAAAGCACCACCTTTATCTCCCCTTTTTCCGGAGTAAATTTAAAGGCATTGGACAATAAGTTGTAGGTAATGCGCTCTATCTTTTCCGCATCGGCCACCATCACATACTGCGCCGCGTCTCCTTCCGCCTTCACTTCAAACTGAATATGTTTCCGGAACGCCAAAGTATGAAATGCCTCTGTCCAATCCTTTATACATTCCAGCGCATTAAATTCAGAAAGCCGCAAAGCCAGTTTGCCATGTTCATATTTCTGGAAATCCAGAATCTGAGTAATCAATCTCAATAAGACTGCGACATTTTTCCGCACAATCTCCAGCATATTCCGCTCCCTCTCACCTAAATGCTTTTCCTCCAGCAACTGGTTGATAGGGTCTGCAATCAAGGTCAACGGTGTACGGAAATCATGCGACACACTGGTAAAGAAGGCCAGTTTGGCATGTGTAGCCTCTTCCAACTGACGCGACAATGCAATCAGCTGATCACGTTGTTCCTGCAACTGGTCACGCTGCTGTTCCAATTGCTGCTTCTGGGTAGACAATTCCGTATTCATCCGGTTCTTTACCCAAAAGGCACGTACCAGGAAAAAGAACAAGAATCCGGCCAGAATCAATATTACCACACAGGCATATAAGAACATTGTTTGTGCGGAGTAACGAAGGAAATAATCATCCAGCTGATGATTTAAAAGCTCAATTTTCTGGTCCAGCGTCAGAATATGCTTCATCTGCATCTGCATCACACGGGCGTTGGCGCGATTTACCAACGCAGTAGAAAGTATATTTTCTCGCTGATAGGGTTCGCCACGCAGTATAGCCATGGCTACCTGAATCACCTTATCACCTCCTGTAGGATAAATGAAGGTAGCATCCAGTTTGCCTTCCGCCACACTTTCCACTCCGCCGGCTACCGCATCAACTCCCACAAATGCAATCTGTCCGGCACGATTCTTCTGGTGTGCCTTCTCATACGCCCCGATAGCCATCCGGTCGTTCTGTGCAAAGACCAGGTTTACTTGTGGGTAAGCATCCAGTAACGTATCCATCACCTCCCCAGCCTTCTGCCGGAACCATCCGGCTTCTGCAGATGCCACCACCTGCACCCCCGGAGCAGCCTTCAGGGCTTCCATCATCCCCCGATGACGCTCCACGGCTGGAGTAGAACCTCTCAGTCCGGTAATCTCTATTATCCGTCCCTTTCCTCCTAAACGGTCTGCTATATATTCACCTGCCTTACGGCCAATTTCATAATTGTCAGCACCTACATAGGCGGTATATTTTTTAGAATTGATTTTCCGGTCGACCAGGATGACAGGAATTCCTGCATCGTATGCCTTCTCAATTACCGGCGTAATAGCTTCGGCTTCATTAGGGGCAACAATCAGCAAATCGACTTTTCTTTCAATCAAAGATTCTATGTCCTTAATCTGATGGGTATTATCATCATGAGCCTGATAAACCTCCACATTTACCCCCGGATAAAACAGAGCTTCCCGAAGAATCTCTTTGTTCATCTGGGCACGCCAATCATCTTCACTACATTGTGATACGGCTATCGTATAGTCCGCCTCCTTTCGGGAGCAAGCTACAGACAACAGCAGCAAGCAAATCACACCTATCCAACCACAGACTAAATGTTTCATAATTTTATATCTATTTCTGCAAATGTATGAAAATCGCAGCGATTTATACATCCTGACAGATACAAAAATCACGAAACCGACCCACAATTTTTCGTTCAACGGCTCTACTCTTTTTATGTCTCCCGAAGCGGAACCATACGTTTTCCATGTGAGAACCCTACGTTTTCGCTTCGGGAAACGTATGGTTTTCACGCGGAAAACATAAAACAGACAAAGCCGAAGCGTCATTATCTTCAGCAGGCTTTCCAATCTTATCAGACAAAAAAATCTCCGGAAGTACAGAAACATACTTCCGGAGATTTTTCACAAGATAAACTATATAGCCTAAATTTTTTCCTTCAAATACAGAGGGAATTCCGGCATAGCCCCATTCTGGGTACATACAAATGCCGAAGCCTCTACTGCCAGTTCATGCGCTTCGCGTACGGTCTTTCCTTTCAAAATAGAAGCCACGAAAGTAGCAGTGAATGAATCACCTGCACCTACCGTATCGGCTACATTTACCTTCGGAGTCTCTACAAATGATACATTACCTGGAGTAAAGACATAGCTTCCGTTCACACCACAAGTCAGAATCAACATTTTCAGGTTATACTTGGCGAGCAGAATCCAGCATTTATCCTGCAGGTCAATACCCGGATAACCGAACATACGGCTTACAGTAACCAGTTCTTCATCGTTTATCTTCAGCACATTACATTTCTGGAAAGAATTGCAAAGCACTTCTTTCGTATAAAAGCCCTGACGAAGGTTGATGTCAAATACTTTCAATGTATCTTCCGGCATGGCATCCAAGAACTTGTTGATTGTTTCTCTGGAAACCACGCTTCGCTGTGCCAAAGAGCCAAAGCAAACCGCTGTAGTCTGTTTTGCCAATCCTTCCAAAGCCGGAGTGTAAGGAATATTATCCCATGCCACACCTTCCTTTATATCGTAACAAGGAACTCCTTCTGCATCCAGTTCTACCTGAACCGTACCTGTGGGATACGGCACTTTTTCAATCATGCTATGCAGATTCTTCTCATAGAAGTTTTCCAGGATTTCTGCTCCTAATTTGTCATCTCCTACGGCACTAACAGCACGACCGTCCAAACCAAACTGTGATACATGATACGCAAAGTTAGCCGGAGCTCCACCAATTTTCTTTCCTTCAGGCAGCACGTCCCACAGTGCTTCACCTATACCTACAACTATTGTATTCTCCATAGTCTTAATGTTTAATTTTTAACGTATAAGCAAGTAAATAAATCACACCAGCTGTCATCACAGCTACAGCACCATTCTGTCCGATTGCATCGCTGGCCACTCCCATCAGAAGAGGGAATACGGTTCCGCCAAACAAGCCCATAATCATCAGTCCAGACACTTCGTTCTTCTTGTCGGGCATAGCCAGAAGAGCCTGAGAGAAGATGATAGAGAACACATTGGAGTTACCAAAACCAATCAGCGCAATACAAATATAAATCACTGTCTGCGAATCGAAAGCAAAAAGTCCGATCATGGCCAGCATCATACAGATGGCACTTATCAGGAAAAAGATTCTGGACGATACAGCCCGCAAGATAAATGCACCAGAGAAGCAGCCCAACGTACGGAATATAAAGTAGAGACTGGTAGCAAACCCGGCTTCGGTCAATGTCATTCCAATACGCTCCATCAGAATCTTAGGAGCTGTAGTATTGGTACCCACATCAATTCCCACATGACACATGATGCCAAGGAAAGACAACAGAATAAAGGGTTTTCCTAACAGTTTCAGGCAATCGGCAAATCCAGATGCCTTGTCCGGCTGTTCTTCGGTAATAGGAGTAGCCGAAAGCAACAGAATGGCAAACACAGCTACAACCATATAGATAGGGAACAACACTCTCCATCCCAAGCCAAAAGTCGGAATGGCCTGTAAAGCTCCCCACATGGCCAGATAAGGTGCAAGGAAAGAAGCAATGGCTTTCACAAACTGGCCGAAGGTCAGCGTACTGGCCAGGCGGTCGCCCGAGATAATATTGCTCAACAGCGGATTAAGTGAAGTCTGCATCAAGGCGTTACCTATTCCCAATAAAGAGAAGGAGCAAAGCATCAATCCATAGCTGTCACCAAACATCGGAAGCAACAAAGAGAAGAAAGTGACTCCCAGACTCAGCAACACAGTCTTTTTTCTTCCAATCCGATTCATCAGCATTCCTGTCGGTACTGAGAATATCAAGAACCAAAAGAATACCAAGGAAGGAAAAATATTTGCCTCAGAGTCTGTCAGACCTAAATCTTCCTTTACATAGTTTGAAGCAATTCCTACCAAGTCAACGAATCCCATGGCAAAGAAGCATAGCATCACAGGAAACAGCTTGGCATATTTTAATTGAGTATTTGTCATTTTTACTTGTTTTTAATCTGTTCAAATTCAGCCTTCTGTTTTATTCGGCTGTAAGTTCAATCACACGACTCTGAGTAGGACGGAAGCCAAAGACATCCAGACCGACTTTCATCAAATAATCACCAGAGAATAATTCTCCATCGGCCTCCAGCGTAGATTCTGTTCCCGGCATCAGGTTGATTTCTTTCACACGGTACATCTTGTTCGGATCCAATCCTTTCACCTTCAAAGGAAGCAGTTTCTCCTGGAAACGAGGATAAATGTCGTATGCAAATACCACGCCTTTTGAAGCATCCTGGTTGACATAGTTTACTGCCATGTGGTTAGATTCATACGGAGATACCAGACGATACTGTACCCCATCCAGAATCACCGGCTGCAGACGTTTCCAGTTGGCTACCGCAAACTGGCAATATTCCAATTCTTCTGCGGCCATTTCTTTCAAGCCGATATCAAATCCCAACTTACACATGGATGCCATGTCGGTACGGAACTTGATAGAAGTATTCTTATTCCAGCTTGTCACGTGTGCACACATGGCCTTGGCCGGGAAGAACTGAGAGAATCCCCACTGTATGTAAGCTCTTTCCACAGGGTCCGTGTTATCACTGCACCAGAATTCCGTGAAATATTTCAACGCTTCATAGTCACAACGTGCACCGCCACCAGAGCAAAGCATCATCGGCACATTCGGATAGTTCTCTTTTACCCGCTTCATGACATTGTATACGCCACGTACATGGTCTATATACAAGCGTCCCTGTGCACCTTTCAGATAAGAAGAATAGATATTGGTAATCGGGCTGTTGCAATCCCATTTGAAATAAGCGATACCCGGATTTTCCTTCAACAACTTATCCACAATGCCATATACATAATCCTGCACCTTCGGGTTACTCAAATCGAGTACCAGCTGGTTACGATAGTAATAGGTTTCACGGTTCGGGTAATGGATTGCCCAGTCAGGATGCTTTTCAAACAATTCACTCTTCGGATTCACCATTTCCGGTTCAATCCAGAGACCGAACTTCACACCTTCTTTTTCAGCCGCCTGAACCAGCGCATTGATTCCATCAGGAAGTTTGTCGGCCGTTACATCCCAGTCGCCCAGTCCGGCTGTATCACTGCTGCGTTTGTATTTGTTGCCAAACCATCCGTCATCCAGCAAGAACATGTCTACACCGAGTTCCTTCGTTTCTTTAATCAGGTCGACAAGGATATTCTGGTTAAAATCGAATCCTGTATTCTCCCAGTTATTCAACAACGTCAAACGAGTACCTTTTCCATCCTTCAACTGATAATTCCGTGCCCAGTTCTGAAAGCGACGGCTTCCTTCGCCTGTACCCTTATTACTCAATGTGAAAATAAATTCAGGAGTAGTGAACACTTCGCCCTTCTGAAGCTCATATACCGAAGCATAAGGATTAATGGCAGGAATCACACGCAGATTACCCACATTGTCCACTTCGAAAGTAAAGCTGAAGTTACCTGTCCATCCCAATGTACCCATCAAAACTTCCCCCTGATTTTCTGCAGCAGGAGCATCCAGACCGACCATGAAAAAAGGTTGCGTATGCATGGCAGCACGACTTCCCAGCTTGGTATCTACCACTTTCTTACCGAACTCCAGCTTCTGTGTACTCATCTGCACTTCCTTCGCCCAGTCTCCACTGAATTCAGTCAAATAGTAAGCGGGACGATTGAAATACAACATCGTAGAAGCGTAACGGAATAACTGTACAGGCTTTTTCTCCTGATGTGAGATTTCACTCCAAGTCTTGATTACGTCCTCCTTTTCGTAAGCCACGTAATGCAAGGTTACGTTCACCGGATATTTATCATCACGCAAATGAATATCTGTCTGTGTTCCTCCTTCCACAGCTTTTGTAGAAGAAGACACGTAATAAAGCCAGGTAGAAGCATTACCGTCGGCATGAGTCACACCCAAAGCCGGTTCAAAGAAGTCCTCGTTACCTGAACCTGAGCAGACTTCCCATCCGCGTGGAGAGACACTGGCATCTGATGCAGGATGTATCTGCCAGTCCAGTTTCTTCAAATCCGATTCATGCAACAGTTTTTCGCCCAAGTAAGTCTGATAGAGCCGTCCGTTTTCAGCCACCTGAAGCACCAGATCCGTATTATCCGTTGAAATCCGGATAATCTTTTCTTCTGCAGCTTCCGCACACTGAAAACCCCAAAACAAGCCTAAAGCCGTAATAAAAAAGTTTTTCATGGTCTGTCTGGTTTTTAATAATTACAACCCCAATTTATGTATCTTCATATTCTCAACCTTATAATCGCCACCTTCACTATACAGACGGATAGAGTTATAAGGTTTGGTAGGGAATACCAAGTTTGTCATGACAATGCGACCTCCATTAGCAAAGATTTCTACAGAGCATTTGTCTACAAAAATCTGCAAATGATAAGTTTTTCCTTCACACAATGAAAGAGGAGCCCATGTGCCTAATGCAAAATCATTCTTATAGTTGATAGAAGTCGTTTTACGACGGTCATGATTTTCAATGGCATGAGGTTCTGCTTTCTCACCAAAAGCAACCAATCCACTTTCTGTACGATCCATCACCAGTTTACCAGCTTTCATATCCAGGTAAATCTTGGTCTTTTCACCCTTGTCATTCAGCAGTTCCATTCCAGCTACAGCAGATGCACCTGGAGTTACATCCATTTCAATTTCGAAAGCACCCTCATTCTGCGGGAAGATTTCGTCAATCTTGCTTTCACCTTTCACAGTCTGATTGTCAATGGTACGTGTTTCTTTACGCAAGCCTGCTGTTTCCTTTACAGCATTAGCTGCCATGTAAATCTGACCATCTTTTGTGTACAATGACAGTTCACGCGGCAAGGCATTTGCTCCACGATACTGACGGATAGGAGTAACATTTGCATATTGCCAGTTGCTCATCCAAGGTACTGCAACCACACGGTCTCCAGTATTTGAGAAACAAACAGTAGCATAGTGGTCTTTACCAAAATCCAACCATTTAGTTACTTCCGGTTTCGTGTCACATTTGAATTCTTTTCCATCAAAATCACCTACGAAATATTCTGTAGCGCTACCACCGAACATACAACCGGGGTTGATATTTACAATCATCACCCATTTCATATTGTTCTTGTCACCATCAACCGGTAACTGGATAAAGTCAGGACATTCAAACTGATTAGGCTGTACACCATAACCTTTACCAAATCCGCTCTGATATTCCCAGTCCTTCAAGTTAGAAGAAGAGTAGAAACGCATTTCCTTGTCCGCAGAAACAATCATATACCATTTCTGAGCTGGTTCATACCAGAACACTTTCGGATCGCGGAAATCTTTCAGTCCGTCAAACGGAGTCAAAATCGGATTTTTCTCGTATTTTGTATAAGTACGTCCATTGTCTTTGCTATAAGCCATACACTGAATCTGTCCGTGTTCATCGCTGGCAGATGTATAGAAAGCGATAATGGCGTCTTTTCCGTAGCCTGCGCTATTGTTCTTGTCTACCACTGTACTTCCTGAGAAAATGTGACCCAATGTGTCACGTGCGATAGCAGGATTCAAATGGTCCCAATGAATCAAGTCCTTACTAACCGAATGTCCCCAGTGCATATTTCCCCACTTGGAACCGTAAGGATTATACTGGAAATACAAATGATACTCTCCATCTTTATACACCAGTCCGTTGGCATCGTTCATCCAGCCATAAAGCGGCGTGTGGTGATATACCGGACGATAATAGTCCGTATTTGCCGTATTAAAAGTATCCGACAACTGAATATGCTCCCAGCATACAGCGTTTGCAGCCACCTTTCCAATGGTAACAGTAGCTTCCTTAGCTCCTTGAGGCAATTCAAAGGGTACGTAATACTCTACGCTGTCTACTGCCAGACGTACATCCATCGGCATATCAGCCGGGCTTCCGGTTACTAATTTCACCTTTCCCTCATTAGATGATTCCTGAATAGGAAGCAAAAGATATTTAGAAGGATTCTTTATGTGTACGACAGTCAAAGTGTCTCCCTGATGCTCAAATACTAAGTTATTTTTTTGTGATTGGCATGCCCACATACCAGTCAAGAAAAACGCTCCTAATGCGAGGTTAACAAAATTCTTTTTCATGATACGTTGTTTTATGGGATTAAAAATACAAATTATTCTTTTAAAAATACCTATTGAAAACTTTTTATAACCGGCACAACTCATTGATTCGTTGTGCCAGGAATTTATCGGAATAGAAAAATGAATGTCAGAATTTAAGCTGTGCAGAGAATTCTACTGTGAACGGACGGATGTAGCTTCCTGCCATTACTGTATTGGCATATTTTCCAGCTTCTTCCTTTGTTACAAGTTCTGCACCTGCGATACTTCCTTTTGCACCTGTCTGGTTCAGGAAGTTAACAACTGAACAGCCCAATGACAGCTTCTTGTTTACCTGCCAGTTCAAACCACCGAAGGTTTCCCAACGACCATTGAAATAATAGGCATCGTTGATATTAGCGTATGTCTTGCTAAAGTAACGGAAGCTGGTCCAGATTTTCAAATCTTTTGTAATCATATAGCTCGGGTCGATTTCCACGATTACCTGCGGGATTTCTGCTACGATGTTACCAGTGGCATTGATCTGACCTACATAACCGTCTGAGAATTCTACAGAAGTTTCATATTTCTTATACGTCGGCTTCTGGTAAGTGAAGAGGAAGTGCAAATCAAAACCTTTAAACGGACGAGCTACCACGTCAGTAGTCCAACCCAATGTCTTGATGTCATAGTTCAACGGAGCAGCCAAAATTTCGTTTACTCCATTTACGCTATGCTGCAAGTTCAATGTAGAGTTGTTGTTGGTCTTTGAGATATAAGAGAACAATGAAGTCAAGCTCAACCATTCGTTATTATAGTAGATACCGGCACGTCCCAGAGGTACTGAAATCTTATCGGTATTCGGCAATACAGCCGGAGCAAAGTTTTCAATTCTCGGATGCTGGGTAATGTAAGTAAAGTCTCCAGTAAATCCGAACTGTTTAGTCAACTTATAAGTAGCAGCTGCACTCAGTGCGTAATTAAACCAGTCATACTCCATCGGAGTCGGTTCAATCTTCGTTCCATTAGGTGTTGGTGCAGTAGCTCCCAGATAATAATCAGCAAAACGTCCTACAAAATTGCCATCTGCATCTTTAACCGCTGCATTGTTTCCACGAAGAGCCTGATATTCCAGACGAGCACCGTAGTAAAGGTTAAATTTGTCTGTTACATCCCAGTCGTGAGTGAAATATACAGCCAATTTGTTTTCATGACCTTTATAATATTCTGATGCATTCTTGTTGAAGTCATAGTAATATCCATTTCCTCCATAGGTACGTCCACTTCCTGCTACATTATAATCAGGATTATAAAGGCGGACCGGATAGCTTCCGTCAGTCGGCACAGACTGGTCATACATCGTAGTATTTGATGCATAATCAATATCATAATACCATTCGTTCAATCCCAAACGCCATGTACCGTTAGACAATTTACGAGACAGCTCAGTAGTAAACATTACTTCATCAATGAAACCACGGTTCAAGCATGACATACGGCTCTGTACATATTCGCCATCGTATGCTCTCATGCTACCGTCTTCTGCTTCATACTGATAATTGATAGCACTGTTTGCACGCTGTGAAAGTTCCATCGGAGTCTGGTACACACAAGAACCAGTCGCATGGTCGTATTTCATAATTACTTTCCAAGACAAACCGTTATCCCAGTTGTAATTGTTCATCAAGGTAAACTCACTACCCTTATTCTGTACGGCATCATACAAGTTTGTTCTCTTCAACTCTCCCGTACGCATGTCGCGATATACCATTTCATTGTCAACCGGAAGATAAGAAGTCGTACCCAAAGCAAAAGCCCCCAACTCTCTTACGCTACCATCGCCTACGTAGATAAACGGAGCCGACTGAGTGGCATACATATATACCGGATGGCTGTTGCTGTAATGATACATAGCCGTAAACTCACCCCGGTTATTGTTATAGCGTTTTGTCAAGGCAAACTTATAAATCTGTGTACGATCCTGGAAAGGAGTAGATTTGATTTTGAATGTTCCCGGGTCAAAATCCTGATAGATGCTTCCACTATAGAACCAATCGTCAGCAATTTCTCCGTTCAGATTCAGAGAGAACTCCTGCATGCCGAAATGATTGGACTTATAATTCAATGTTCCATGAAAACCTTTTTCACCAAGCTGAGTGAAAGAGTTGACTGCATATCCGATATTACCGGTTGTAATGGCAGTTTCTGAAATCTTCAACAATCCTACATGGTTCAAGCTGGCATCTGCACGCCACAAAGAGTTTACACTGTGCGGATTGGTAGCATACGTTACCGGAATTCCATTTTCAAGCACATTCACATCTGCAGAAGGAAGACCAATCTGAATTTCACGAGGTCCGTTTGCACTGGCGGCATTCAACATTACATTACGGTTACCTTCTTCTTTAGAACTACCTTCATTTGATGAATTATTTTCTTGTGCATATCCATTTACACAAGCCAAGGCGAGCAGCAGCACCGCAGCTCCCATACGATTTGAAAACTGTTTTTTTTCGGCCTTCATAGCATCGTTAATTAATATGTTAGCATGAAATTTTTATTTGTTCATCGCAAAAGTAAGTGATTGACAGCTACAAGGCCATAAAGAATGTTGCATCCTATGACAATATCGTTTCATGCAACAATATTTCTACAGGACGCAACATTTTTACTAGCGAGGAGGGGGTTACTGCAATTTATACACATTCAATGTTTTCACTGCATACCCGTTCTTATCCGCTTCAAAGCACATTTTCACATAAGGCTGTGAAGGGAACACCAAATTTGTCATCACAAATTTTCCATCCTCACCAAAAGCTTCAATACTTGACCGATCGACAAACAAGCGTAACGTCAACTCTTTGTCAACATTTGCCGGAGCGACCGTAACCGCAGGAAAGTCTTTGCTAAAATCCACCGTTCCGCTCTCGCTACGATCCATCACAAACTGTTTACGATTCAAGTCATAATACATAGAGACTTTTTCTCCCTTATCATTCAATAAGCAAAAAGCAATCTTTGACGCGCCTGCATTCTGAATGAGTATTTCTACTTCATAGGCTCCTTGATTATCTTCGAACAAATTTACTATTTCATGCTTCTCGGAAACCCTAAATGAAGGTATTGAAACTTTCTTACCACGTGCTTTTTTCACTTCCACTGAAGGAGTACTCTTTAAATACAACTCCTGTCCCTCGCGATAAAGCGTTAAATCACGAGCAAGTGTATTGGCACTACGATACTGGCGGGTAGGAACATTATTGGCATACTGCCAGTTACTCATCCATCCCAATGCGATGCAACGTCCGTCAGGTGCATTGTTCCAAGTCACAGTAGCATAATTATCTTTTCCCCAGTCCATCCATTTTGTCTGAGTAGGCGATTCGTTTACAAACTTCTTACCATCAAATGAACCTACGAAATACTGAGCGGCACTACCTCCAAAAGGACCACCAGGATTCAGGTTACATATTAGTACCCATTTTTTCTCGCGAGTACCTTCTACTGGGATTTCCACCAAATCCGGACATTCCCAAACGCCACCATGAGCCCCCTGCATAGCACCAAATTCACTTTCTTTCTTCCATTCCTTCAAGTTAACAGAAGAATAGATTTCCATGTGCTGGCCGACTGCAAGAATCATAACCCAGTGCTTTCCGGGTGCATACCAAAATACCTTTGGGTCACGAAAATCCTTTTCAGAAGAAGTCAGGATAGGATTGCCTTCATATTTAACAAACGTTTTTCCATTATCCAAACTATAAGCCATACTTTGTGACTGTACATCTCCCCAGGGACTGGCCTTAGCCGAAGTATAGAATGCCACCACAGCTTCTTTACCAAATCCGGCTGTATTATTATGGTCTACCACACATGAACCACTAAAAATAGCTCCCCATGCATCTGGTACAATGGCGCAGCCTTCAAAATTCCAGTGCATCAAATCTGTACTGGTGGAATGTCCCCAATGCATATTGCCCCAAACAGACCCATACGGATTATACTGGAAATACAAATGATATACCCCATCTTTATAAAACATTCCGTTAGGGTCGTTCATCCAGCCGTAAGCAGGAGTATGGTGATAAACCGGACGGAATTTCTCCTTGTTCGTCATGTCAAATGAATCTGACATTTTCAATTCCTTCCAGCAAAGTGCATTCTCTGGCACTCCTTGAATGTCGATGGAAATATGCTGCCCCTTATATGCGGACAGTACAAAAGGTACGTATGAGTCTACTCTCTCACGTGCCAGACGCACATTCATGAAAGTACCTTCCTGCACATTGTTTCTTACTATGCAAATTTTGCCTTCAGGAGCGTCATCCTGTACTGGAAGAAGCATATAATTCTCTTTTACATCCAAAGAAACAATGCTCTGCTCACTTACCAGATGACGGACATTCCACAAAGAATCAGCCTGTACACCCGATGCCATCCCCAGAAAAATCCCTAAAAGAGCGGCTTTCACTGTATATATACACTTTCTCATAAAATCAAATTATTTAGTCATACATCACTTTCCTTTCTCCTCCTCTCTTCAAAGAGGAAAAAGGAAAGCATTTTTCTAATTATTCATATCCTTTATTCTGGGTATATAATCCCGGAGAATAGAACATCTGGTTATAAGGTATCGGGAAGAACTCATTCTTACCCGCAGTAAAATGAGCATCCTTATAATATTGTCCATAAGTCTGTCCTTCGTAAACGTCATTCTGCTCGGTCAGGAAATAAGCATTCAATGTTTTCGATGCAATTCCCCAACGACGCAAATCAAAGAAACGTCCGTTTTCCATGGCCATTTCCAGACGACGTTCCCAGCGCAGGCATTTACGGGCAATCTCTTTGTTTGCGAAATAGCCGTCCGGATAAGGTTCAATGTCACACTGGTCTGCAGCATAGCTGATATGTTTGGCAACAGACTCCTTAGCACGATTACGGATATTATTTACAATCTTCTCCGCTTTGTCCAGTTCATTCAATTCAATCAATGCTTCCGCACGCATCAGCATCACATCCGTATAACGGAACACATAATCGTTCATTGCAAAAGCCTGCCATGAGCCATTGTAAGTTTCGCCATCTGAACGCTGAGGCACTTCCTTCAAAGAAGTATAATATCCGTAAGTATTCGGAGTACGCGAATTTTCTTTAGTCATTATATATTGACTCTCATATTTGTAAGGGAAAGTCGGCATACCTACCGTATGGAACAAACGTGGATCCCATTTCTGAGTAGTAGGTTGACCATTAATCGGATAGTCAATCTCGTCATTATAGTCATCAAACATTGGAAGACCATTCTTCGTCTTGAAAGCGTTCACCAGATTCTGAGACGGTTTGTGGAAGTCCCATCCACAAGACCACATTTTCCAGCATCCATTCAAGGTATTCGACCAGTTAGCACGTCCATAAGTCGTATTGTCATCCTTATAATCTGAACACTGTACGGCAAAGATCGATTCTTTACTGTTATTATAGTCAGGCAGGAAAATATCACCATAGTCTTCCAGATAGCCATATTCTGATTTTATCACTTCATCGGTATAGCTTACTACCTTCTTCATGTATTCTGTATTGATATAGTTTTCACCGGTAGTTGCTTCATATCCATCTCCCCAAGCCAAAGTCAAATAACATTTTGCCAGATAAGACGCAGCAGCAATCTTATTAGCCCGACCGTCTTCACCAGGTTTTTTCACAGGTAATACATTATAAGCAGCTTCGAAATCTGCAATTACTTTCTGGAACAGTTCCTGATATGACAAGGCAGTATTGCTGACATTTTCATAAGAATTATCTTCTACAGTATAATCTTCCACAACTTTCTCGTCAATCCACGGAATCTGACGGAAAACAGTCAACAATTTAAAGTAGAAGTGCCCACGCAAGAAACGTACTTCAGCAATACGCTGTTCTTTCACGTCTTTTCCCAAACTATCTCCATTGCGCTCTAACGAAATCAGTGCACGATTACAACGAGAGATAGCCACATACAAACGGTACCATAACTCATCCATTTCACCTGGAGTGGTAGGAGTCAGTGTAGTCCATATATCAAAAGCATGATAACCCGTATCTGTCGTACCAGAACCACCTTTCAAACAGTCATCCGAACTAATATCTCCATAAGGGAATAAATTAAACGGATAAGTGTACCAGCAATCGCCTAACATTGCATAAGCTGCTGTAACCATATTTTCAGGATTAGCTAAAGCTTCATCTTCACCAACCACTGCAGTCGGAGTATAATTCAAGAAATCTTCACAGCTGGACAATGACAATCCTAATGTACAAGCTGCCAGCATTATATATTTTTTTATCATAGCCATTATTTTATTAGAAACCAATTTGTAAACCAAATGAAACAGAAGTTGCAATCGGATAATTCCAGTTCGGATTTTCCGGATCAGGACAAGTCAGACTCTTGCTCTTAACAGTCAGCAAGTTTTGACCTGATACATAGATTCTGGCACTGGACATCTTAAATTTAGACAAGAAGGAAGCAGGTACAGTATAACCAAACTGCAAGGTACGCAATTTCAGATATGAACCATTTTCAACATAGTAGCTGGAAGCTCTTCCTTCGTCAGCTGTATTTTCTGTTGTCAAGGCCGGAATAGTAGACCCTGTATTATTGGTATTCCAAGCACCCAGCAAACGGGTTCCTTTGTTAGAACCAGCATCCACAATACTCCAGAAGTCTGTCTGTGCTTTCTGGTTGTTATATACATCTTGGTCGCAAACCCCCTGCCAGAACATTGTCAAATCAAAATTTTTGTAGTTCAAAGCAATGTTCAAGCCATAAGAAAAGGCTGGAACTGGATTATAAATCCAATCTTGGTCGTCAGAATTGATAATTCCATTTCCATCAAGGTCCGCATATTTCAATCCTCCAACACGTGCATTAGGTTGTCCGGATGCATCTACCTCAGCCTGATTTTGGAACAAACCTTCAACTACATATCCTACAGAAGAACCATAAGGCATGCCTGATTCAACCAAATTTTCTTTGGATGTATGAGCATACGAACCGGTAGTAGTTGACGGCAAATAAGTTACTTTGTTGCGGAAGAAGTCTACATTGGCGTTAATGTCCAATCCCAAGCCACAAGCTAGTGACTTACGGTAGCCCACGCTAAATTCCATACCCCAGTTGCGTAAAGAAGGACCATTCAACCAAGAAGCGCCGCCTTCTCCCATGGCACCCAAGTAAGCAGGACTAATCAACATGTCATCCACATCTTTGATATATCCATCAATCGTTCCATACAAGCTACCATTCAACAGAGTAAAGTCGGTACCAATATTATATTGAGTAGCAGATTCCCATTTCAAATTAGGATTGGCAAGCTGAGTAGCACGATATCCAGAAAGGAATGTACCAGAACCCTTAAGTTCCAAGTCGTATGCAGTAGAAGTTACACGATCCAAACCATAATCTGCCACAAACAATCCGAACTGGGCATTGTTATCAATAGCTTGGTTACCAGTCTGTCCCCAAGACAATCTGACTTTCCAGTCATCCATCCAGTTCGCTTTTAAAAGCTTAGACAAACGTAAACCTAATGTAGCAGCCGGGAATGTACCCCAACGATTTCCTTTGCCAAAACGAGAAGAACCATCCTCACGCAACGTGAATGAAGCCAATACAAAATCATCAAAATTATAATCAATCTTTCCAAAGAAAGAAGCCAATCTGTAACCTACTTTGGCACCTGTATTCTTCATAACGCCCGCAGCGGCATTCGGCCACATATAATCTATTGTTTCAAAAGCATATCCTTCTGAATAAGCGCCAAATTCAAGTGAACTTTGCTTTGATAATTCAGAGCCCAACAAAATGTTGAAATCATGTTTCTTTGCCACATTGAAATTGTAGTTAATCGTATTTGACCATGTCCAGTTCACTTCATTCTTATTTGTCAATGTAGTCTTTGCGACGTCATTGTTGACAATATCTGAATGAAAAGTGTGAGTAATTGAGTTAATAAGTGAATTATACGTATCGATACCGAAGTTAGAACGGAATACAAAACCCTTGAAAGGCTTTATATCTATATATCCATTACCAAATAAACGCCAGTAGTCCAAGTGATTGTCTTTGTTGTGATACAACTCACGCAACGGGTTCTGACGGTCGCTCATACCTCCCACTGGACCAGCGAAAGTTGTACCATCTTCTTCATATACCGGTACAATCGGCGCCATCTTCAACGCATTTTCCATCGGCGCACAATCCACCTGACTTGAATAAGTCACTGTAAAGTTTTCACCAATAGTGACATACTTATTTATATTATAGGATGAGTTCATACGGGCTGAAATATTTTCAAAGTCCGTATATTTCAATATACCGTTATTCTTTTTGTATCCCAAGGAGAACATCGTTGAATGCTTATCGTTCGCATGCGAAAGAGAAAGGTCATAATTCTGAGAGAAACCTACTCTTGAAATTTCATCCAACCAATCAGTGTCTGCATAACGCATGGTCTTATTTTTATTGATAAAACCGTCATAAAGACCATTTACTGTATAATTTACATACTGGCCTGTTTTTGGGTTCCATACTGTAATCGGTGTACCCGATGCAGCATTCAGATTTAAACCATAGTTGTTAGCATACGATACCGGATCTTTTCCATCATTCAATGCAGCCTGTGCCATGGCTGTAGCGTATTCAGAAGAATTACATACATCCATCAGCGATTGAGAAGAATAGAACTGCGCTGTCAGATTAGCAGAAAAATCCACTTTCACCTTATCTGCTTTCTTACCTTTTTTAGTAGTAATGATAATTACACCATTAGCAGCCCGTGAACCATAGATAGAAGCGGAAGCCGCATCTTTCAATACCTGCATACTCTCAATATCATTTGCATTCAAAGAGTTAAGAGACATAGTAGTAGGTACTCCATCAATCACATAAAGCGGATCCTGAGAAGAGTTAAAAGAACCGATACCACGAATACGTACCGTAGCTGTACCACTTGGAGAACCAGTAGTCGTAATGGTCATACCGGCTACCTTACCCTGCAAAGCTCGCATCGGGTCTGGATCTGAATTTGTTTTTAATGCATCTGTAGAAACTACAGCCACAGAACCTGTCAAATCGGCTTTACGTTGAGTAGTATAACCAGTAACAACCACCTCTTCCAGCATTTCAGAATCTTCTTCCAGTACAATATTCAAAACCGAATTGGCCTTTAAAGTTTGGGATTTAAAACCTACATAAGAAACTACAATTTCAGCCCCTTGCTTCACTGTGAGAGAAAACTTACCGTCAAAATCGGTAATTGTACCATTTGTTGTTCCCTTCTCCAATACAGTAGCCCCGATAACAGGCAAATCATCAGACTTGGAAATAACAGTTCCAGACACCTGCAAGTTTTGTGCTTGCATACCCAAACATGCCATCAAGAACAGGCACGTAAGAAAGAACGTTCTTTTCATGCTTTCCATCGTTACATTAAAATTAAGTTCAACATATTAAACACATAAGATACACGTTTCTAATAAGTTCTTATCAAAAACGGCATTGCAAATGTATGGCTTCCCTCTTATTATAAACATAAAAAATGTTTCCTCCCGTTGCATTTTTGTTACAAGGAAACAAAAATGCAACAAGAGGAAACATTTATAAGATATTACATTTCAGACTCTTAACAAAATCCGATTCAAAAGGCTTCTTTCCTTTTTCCGCTGGTCGCAATCAGATATACTCCTAACAATATCAATGGTACACTCAACCATTGTCCGATGTTCAATGTCATGCCTACTTCTTCAGCTACCTGCGGATTCTTCATAAATTCCAATCCGAAACGGGCACCGAAAAAGATTAGCAAAGAAACGCCCGTAGTCAATCCGATTCGTTTGCCTAAATGAAGTTTGTGATACATAAGCCACGATACGACCAGTGCTACCAGACAGTAAAGCATTTCATAAATCTGGGTAGGATGACAAGCCTGCGCCACTCCATTCTGATTGTATAATTCCTGCCACTCACGCGAGCGGACAAACTCAAATCCCCAGGGTAAGGTCGTGGGATAACCGAAAATCTCGGAGTTCATCAGATTACCGAAACGAATACACATACAAACCACCGCTACGGCTGGTATCATACGGTCGAACAACCACCACACACTTTTTTTCGTCACTGTCTTGGAATACCAGATCAAAGCCAGTATCAAGGCAAATACACCTCCGTGACTGGCCAGTCCGCCTTTCCAAATTTTCAGGATTTCTGCCGGATGTGCTCCATAATAATCCCATTCATAGAACAGGCAGTGCCCCAGACGAGCCCCAATCACACTGCTGACAATACAATATACAAACAGCTTGTCGGCCCAGTTTTCCGGATACCCTTCCTTCTTAAACAAACGGGAGACCATTTCGTAAGCCAGAATAAATCCAAGCCCCCACATCAGCCCGTACCAACGGATTTCGAGCGAACCCAAATGAACCAGCACCGGATCCACATCCCATACAATGCTCGCAAATGTCATGCTACTTAATTTTTAATCAATAAACTTCACAAAGGAACAAAAAAAATGTATTGCTTCAAAACAGAAGAAACACTCTTTGAGGGTGCGGTGCCCTTTTACGTGAATACCAGCCCCACCGCTCAGTACTCCCTAAGCAGTACTTCAGTACTTCCGTGAGAAAACTCCAGTACTGCCGAGAAAGTACTACAGTACTGCCAAGGAAGTACTGGCAAACGATAAAATTCTGATTTAAAGTCGCTTTAAAGCAAGCTTGATTACTTTTTCCACAGGCGCATCCGGTTCCTCCTTAAGAATCTGCGCGGTCACCTTTTGAGATGGAGCCTGTGCAAATCCCAACATGGTCAATGCAGCCACTGCCTCTTCATATATTTCCGTATTGGCAGCTACAGCCACCGACTTAACGGTCGCCGCACTCTCTATACCTGTTACTGCAATCTTATCTTTCAACTCCACAATGATACGCTGGGCTGTTTTCAAGCCAATCCCCTTTACGGTCTTCAGCAACTTATCGTTTCCACTTCCAATCACATTACATAGTTCAGAAGGAGAAAGTGCCGACAAAATCATACGTGCCGTATTTCCTCCAATACCCGATACACTGATAAGCAGCAAAAACAATTCTCTTTCCTGACGGGTGGCAAATCCGTATAACACATACGCATCTTCGCGGATGGCCTCATATATATAGAGTTTGACCTCCTTCTTTCCCTGCACCGCAGAATAAGTGTTCAGCGAGACATTAATTCCATATCCCAATCCATTACACTCCACGACCACCCAAGCCGGAGTAGCATCCACAAGTTCTCCTTTGATATATTCAATCATGTTTTTCTAACAATTTATAAAATGGAGAACAAAAATAACGATAAGAAAGTTATAAATTGTAAGTTCAGCCAGTTTTTTTTGGGATTCGTGGCTTTATTGCTTGTTTGGAATGATTCTAATTCTGTATTTTTGCGCCAACTAAAACGAAACAACTTAAAACAAATAAGAAATATGAAAAAGATTAGAGCAGCCGTAGTAGGTTACGGAAACATCGGAAAATTCACACTGGAAGCTCTTGAAGCAGCTCCTGATTTTGAAGTAGCAGGTATCGTACGCCGTAATGGATCAGAAAACAAACCTGCAGAACTGGCCGATTATCCTGTAGTAAAAGATATTCGCGAACTGAAAGATGTAGATGTAGCTATTCTGGCAACTCCGACCCGCAGCGTAGAACAATATGCAAAAGAAATCCTTGCATTAGGCATCAACACGGTAGACAGCTTCGACATCCACACTCAGATTACCAGCCTGCGCCGTTCTTTGGGTGAAACAGCAAAAGTCCACAACGCAGTAGCTATCATTTCTGCCGGATGGGATCCGGGAAGCGACTCTGTAGTACGTACGCTGCTGGAAGCCATCGCTCCGAAAGGAATCACTTACACTAACTTCGGTCCGGGCCGCAGCATGGGACACTCTGTAGCCGTTCGCGCCATTGCCGGAGTAAAAGATGCATTGTCTATGACTATTCCGGTGGGAACAGGTATTCACCGCCGTATGGTATATGTAGAACTGGAAGAAGGTGCAGATTTCAAGACAGTAGAAGCAGCTATCAAAGCTGACCCCTATTTTGTAAACGATGAAACACACGTTATTCAGGTTCCTTGCGTAGACGACCTGAACGATGTAGGTCACGGTGTAAACCTGGTTCGTAAAGGTGTATCAGGTAAGACTCACAACCAGCTCTTCGAATTTGATATGAAGATTAACAACCCGGCTCTGACAGCTCAGGTACTGGTTTGTGTAGCTCGTGCTTCTATGAAGCAGCAACCGGGATGCTACACTATGATTGAAGTTCCGGTTATCGACCTGTTAGCAGGCGACCGTGAAGAACTGATTGCTCACTTGGTATAATACATAATCTTTAACGCTACGGGCCGACTTGTCACACAGATAAGCCGGCCCGTTTTTCCTTTATACATCTTATAACCACTTCTTCACAATCTCCTCCGTACGCTCCCACAACTCCTGCTGTTGCACATGAGGAAGATACTTCCCGGACAACTTTACAGCACGTCCGCTTACATTCAATGTACCGGTACGCTTACCTGCTTCCTCATCCAGCAGCAAACCGATTGCCGTGGCTGCCCCTTGACGAGGTGTTCGGATAAACGGCCGGAAGAAAATATCCGTTAAAGGGTCAAACCACATGTGCATGGTAATAATATCCGTCGATACAATGCCCGGATCAGCCGCATTCACCACAATACCTCTCTCCTTCACACGAGCTGCCAATTCAAGCGTAAAAAGCGTCAATGCCAATTTTGTATTGCTATAAACCGGTATTCGCCAGAAAGTCCCCTTCTTTCCACGCAAGAAAAAATCCGGGAAATCCAGCCGGCCGATTGCATACGTACACGACACCATGTTGACCACTCTGCTCCCCTCTCCCATTAGTAGAAGTAACCTGCGTGTCAACAAATAAGGCCCCACATAATTCACACTCACCGTACGCTCCAGTCCATCCTCCGTCAGTCTGCGATCGGTTTCCATCGTCCCGGCATTGTTCATCAGCAATGCCAGTCTCTCCCCACGGGCACAGAGTCGCTCCGCAAAGTCAGCCACAGAAGCCAACGAAGCCAAATCAATATACATGACCTCCACCTCCGGATTCCCCGTTTCCTTCACCAGCCACTCTCTTTTAGCCTCAGCCTTTTCCCTGTTACAGCAAGCCATTATCACCCGATAACCAGCCAACGCCACCGCACGGGTAATCTCTGTTCCCATTCCTCCGTCGGCACCCGTAATCACTGCTAATTTACGCTCCATCTTATCCCTTGCTTTCAATTCGTTCGATTTCTTTCTTCAGACAAGGCGGCAGTTCCTCCTGCAAATGCTGATGACAAGCCATGTCCAACGTGTACATACGGGCAATGCAATAATTACTGTGACGACAATTGCACCGTGCATTCTCTTCCCGCCGCATACGATTCACAAAGTCAGGCTCATTCAGCAGCGCACGTCCCATCTGTACCGCTTCAAAACCATGATTCAATACCTCCTCTATTTTCTGTCGCGACACCAGACCTCCCACATACACCAATGGTATGTCCAGTGCCTCACGAAACTTCAAGGCATCTTCCAGGAAATAGGCCTCACGGAAAGGAACAGAGGGTATCATGTATTTACCGACCAGTCGCACGCCATACTTCAACCACCAGCAAGTCATGTAGTGCGTCATGGTTCGGATAGGCATCTCACCCCGCATCACATACATTGGTGCCTTGCTGACAAATCCGCCGCTCAACACCAGCGCATGTGCTCCCAATTCCTGCAGTTTCCGTGCCACCTGTAAGGACTCGTCCAATTCCATACCTCCCCGAAAACCGTCGCGCATATTCATTTTCACCAGCACAGCCATATCATTCCCCGCTGCTTTCATCACTTCCTCCATCACCATCTCCATGAAGCGCATGCGATTCGCTAACGTTCCGCCAAATTCATCCTTCCGATGATTGGTAGAAGGGGAAAGAAACTGACTAATCAGGTATCCATGCCCGGCATGTATTTCCACCGCATCAAAGCCTGCTTCACGCGCCAGACACACAGACCGTCCGTAAGCTTTCGCCATTTCCGGCAATTCATCGGCACGCAACCCACGCACAAAAGTCGGTGAATACAAATTGAATCCGCTGCTTGCTCCTACCGGAAGGCATCCACAAATACTCTTATGCGACATATTGCCACAATGCCCCAGTTGAATGCTTACTGCAGCCCCTTCGGCATGCACCGCATCCGTCAGCTCACGCAGTCCCGGCACAATCTCCGGCCTCATCCACAACTGCCGGTCGAATGAAAGTCCACTACGCGTCACGGCTGCATACGCCACCGTAGTCATCCCCACTCCACCGGCAGCCACCGAACGGTGATAATCCAGCAATTGCGGTGAAGGCACATTTCCCGGACACATGCTTTCAAATGCAGCCGAACGAATGCTACGGTTACGCAATGTCAGCGGCCCCAAAGTAACCGGAGTAAATAAAAGTGAATCCATCTTTCCTCCTTTTCCTAATATATATAAGGTATAATTCTTTTTCTACTGCCTACCGCCTGCTTTCCGAACTCCTCACAATAGCGTTTGTAAATGGCATCGGCACGCGGCACCAGATTGGCTGCTGTCCACCACACAAACACCCAGGCCGCAGGCGAAGCCGTCAGCAAGGCAAATCCAGTCCATTCCACCAGTTCCCCAAAGTAATTGGCTGAAGTCACATAGCGATAAAAACCTTTCTCCGGCAGGTAATGACGCGTATCGCCCGGCTTCCGTAAATTCCGGATTACATGGTCTGCATGCAGATTAATGGCCATTCCTATGAAAAATATCGCGGCTCCTATCCAAGGTAAAGGATTTGTCCAGAAAGTGGCCGGTTCGTACTTTCCCGGCAATGCACAACTGAAAAAGCTGGCAGCCAGCAATGTCGCATTGATTACGTTGAAAAGTATTCCCATCGCCATGATAACCAGTGGCATCCGGCTCTTCCCTTTCATCAGTAACGGAAAAACAAACGAACGCTGAAAGTAATGCAGCATGAACAGTCCTACAAATACGGCCTGCGGAGTATACGCCTCTACTCCTTCCTTCCACGCCCAAAGCCCCATTACCACAAATGAAGGAGCTTCCATCAGTACCCAGCCTACTTTGTTCGGCACAGACCATCCCCACGAGCGGGTACGAAACATGCCGTACCCGGCCTTCACAAAATAAAGTGCTATAAAGACTATCACTGCCAGAAAGGACAGGACATATAGCATGATTTGATAAGTTTCGTAATTCATAGCGTGCGGTTTTGCTCTTGAAGATACAGAAAATATCTGTAAAGAGGAAAAACCGCTCGCTTTCTTCTTACTTATCAACCATTAATTATGAATTACTTACGGTTTTCCAGGATTCAATATCTCGAAAAACTTGGTAAAGACCCTCCTCTACCTCCTTATTAGAGAATCCTAATCCATATACTTGAAACTCTCGATTATACCCTTTTATAGTCAGACAACCACTCTGACACAAATAAGGAACAGGATTATTGCCCATTGAGTTTATTCCCTGCATGCAAACTGAATATACTGATTACTGTTTTTCAATACTCCATACAAAGCCTTTAATGCTTTTTGAAACCCTTTCTGAAGACTACCGTTTTCCATCGCTTACAGCAACGCTTGTCATATTCATTCACTTAGATAACTACCTTACATCCAGTCATCTCCGAAACACGTCGTATCATTCTCTGAAAACGCAAAGAAGATAAAACTTCCAAAGTAAAAACAAGCAAACTTTCTCCAAACTGGCGCGAACGACTCAGAAAATAAATAATAGTTTCCTCCTTCCATCAGTTGATAAACCCATACGGGTCTACTCATACTGCAGTTATTTACTCAATTATACACAAAAATAGTAATCTACTTCGATGAAGCTGATATTTACGAGACATATCAGGATGTTAAAACACAGCGTACAAATCGAATTATTCGTTATATTATGGGTTATCAAACTCATAAATATTATGTACGCTGTGCCCCACAAAAATACGATAAAAGACGAAATATAGCCCCATCTTTCCACAGTAAAATATGGTTATACCACTCAATGTTGTCTCATTGAAGTTTTATCAATGGCACTCCTTCCCGTGAAAGCTCTGTTAACGGCAAGATACTGCATACGGATCTTTTATAGCTTGTATTCGTCATACAGCCCTTCTCATCCTCCATCACTTAAAGCGTCTCACCTTCATTGTAACGCTGATTATTTGGCAATCCTTTTTTATTGACTCCCTTTTTCATTAATGCTTTAAGTTCATCAAGATGTGACTGGTAAACCACACGAGGAGTCACTCCATATTTCTTACAGATTGAAGAGGCCATTCCTACCACCTCTCCCATCATACCAGCCGTACGCATCACACGAACAGTACCTAACGCCACATGAGTGACACTAATATTGCGGCCTGCCATAAACAAGTTGTCCACATTACGGGAATAGAGACAACGATAAGGAACGGCATAAGGATGAATCAATACATGTTTGGTAACAGCCTTGAACTCATCTCCCGAAAAATATTTGCTATTTTGCGGATCCGGTTTATGCAAATCAATACTCCATGTCGTTGCAAACGAAGCATCTTCGTGTACCACATTTTTGATTATATCATCTTCCTTCAATATATAGTCTCCCATCAAACGACGTGATTCACGTTTCCCTGCTACATAGGCAACCCAATCTAATTGGTAATTCCGAAACAAATCATTTTTCTTCAATTTATTTTTCAGGTAGCTCCAATTGGAATAGACCACTAACATACCATAATCACGAATCCGCTCGGCATCCTTGATTTGGTCATAATTCATTCCGGTTTCCCATGTCCATTCTCCAATTGTTACCCTTTCACAATTTTCATCATTGAATGCTATTCCGTAGTCAAATTTCGGGAAAGTACTCAATCTTCCTGTATTGACAGAATACCATTGGATGGAAGCCCCCATAGTCATGCTGTCAGCTTTTTCCGGAGCTATACTCTCTCCAAACTCCTCACGACTTTCACGCCCCATCCGATAATGAGCACCAGCCAGATAACCAATGGTTCCGTCTCCAGTACAATCAGAGAAAAGCGGAGACTTGAATTTCAATTCCGTACCATTCTCAATATGTTTTGCCGTAACAGACACTATTTTATTTTCTTTTTTCTCTACAGCTACTACTCTATAATTCAAAAAAAGAGTCACATTCTTTTCCTTTGCCAGCCATTCTATCTTTTTCTGGTCTTCATAATTCTCTGCCGGCTGTGCGTTTCCTCCTTTTTCCGGACCGAACTCTTTCTGCAAACCACCCAGTTCTCTATAAATGCCTTCTTCAATACGTCCGCCCAGATGAACCCTTATTTCAGAACTATTATTTCCACCTACCACAGGCCTGTCATTTATCAATGCAACCTTACATCCTAAACGGGCAGCAGAAACCGCTGCACTCATTCCTGCAATGCCCGCTCCAACAACCACCAAATCAAACCGGTCTACCGTTGGAGCCTGTTCTGGCAAACCTAAAAGCATACGCCGAAAAATCTCCAATTCTTTTATATTCGAAGGAGGCATCCTGTTTTTTTCGGTCGTAAAATAAATAGCGTCACAACGACCATCAAAACCTGTCAAATCGTGTAACCCGATTTGTGTTTTTAATGTCCTTATAGAAACTTTACCTGCCATTTGCCACATCCAGGCATTTCCAGACGTACCTAACACAGTACCAATTTTCTTTCCCCCAACCATCAAAGCAAACTTGCCCGGCCCTTCCCCTTGTTTCCAAGGAGACGTCCAATTATACGTACGGACATAAACATAATAATCTCCTTTTTCGGGAAAAATTACTTCTTTAAACGCATCTTCTACAGGTTTTCCTATACCATGTGCCAACAAATATGGAGATCCCATCAAGTCCATGAACTGTTGGTCTACTTTCCATCCACCTTTAGTCGTAAAACTTTCAGCTTCCACCAAAAGCTCCGCTGCTTGTATCTTACCTATCGGGAAAATACATAACACCAATAACACAATTATATATACACGTATCTTCATAATCTTTTATCAGTTTTTATATCATTAATTCTCAGAAATATCCAACATAATTTCCCGAATTGTCAATCGGCAAAAGTGCTTGTCCGTGACCTGAATCTTTATGATTTTAACCAGGCAATCGTCCAACGTTGTTTCCAGTTGTCCCTGTTTGTCAAACGCAGCAACCCTTCTAAATGCATTACCATCTTCGCTAACCAGCAAATCGGCAGAAGACAAAAAGTCCTTGGAATCATCACACAAAACCTTGATGCCTTTTATCTTTACAGGGTAATCTAATACAATAGAAAAATAATTGTCTCTTCCCACAGCAAACGAACTTGAGAAGAATGTATCGTATCTTCCGTCGAATGCGTATTCCGGACCATAAAATTTTATGGACTGAATATTCGTCTCTATACGAGCCGGCAGATACAGTTCCGGATACGAATTTTCGGCATCAAACCATTGCCTATTCAACGTATCTCCTTTATAATAGTTTATATCCAGTTTTTTCAATTGAGAAGAAAAGGAGTGTAAGCGATGCCTAAAATCATCCCAGTCTTTTCGTGATGACCTATCCCAAAGAACTTCCGCCAACGCGCATAGGCGTGGATAATACAATCGTTCTACACAATCTTGTGTAGTCACAAACTCCGTCCACAAACAAGCTTGTCCTCCTTTCACTAAATGATGCTGCCAGTCAGGTATGCGTTCATCTATCGGATTCCACTCATACACTTTTCGAGTTGGATTACGGGCATAACCAAAATCAAAGTAACAGGGGTCTTTAGGGCACATAATGACAGGGACACCTCTTTTCAGAGCCTTAATCTGTTGCTCCTTACCATCTTTCTGCCAAATGGTCAACATATCCTCCGGAGAGGCAGCCGACCGAGCATTAATTTCATCCCATCCTATCATTATCTTGCCCTTTGAACGTACCATCTTACTGAGTTCTTTCGTAAAATAATCCTGAAGCTCATGCAAGTCTTTCATTCCCTTTTTGTGATATAAGTCCATACATTTGGCACACTGTTCCCAGATTCCCGTATTCACTTCATCTCCTCCCAAATGTATGTAAGGAGAAGGAAATATCTCTATCAATGCATTTATCACATCTTCAGCAAAAGTCAAGGTAGACGGATTACCTATACAAAGCATATTCTCAGTCGTCCGCTTGCGTTTTTCAAATTCCTGTTCTTCCGGATAAGCCTCAAATTTTCCACCATTACATGACAATTCTGGAAATCCGGCCAATAATGCCAGACAATGACCTGGTAAATCCACTTCAGGAACTATTTCGACTCCCCTGACAGCAGCATATGACACAAGTTCTTTCAATTCTGATTTACGATAATACTTATAAGAAAGTGCTGGGAAATCCTCATAAAAGGTTCCTTTAACGGCTAATTCCGGATATTTATCCATTGCCAATCTCCACGCTTGATTATCAGTAAGATGAAGATGCAATACATTCAACTTAAAGAAAGCCATTTGCTCTATTGTTTTCTTTAAGTCTGTCAGAGTCCAGAAGTGTCGGCTGCAATCCAGCATTACTCCTCGATAACTGAAACGTGGACAATCCCTAATCGTAAGCAAAGGAAGCATGCCATCAGAATGCGACAATATCAATTGTTGCAATGTGGTCAAAGCATAGTTCATTCCTCTCGATTCAGCAGCTTCAATCAGAATCTGCTCTTTCTTCACCGTCAGGCTATATGCTTCGGCAGGTAATGACAAATTCTTCCGTACTACTAATACAGAATGGCATTTAGTGGGATGAAGAATAAGACCTGTTCTTTTGTTTATATCTGCCATAAACAAATCCGCTTCATCTTTCCACTCAGCCGGGAATTGCATGGTTTTCAATAAAGCCGTTGAAAAAGTTCCTTTTCTTTTAATCAGTGAATCTGGATAAGGAATCAGTTCTTCCGACTGAACATTCTGTGGTTGTATACCAAACAAGAAGCACAGCATCCATAATATAAAATAAAAAAATCGTTTCATTATGTTCATTTTTTAGAGGAGAGTATGCTCACTGCCATTCTCACAGCTGCAGCACCTCTCCTATAGGAAACTGAAACTTTCAATAACCCGGATTCTGCTTCATATTCGAATTTATCTGTACTTCAGTGGTAGGAATCGGCCACAAATATTGGCGGTCATTCCAGTTTTTCGAAGCTACTACTGCAATCTTGCCTGCTGTTTCCATTTTCGAGAAATCAGCCAATCCATTCTCGTCAATATCTGGAGCGAACGGCCAGAACCAGTCTCCCTCATTCACCACTTTTTCAATCAAAAGAGAAGACGGATAAAGCATCATATAAACTTTCTTGGACATCACTTTATCCATCAAATGCCAACGAATTAAGTCCATATACCTGAGCCCTTCTTTTGGAAACTCCATCCTGCGTTCCATCCGTATCTGTGTCCGTAAAGTCTGCTGATCAGCCATTTTAAACGCTGGATATTTTCCGGTCTCAGACTTATCCACTTCATAAGCTCTTGCACGAACCTCATTCATTGCATCAATGACTGCCTGGTCTATTTGATTTAGTTCTATTTTTGCCTCAGCATACATCAGAAGCACATCTGCATAACGAATCACAATTCTATCCGCTTCCGTACGCATTGCATTTCCCAATGAACTTTCATCCAGTCCCTTCTTCCATACCAATCCATTATATGAAGCATATTGTGCATTGGCACGACAATCATTGTTCGTAATCATTTGACCCGTTTTATAGTTCATTACCTCTAAAGCCTGAGGATGAGGATTGTATTCCACCCCACAAAAATTCTCCCCAAACGGTACAATAGTCATAGCCAGACGAGGATCACGATTCTTGAAAGGATCATGGGGGTCAAACAAAGGTGATTCATCAATCGGCAATCCATCCGTACATACATATGAAGCAAACAAATCCCACGTAGGATTAGGAGCCCCATATCCACCTACATTTCTCGGCAACGGATATTGAGCATTATTATAAATGCCATATTCTACTGAACGAGGTATCAGAAAGATTGATTCTGAAGAGTTTTTTGTGCTCTGCAAAAACAATTCCCTATAACTGGGATGTAAAGAATAAACATCCAAGTCTATTACAGCCTTACTTGCTTCTACTACCACATCATAATCCTTCATATACAACGCATAGCGAGCCTTCATGGCCAAAGCTGCCCCTTTCGTAGCTCTCTGTTCCCCCGAAAAAGATACGGGCAACACCGCAATTGCCTTATCATATTCATCATATACAAATTGTTTTATCTTCTCTAAATCCGTACGCCCCATTGTCATAGCGGTTTCAATATCCACATCTTTTTCAATCAAAGGGACTGCCCCAAATTTGACCGACAATTTTGCATAGGCAGAAGCCCTATGAAAATGAGCTTCCGCTACCAGAATATCGATTGCCGATTCAGATGCTCCATTACTAATGGCACGCTGAGAATTGGATATAATGCCATTGGCATGAGAAATAACCTTATACTGCCTGGACCACAGATTTGTAACCGCAGACGATTGTCCTGTCAGTGTGGCATTCTGAAATTCGGTCAATGACTCGCGGTAAATATTATCATCCGACCAGTCTGTACTGGCATCCCCGTCTTCATCCAAAGTCCAGTAGTCACTTTTATATAATTCATTAACAGCCATTTTAATCTCCGTCTCATCAGAATACCAGTTTTCCGTTGATCCGTAAGACAAAGGATTCAAATCCAAGTCATGACATGCAGTGGAGAAAGCCAGACTGCCCAGCAAGTATATTGCAAAAAAACTTCGTTTCATACTATTTTCATTTAAAAATTAACAGAAACACCCATCAAAATAGAGGTGGTAATAGGATAGCCTGTAGTACTAACTTCCGGATCCCATCCGTGCGGATATTTGCTCAAACAAAATAAATCATTTCCTGATATATAAAAACGGACAGATTGCATACCAATCTTTCTGATCCATTCAGAAGGAAGTGTATAACCGATTGTCAGATTCTTCATCCTAAAGTAACGGCCATTGAACAACCAATAGTCTGACATTGCCATATTGGCATCTGCATTATTGCGCGTTAACCGAGGATAGAGAGCTTTCTTATTCTCTTCCGGTGTATTTTGAGCACTCCAGTATTTCCCATCTATAATGGAGGGAAAACCTGTCCAGTTTTGCTGTAAGCCCTCCACCATATCTCTTTCTATACGTGCATTTTGTTTACCGACCCCCTGAAATATCATGGATATATCAAACCCTTTATAAGAGGCAGAAAGATTAATACCATACATATAACGAGGCAAAGAGCCTCCAAGCAGCACACGATCATATTCTGGAGAAATCACCCCATCAGGAACACCGTCCGGGCCGGAAATATCTTTGTATTTTACATCTCCAATCTGTATATTATCATTCAGTTTGGGGGCATTCAGATCTTCTTCTGTCAGAATTAAGCCATCGCTGAGATAACCGTACCATTCATCAAACTCACTCCCTTCCATCTTTACTTTATCTCCCAGAAATTCCGTCCCCCCCAAGTCACCCATTTTAGATACGAAATCTGATAAATTGGCAGAAACAGCATAACTGAAATCACCTATCCGATCGTTCCATCCTATTTCCAAATCATATCCTTTCGTATTCATCCGACCTGTATTCACATAAGGATTGTCGTAACCGATGAACTTTGGTATTTCTGTAGCAATCAACATATCCCGTGTGTGCTTTTGGTAATAATCGGCAGAAAAATGCAGACGGCCATCCAGAAAACTGGCATCCAGACCAATGTCCCATGTTTCAGTTGTTTCCCATGTAATATCTTTCACAGCATAATATTGCTGGGCTGCCGTTGACAATGAAGTGACAGCTCCGTCTTTATAAAAAAGAGCTGAACCAAAGTTCAATGCTGCCTGCCAAGGATAGTAATTCTGTTTATTAATCAAAATGTCAGAAATTCTCTCATTCCCTAGCATTCCCCATGATCCTCTCAATTTCAAATAAGACAACCATTTCCAATCTAAGTTTTTAACAAAAGACTCTTCGCTTAAAACCCAACCTGCTGAAAATGAGGGGAAATTGGCCCAACGATTATTTTTGGAAAAACGTGAAGAACCGTCACGGCGGAAATTGGCTTGTAACAGATAACGGTTATCATAATTATAAGCCACACGTCCGAAGAATGAACGATAAGCATACTCTTCCGCATTACCGCCATTGTCTCTATAAGTTTCCGGACCAATATCAAGATAAGGATAGCCTGTCAGTTCATACTGGTCACGAGATGCGCTAAGATTTTCCCAAGTAGCATAATAATCTTCATATCCAATCATCAGGGAAAGAGAATGCCTTCCAAATTCCTTATCATAATTAGCCAGAAACTGGGTCGTTACGTCATAACTATCATTCCGGTCTTCCACCAGATTCGTCGTTTTAGTTCCTGCCATATATCCTTTTATTACATCAGGATCGTTGGCATAAGTGAAAGGTACCTGAGTGGTAAAACTTTTTATCTTATCAAAGTTATAATTAGGAGCAATGACTGCCGAAATTTTTAATCCGTCAAAGGGAATAATATCAATCGCCGCTTTTCCTCCGATACGGTTATTCCATATTTTTTTCTGCCCACCATCTGTAATTATAGCCAGTGGGTTTTCACCATCTTTCACATCTCCCCACATACCGTTCGTCCATCTTACGGCATAAATAGGAGGAGTGGCACGGAGACCTATCTCCATCGGATTACTATGAGGTTCCTCTGACCGTGAACGATTAAAATTGACATCCAAATGCGCCTCTATCCATTTGTTCACTTTAACATCATTATTTACCCGAAACATGAAACGTTCATAATCACGGTTTACATACAATCCCTCTGTTTTATCATAACGGAAAGAAGCTTTTGTTTTGACAATCTTACTACCTCCTGATATATTGATTGAATGCGTCTGACGAGGAGCCGAACTTTTCAACAAGACATCCTGCCAATTTGAGATGGGATAAGTATCCGGATCGGTAACATTGTATTTTATCCAGTTATTTACCTGGTCTTCCGAATAAGCTTGATACCAACCTCCTGCATTATTATCATTATATCGCGTTTCGTTTGCCATTTCAAGAAAACGCTGTACACCGACAAATTCCGGCAATTTAGTAGGCATTTCCCAGCCGTATTCAAAGTTATAATTCAACAAAAGGTCATTCTGCTTTGCACGCTTAGTCGTAATTACAATTACACCCGCTGCAGCACGCGAACCGTAAATAGAAGCCGAAGCCGCATCTTTCAAAACAGACATGTTTTCCACATCTTCCGGATTGATTTGATTTATATCTCCCGGAACTCCATCTACAATAACCAACGGACTTGTTTCACCAATTGTAGTCACACCGCGGATTTTAATAGATGAGACTGCACCGGGAGCATTATTATCGCGAGTAACCATAACCCCTGAAGCAACACCTTGCAAAGCCGTGGAAAGTTGTGTAGTCCGACGTGAAGCTAAATCTTGTCCTTTCACAGTGCTCATAGCTCCTGTTAAATCCTTTTTTCTTATCGAGCCATATCCAATCACAACCACTTCATCCAGCACCTCCGTATCTTCTTTCAAAGTCACGGAAAGCATTTTCCCAGCCACCGCTTGCAACTCCTGGCACTTATACCCGATATAAGAGACCTCAAGCACTGCATTATCAGCCACATTCAGGGTAAAGTTTCCATCAAAATCAGTCACAGTCCCATTGGATGTGCCTTTTTCAACCACTGTAGCGCCAATCACCGGTTCTCCGTTGGCATCTACCACCTTTCCGGTCACCTTTTTAGGCTGTGCAGAAGGAGTTGCCGCAACCGGAGTCACGATAATCTTGTTCCCCGATACAGCATATTCCAGTCCCAGTTTGGGGAGTTCGCCGTCCAAAAGTGATTTTAATTCGCGGTTCGTGGCAGAGACGGTCACGTTTCCTTTCCCCTTGATTTCCGCATCCCGGTAAGAAAAGCGATAGGAAGTTTGTTTCTCAATGGCACTGAACAGTTCTTTGACGGAAACATTCTGCAACTTTACGTTCACCGTACCCGTCTAGGCAGAAGTGCCAACAAATGCAAACATACACAAAGAAATCAAAGCAGTGCGCAAATTCATGTGTTTTTTAGTACATTTGTAACTTGAATTAATTGATTGTTTTGCGATTTTCATACATTCATAACAAATTAAGGTTTTAGTTTATTTTACTATGTGCCACCATAGTTTAATTGCAGGACTAAGCCTTTCTTCATGCCCTGGATAATTTGCCGATTATCCGGGGCTTTTGTTTTCTTCTCATGTTTTCATACGCTTCGGTTTTAAAGGTTAATAACTATTTTCGAGTTTGAATAGAAATCACTCCGTCTTCATTTGTATACTTGAACTTATAATGATATTTCAAGACACGCATGATGCTTTCCACATTCTCATCATCAAACGTACCGGTATACACATCGTTCAGCAAAGTCTCATCATCCACGGAGAAAGTGATAGCAAACTTTCGGGACAAACAACGGAACACATTTTCCAGCCGTTCACTGCGGAACACCAATTCTTTGTTCATCCAAGCAGTTTCCATCTTGTCACTTGTCCGCTCATGCAGCAAATTTCCTGTATGCTTGTTATACACCACTTTTTCATTGGGCTTCACGCGTATACTCTGATAAGGCGGACGTGAAGTGGTTACATCCACACTACCTTCTACAAGCGACATCTCTACAATGTCTTTTGTCTCGTATGCATACACATTGAATTTTGTACCCAGTACGGTAATGTCCAGATAGCCTGTACCTACTGTAAACTTCTTTTCCGTATCTTTCTTTACCTCAAAAAATCCTTCTCCACTCAATGCAACCTTACGGTCATTCCGCCCAAAATCCTGACTATAGGTCAAAGAAGATTTGGCATTCAGATGCACTATGGTTCCATCGGGAAGGGTGACGAGCGACTTGCCGTAATCGCCTGAACGTATCACCACATTCTGTTCTGCCAGTGCATTGATTTCGTTTCGCTGCATAAAGGTCAATACCGTCAAACTTCCGGCTATGAGCAACAACAGCGAAGCGGCAATCTGTATCCAGTAGCGTTTCAGTGTGAAACGAGGTTTCACTTCTTCCGAACGAATGTGCAAGCCTTCATAGAGCGTTTTCATTTTTTCTTCCGACAAAGGAGAATGGTCTTCAAATTCTTCCCACTCTGTTTCCAGAAGATGTTTCAGTTCCACATCGGATATAGTATCCATGTGGGTTCGCAAATCCTGAAATTCCGCCGGCGTGATGTAACCGGAACGGAACTTGTGTAACAATCCTGATACCTTATCGTTTATTTGTGCACTCATAAACTTTTTTCGTTTGTTTATGGGTAATATCCAATAAGGGCAAATTTATAACATATCAAATTGTATGTTTTAAAGCATAAAATGATTTTTACGCCAGAAATAAGAGCAATAAAGGATAGTATTGACGTAATTCCGTACGAAGTATCTTCAGGGCAGCAGACAACTGATTGCGTACTACCTGCTCTGTAACCGATAGTTTTCCGGAAATCTCAGCGACCGACATGCCGTATTCTTTGTTGAGTTCAAAAATTTCCCGCTGGCGAGGCGAAAGATGCTGTTTGGCTTTCTCCAAAGCCTTTACAAAACGGTCGTAGTCCAGTCCGTCGGGAATCTCATTGACAGAAGAAGCCAGTTTGTCCCGGTATTCTACATATTCTTCCATCGACGGATTGTGAATCTGTCTTCTCAATTCTTTCAGCAGAAAATGATAGGCTATGGTAAAGAGATAGGATTTGAAAGACTGATCAGGATTCAGGTGTTCCCGGTTAGTCCAGATACGAAGAAAAGTTTCCTGCACCACATCATCAGTCGCTTCTTCCGATTTGAGGTACTGAAATACAAACCGATATAGTCTGGATACCCACAGTTCATAAAGTTGCTTATAAGCACGCTCCGAACCGGATTTTACAGCCAATATCAAGTCTTCTTCCTGCATTTTCTTCCTCGTTTATGTATTTTTCAAAGAAATAAGATGTGCAAATTTACATCTTTACATGAAAAGAGAAAATCTTTCATGAGAAATAATCAAAAGTGAATTCACATAATATACATTGTGTATATTATATACATTTAGTATCTTTGCACAAAACCTTTAAAGCTTGAAAATAATGGCTACAATTACATTACCTAAAAAACGGAAGAATATCGATTTGCCTATTGATACCTTACAGAAATTATCGATTATGGCTGCTTCACAAGGTAAAAGCCTGAAAGCTTTTATCGAAGGGCTGCTAATCTCAAAAGCAGAGACTCTAAAGATTGAAATTTCCAACCCAAGTCCAAGCAGTGACGAGTATTTTACCGATTCCGACAATTTAGCTGAAATTGAGAAACGGGTGAAGACATATAAAGAAAATAAGGATGAAGATAAAATTACCTTACGTTCTGCAGAGGAGATTACTAATTTTATAAATAATCTCTGATATGGCATACATCATCCAACTGGAGCGTAAAGCGGTAAAAGACATAGAAGAATTAAAAAAATCCGGAAATAAAGCAACCATTGAAAAAATAAAGACCCTACTCCTTGAACTGGCAGAACACCCTACTACAGGAACAGGACAAGTGGAAGCCTTAAAAGGCAATCTATCCGGATTTTGGAGTAGAAGAATAGATAAATTCAATCGCCTTATTTATACAATTGAAGAAGAGATAGTGACTGTTGTGGTGATTTCTGCAAAAGGACACTACGGAAAATAATATGTACCAAACGACTCTTCATCAAAAAGAAAACTCTTCCGTATTTTCTACGTTTTCCATTGCGGAAACCTACGTTTCGCAAAAGGAAAACCTACGTTTCTGCTACGAGAAACGTAAGTTTCACGGAAGGGAAACATAAAACCCAGCTCACAGTTTTCTCTTTTTCAACACTACGTTTTCAAATCTGAGACAATAAAGAGTAAAAATCCCTGCATTTCTCACCAAAGGCGTCAAAAATACAGGGATTTCAGTGTATCTGTGAAAAACTTACGTCATTCCACCGTTACAGACTTAGCCAGATTGCGTGGCTGGTCGACATCCATTCCACGGCATACCGCAATGTGGTAAGCCAGCAACTGCAACGGAATGGAAGCTACTAACGGATTCAGACATTCCAGTGTAGCCGGAAGTTCGATGCTGTAATCAGCCAAGTTACGGATAACCGTGTCTCCTTCGGTTACTACGGCTACTACTCTTCCCTTGCGAGCCTTGATTTCCTGAATGTTGCTCAGCACTTTTTCGTACAAGGGCGACTGTGTGGCTACGATGACCACCGGCATTTCGGCATCAATCAGGGCGATGGGACCGTGCTTCATCTCGGCAGCCGGATAACCTTCGGCATGGATGTACGAAATTTCCTTCAGCTTCAAAGCTCCTTCCAAGGCAACCGGGAAGGCATATCCGCGACCTAAATAAATGAAGTTGCGAGCGTATGTAAACATCTTTGAGAAATCGGCGATGAACGAATGCTGCTTCAAGACGGTCCGCATCTTTTCAGGGACGGCGACCAGTTCTTTCACCACCCGATGATATTCTTCCTCCGAAAGTGTACCTTTTTCACGCCCCAATGCCAAAGCCAGCAGGGTAAGCACGGTAACCTGTCCGGTAAAAGCTTTCGTAGAAGCCACTCCGATTTCGGGACCCACATGGATATAGGAACCGGTATCCGTAGCGCGGGCAATGGAAGAACCGATGACGTTACAGATGCCATAGATAAAGGCTCCCTGCGACTTGGCCAGTTCAATGGCAGCTAATGTATCGGCAGTTTCTCCGCTCTGGGAGATAGCAATGACTACATCATCAGGATGAATCACCGGATTGCGGTAACGGAATTCGGAGGCGTATTCCACTTCCACCGGAATGCGGCAGAAGCTTTCAATCAGTTGCTTGCCGATAAGTCCGGCATGCCAGGAAGTACCGCAGGCTACGATAATGAAGCGTCCGGCACGCAACAGTTGTTCCTTGTAGTTGGATACGGCGGAAAGGGTGACCGTACAAGTTTCAGGATTCACGCGCCCACGCATACAGTCGCTGATGCAGTCGGGCTGGTCGAAGATTTCTTTCAGCATGAAGTGGGGAAAACCTCCTTTTTCCAACTGACCGATGTTCAGAGCTATGGTCTGTGCTTCATGCGGACACTCTACATTATTCAAATCGACAATCTTCAAGGGAGCACCTGCCCGTAGTACGGCTATTTCTTCGTCGGAGAGATACACCACCTGATTGGTGTAAGTCACCATGGGAGTGGCATCAGAAGCTAAGAAGAACTCTCCCTCGCCTACTCCGACAACTAACGGGCTACTCTTGCGGGCAGCAATAATCTCGTCGGGATGCTTACGGTCGACCACTGCAATGGCATAAGCACCGATGACTTCCCGCAAAGCTAACTGAACGGCGGTCAGCAAGTCCAGATTTCCTTGCTGCTGGATGTAGCCAATCAACTGCACCAGCACTTCCGTATCGGTACTGCTCTTGAAGGTGCAGCCCTTGGCCTGCAGCTTTTCTTTCAGCACAGCATAATTTTCGATAATCCCGTTGTGTACCAGTGCCAGATCACCGTTCTGGCTGCAATGCGGATGGGCATTTACCGTACTGGGCTCTCCATGGGTGGCCCAACGCGTATGGGCGATTCCCACACAGCCGGACACATCCTGCCCTTCGGCTGTCCGCTCCAAATCGGCTACTTTTCCCACAGACTTATACACATTCAACTGATGAGTGTCACTCATCAAGGCCGCTCCGGCACTGTCGTATCCACGATACTCCAGGCGCTTCAGGCCTTCTACCAATATCGGCCAAGCCTTTCGCTTTCCGATATATCCTACAATTCCACACATGTTACTTTTAACCTTAAAATATTATAGAAATCTACCTAATCAGTCAGCGAAATTACGATTTCTCATAGCATAGAGGTAATTTAGACGGAATTTTTCTTTGAAAATGCCAATCTTTATATTAAATTAGTACCGTAATTACAACTTTACGAACGATTTGTTTGTCTATATAAGAATTGAACTAAAAATTATCAACTTTAAATCAAGAAAATATGAAACATTTACTTCCTGAACTTCCTTATCAACTGGAAGCGCTGGCTCCGAAAATGAGCAAAGAAACACTAGAATATCATTACGGAAAACATTTGCAAACGTACATAGACAACCTGAACAAACTGATTGCCGGCACGCCTTACGAAGAAAAGACACTGGAGCAAATCTTGCTGGAAGCGGAAGGACCGATGTTCAACAATGCAGCCCAGACCTGGAACCATACGTTCTTTTTTGACACACTGACTCCTCAGCAGCCGGAGATGCCTCAGCCCTTAGCAGATGCGTTGGCCCGCGATTTCGGTTCGGTGGAAACCTTCAAGGAAAAGTTCACGCAGGCTGCCACTACGCTGTTCGGTTCGGGATGGACCTGGCTGGTGAGTGACAAGGACGGACATTTGTCCATCGTCAGCGAATCGAACGCCGGAAATCCGCTCAAGAAGGGATTGAAACCGTTACTGGTTATCGACGTGTGGGAACATGCGTACTACATTGACTACCGCAACCGCCGGGCGGCCTTCATCGAAGCATTCTGGACACTGGTGGACTGGCAGAAAGTAGCTGCCCGTCTCTAAAATATAAATCGGGGCCTCGGCAAATGAGCGGAGGTCCCGATTGTTTTATCTGTTTTTACACACACTGAAAAATCATTCGGTCTTGATGTGGTTCACCGGATTTTCACGAACGGCTCCCCAACTGATGAGACATACGGAACCTAAAGAAATCAAGGCTACCAACAGAAAGGCGACGCCAAACACGCCCCACATCACCATGGGTGAATAGTGCAGGATACCGTCTATCTGCTGTACACCGAACCACGCCAAAGGAACGGCCAGCAACATGCCTGCCAGCAAAGACAGCAAGGAGAAACGAAGCAGTCGTGCCCGTTCCATACCTGCACTGGAACCAAAAACCTTTCGGATGGCTATGTCGCGCTTGCGCTGGCTGATGAAATAAATGCTCATGGCGGTCAGTCCCAACAGGGAAATCAACAGGGCCGCACACGTGAAGGCTACAATAGTAGTACGCATGTGCAACAAATCTTTGTAGACTTCCGTCATCTCATCGGCATACCATTTGGATTCAAAGGGAATACCCTCCACCACTTCCGAAAACAAGGCATCAAGTTCTCTCTTATATGCTGCCTGGTCGCCTTCAATGGTTTCTACCAGCACGTTCCAAGGTCTTACTTTGTCCGGATGCTCCACCGAAATCATGGTGGGCGACTGCGGAAGGAGAATGGAGCCGAATTTGATATCGGCATACCGTCCGCCTACAGCATATTGGCGGCCATATTCATTTCGCAATTCTGCCGTACGCGCATAATCCAGCTGCAAGGAATCGAACGTGCTTTCGGAAAAATACATGTTCCCCCATTTCCGTGGAAGTTTCCTATCGTCGAACACCTGGATGTGAAAGATGTCCAAGAAGGCCGAGTCGGTACGGAATACCTGAAAACTGACATTTTGAGGTATCCCGTTATTGTCGTAAAGCTGGGTGGTATTGTTATTTCCCCGGTTTACAGGTGTACCTGCAGTCAAGCAGACATTCTTTACAAAAGGCTTCTTACGGGCTTCGTCACGGAAAAGACGTATCTTTTCGGAAGAACCGACTGTCATGGCAGGATAGTCAAGTACATGACCGTACGTATAGCCCAATGGTTCACGAAGAATCCGGTAGATTTGTGCGGACAGATAGAGGGTACAAGTCAGCATGGCTACGGTGAGTCCGCTCTGTACCACATACAATGCCCGAAGGTACACCGCCTTGGTTTTCCGACGGAAAGTACCTTTCACCACATCCAGCGGATGGTAGTGAGAAAGCAGAACAGCAGGTACCACTCCGGCCAGCAAGGAAAGCAGAACAATGCCTATCAAATAGATTAGCAAAGTGATGGTGTTCAAGTCGCCCCAAATGTCCAGCCGTGTTTGCAGCAGGTCACAGGCCGTCGGTTCCACAGCCTTAGCCAACAGCAAAGCCAGCAGAAAGGCTCCTGTGGTAAACAAGGCCGACTCTCCCAACAAGCGCCAGAAGATGGTCCGTGCGGAAGAACCCAGCAACCGGCGGGTAGCCATTTCTTTGGCACGATAGCTTACTTGTGCCACGCACATGCTGACGTAATTGAATACAGCCATCAGCAGAATCAGAATACCTGCCACTAAGAATATCCAGACTTTCACCGGATTGTACTGACGTAGCTGAAGACTTATTATTTCGGAGAAACACACGTCTTTCAACGGCATCCAGAATGCCTCACGGAACAACTCATGCTGATATCCCCAGGAAAAGGTTTTGAGAAAAGACAGCATATCGGCAGCTTTCTGATCGGGATTGACACCTTGAGGAAAACGGACCAGTATCGTCGTCCCTCCCATATTATTCATATCCGGATTACGCATACTGCTTCCCCAGTTCACAAAATCTACATAGTCGAATGGTACAATGGCTTCTACCTCATCGGGGATGACGGAGTTATCAAAGTCTTTTATGACGCCTGTTACTGTGTACATCTCCTTCTTGTCTGCAGACAAACGAAGCATCTTGCCTTCCGCAGGTTCTTCCCCAAACAGTTTACGGGCAGCCGATTCGGTCAGCACGATGCTGTGTGCATCTACCAGTGCCTGCTCCGGATTTCCCAACAACAGCGAATAGCCAAAGAAACGAAGGAAATTATCTTTCACACAATATATTTCCAGACTGGTTTTCCGGTTATCTATTACCGCATAACTCCCCGAGTTACAAGCTTCAGCATTCACAGCGCACCAGTCGGCCATTTCCGGATAACGGTTGGCCAGCCGTTCACCCACCAGGTAATTGCTGGCGCTATATTCTTCGTTCGACAACACATAAATATGATTAATGTCCTTTATATCGCTGCCCACAGTGAGTTGTCGCACTACCATATTGGCAATGAGCAGCACGAACATCAGAGAGATGCCCAGTCCCGCCACGTTGACCAATGTAAACAGCTTGTTGCGGTGAAGATAGGTAAAATAAGTTTTCAGTCCTTTCATCGTATTTTATAATTTAATGTGTTATTCCGTCTTGATACTCCGTACAGGGTTTTCATTGGCATTCTTCCAGCACTGGAATGTCACTGTCAGTACCGTAATGAGACTGACCAGCAGGAAGGAGGCCACAAATACCCAGACACGGATAGGCGTCTTGTCGGAGAAGCTTTCCAGCCAGTCGTGCCCTATCCACCAGCCAAAGGGAACTGCCAGTACGAAGCAAATCACTAGCATGACGAAATAACGCTTGGTAAACATATAGAGAATCTCACCAGTGGAACTTCCCATGATTTTCCGGATACCAATCTCCTTCCGGCGGTATTCGCTTTCAAATAAGGTCAATCCGAACACACCAATCATGCTGAGCACGATGGCAATCAAGGAGAACAACAGAATCTGACGGGTGAAACGCAGTTCCCGACGATAGTTCTGGTCAATCACCTCATCCATAAAACGGAACCTGAAGTCACTGCCTGGCGCCATCTTTTCGGTCACTTCTGCCAAACGATGCAGCATGTCCACCTTATCCACTCCCGGAGCTACCCGGATATTCAGGATGTTATTGGCATCCCAGTCCGCATGATTCTTCCCATAAATAAAGAAAGCCATCGGTTCTACGGCATCGTTGTTGCGGAAACTGCTGAAACGGATATTCTCACAGAATCCCACTATCGGATAATCACCGGGAGTAGCGGGTTCATCGACTTTCATCCAGGGATATTTTTTCCAAGCTGCCTCGTTGAAGATATACACATCCCCGTCGCCAGCCTTGAAGTCACGCCCTTCGGTAATCTTAATTCCAAGCACAGATAAATAACGATAGTCCACTGGGAAACAGGCAAAATAAATGTTGTTATCTCCTTTTCCTCTTCCCCAATTCATGTAACTGTCGGACGAATTCAATATGAACTGAGAAATCGAAACCCCTTCTACACCAGACAGCCCAGACAATTCGCTGACAAAAGTCTCCCTTCGGTCCAGCAACTCATAAGGAAGATTTCCCACCAGTACCATACTTTTGTCGTAGCCGTAGTCACTATGCCGAATGTAGCGGCTTTGCAGAAACATGATGCCCACGGCAATAATCAGCATGAAAGAAACGAAAAACTGGAAACAAACCAGAAACGTACGCAGCATCTTCCCTTTGGGAGAAAGGCCGAACGAACCTTTTAACACCAGTGCCGGCGGGAAAGAAGTAACATAGTAAGAGGGATAGGCTCCGGCCAGCAACCCCATGAGAACAGCTATTCCACCTAAAGAAGCTAGCAAAACCGGATGATTCACCAAAGAGAGGTCGGATGCTACCAAGGTATTCAGGGAGGTGTCTTGTAACAGATAGAGCCAAAGCAATGACAGCAAGAAGCCACACACACAAACCAATACGGATTCCAACAACAGATACATCCGTAAAGAGAGTGTGGAAGCCCCCAACACTTTCTGGGTGTTAATGGAACGCAACCGCATGGGAGTTTCTGCCAGCGAGAAGTTCATGTAGTTGACTGCCGCCGTCAGCAGAATCAGCACCGATACACACAATAGCAGGTACACGGCTGCCTTGCTGGTGGCTGCCTTATTACCTACCATAGAATAATGCACCTCATCCAGTGGGGTAAAGCGCATAAAGTTATCAAAATCCTCAAGCTCATCCCCACTGCCAAACATTTCTTTCGGAAGCATCCGCTTGCCAGCTTCTATTACTGACTGACGGACATCGGGCAACGAAGCAGGGGTGTCCAAACGAAAATAAAATACATAATTCCAGTTGCTCCACGAGTCTTTGTTCAAATCCGGACGAAGACACGAGAACACACAGTTGCCCAACTGGGAGTTTAACGGCATGTCCTGATAAACTCCTCCTATCACCAGCGGCTGGTTACGAGACTTACGGCCTACATAAATGGTTTTTCCAATAGCATCCGTCGTACCGAAAAAGCGAAGAGCCATAGATGCGGAAATCAGGGCATGATTGGGTTCATTCAGTGAAGCGGTCGTACCGCATACCATGGCAGGCTGGAACACTTCCAGATAGTCGCCAAATCCGGTAAACCAACGCTCAGAATAAATATGCTCGTCTACTTCAAAATCACTGACACTATTGGACGATGAAGAAACCGAAATAGCCTGCACATGGGGAGAACAAGCTCCCACCATCTCACAAAGCGGACGGGGTATCCAAATCTGCCAGCCACCGAACGCTTCGCCGACATTCATTTCTACCCGGTAAATACGATCGTGTGCCGGATAGGCTTTGTTGTAGTTATAGTCGTAGTCCACCTGTGTCAGGATGACGAAGCAGGCGGCAAACGCGATACTCAATCCTAACAGATTCAATACGCTGGCCGCAAAGAAACGCCGGAAAGTATGCGAGAAATTTCTAAGAAGTGTGTTCATAAGTGGTAAGTGTTTTTATACTGCAATTACGAAATTTATTCACCGACTTTCAACCGCCGGGTGGAGACGCTGCCGATTCCGTCTTTGGAGATTTGAGCCGATTTAGCCTTTCCACTTAAAGTAAGACTTCCTACACCTTCTATGCTGGCATCCAGGTGTTCGCAATCTACGGCCAGTTCACCGCTTCCCACACCTTCCAGACTGACTTGCACATTCCGGGCATGCAAGTCGGTCACGTACAGACTGCCCACGCCTTCCACATCAAACTTCACATCCTTCAGATTCAGACGGGACTTGCAATTGAATGAACCGACACCTTCAAAAGCCACTTTCTGCAAATCGGGCGCACTGATGTAAATAGAGAGTCCGTTCACGTTCCGGGTAGTTTTCTTTCCTTTCTCAGCCCACGCAATCAGCAATACTCCGTCTTTCACCGTACACTTTGTCTGGTCTACCCATTTCTTTTCTCCCTCTACCCGAAGAGAATAAGTATCCGACTGGGTGAAATACACACTGGCCACACTCTCCACTTCAATGGAATGGAAAGGATTCACACTGCGGGTCTCACTTACTTTTTCTTCATTACCACTTCTTGCACTGGCACAGTTTACACACATCAAACCCATTACCAAACCTGCCAATATACGTACTATCTTTTTCATCACAATTTATTTTTTAGTTTAACACCAATACTTCATTATCTTTGTAACTCTCATAACCGGAAACGATAACGCGTTCGCCTTTTTCCAATCCTTCCAGCACCTCGTAATACTGCGGATTCTGACGTCCGATACGGATTTTACGGCGATAGGCTTTCTTTCCTTCCTTATCGACCACGAAAATCCAGTTGCCTCCGGTTACCTGGAAGAAGGTTCCCTTCGGAATCAATACGCTTTCGGTAGGCTCACCCAACTGCAAGTCGATGTAGTAAGTCTGTCCGCTGCGGATATTTTCCGGACGGTTGCCCTGGAAGATGAAATCCGTACGGAAACGTCCCTCACGTACTTCCGGATACACCTTGCGCACCTTCAAGTTAAACGAAGAACCCTGACGTTCAAAAGTAGCAGGCAGCCCGTTGGTCACACGGTCGATGTAGTGTTCGTCAATCATGGCCTCGATTTTGAAGTCCGACAAGTCATTAATCTGTCCCACCATTTGTCCGGCGTTGATATTCTGTCCTAATTCTGCATCCAGCAATCCTAATTCTCCGTCAATGGTAGCCCGCACTTCCAGTTTATCCTTCCGTTCGCGAATCAGCAAGACGTTCTTGCGCATGTTCTGCAAGTTATCTTCCATCTGATCCATCTGAATGTTACGGTAGATGGAATCCTGTACCAGACGCTCCGTAATCAGTTTATGCTTCTTCTGGGCCACTTCATAATCTTCCTTGGCCTGAAGATATTCTTCGCGGCTGATAAGACGTTCCTTGTACAGCCGCTGGTACTGCTGGAACGTACGCTGCTTGCGGCGCGTATCAATGTCGAGCTGTACTTTCTCGGTTTCGTTGTTCAACTTGTCCTGTTGCATGGTGACCTGCGTATTGCGGAGCAAGTTCTGCTTCTCGGCCAGTTCAGACTCCGCATTCAGAATCTGCAAATCCAGGTTGGAGTTACTGAGACGAAGAATCACGTTGCCTTTCTTCACGTGAGCTCCTTCTTCCACCACCTTTTCCTGCACGATACCTCCCTCTTCGGGACTGAGTTGTACCACGGAAATAGGCTGTACCTGCCCGTTCACACGGATATAGTCATTGAACTTTCCATAAGTCACATCGGCAATGTTCAGTGACTTACCGTCGACTTTCAATGTAGAAGCATGATTGCCGAAAATAATCCAGCCCAACAGCAGAAGAATAACGACTCCTCCCCCAATATAAGGAAGATGTTTCTTCTGGATTCCTTTTTTCTTTTCTAACTGTATATCCATAATATCGTCTTTTTTCAATTTCTATTTATTGGTCTGCGGCATCAAACCCGCGAATAATTTCTTCTCCCTTGTAATAATCTACCAGACGGCATTTCATCAGGTAGGTCAGTTTGCTTTGCAGCAGCAAGGTCTCGCTTTCGAGCAAGGTGGCTGCATTGTTCTGTACATCGAGTGAGGTCATCAAGCCTTCTTCGTACTTGCGTCGGGTGACATGATAGGCCAGCGAGTCGGAACTGACTTTCTTTTCCATCTGTATGCTCTCTTTCAGGTAGCCTTCCCGGTCCTGTACGGCCTGAAGTACCAATTTCTGCAATTCCTCTTTCTGCGATTCATATTGTTCACAAGCAATGCGGTAATTGTTTTTTGCCTGCCGCATGCTGGTCACTCCCGAAAGCCGGTTGAAAATAGGAATACTCATACTGATACCCACGTAGGAACCGAAGTTATTATTGAACTGGGTATGGAAATCAGGATAAGCCGTAGAATGAAGTTCCTTATAATAAGAACTGGAGATTCCACCGAACAACGTGATGGACGGTACCACATTGGCCCATGAAATCTTACGACGCATATCGGCTACTTTCGCGTTCAGCGCAGCTTGCTGCAGGGTAGGATTAACATTCAGTGCGATACGGAACACATCGTCTGCACGCTCCTGAGTCAACTGAATATATTGAAGTGTTTGTGTATCGAGTACGGCAGTATCCAACTGTAAAGTATCTTCTGCCGGAAAGTTCATTTTCTGTTTCAATGTCAGCAAAGCTGTTTCATACAAGTTCTTCTGGCGGGTGAGGTTGTAACTGTCCGTAGCCTGCTGGGCCTCCATTTGGGCTACATCTGACAAGCCTTTCAACCCTAATTCCTCCTGACGGCGCGTTTTGTATAGCAGCGAATCGCTTTCCTGCAATTTCTTGCGGGCCAGTCGCAAAGTGCCGTAGCAATATAGGGCATCAATATAAGCCTGGAAAGTCTCTAACGCTGTATTGTCTTTGGCTTCCTGCCAGGCGGCTTTTCCCATCAGCCAGGCAGCCTTTGCCCGACGCACCTCATTCACCAGTCCCCCACCACGGAAAATAGGCATGGAAGCTTCCATGGAATAACCGTTGTTGAAAGTAGACAAGGTGTTGTAGGTATTGGTTTCAGGATCGACCGAACGACCGAAATTATATTGTATGCTGGTACCTGCACTTACCCCGGGCAAGAAACTGCCGATAGCCTTCATGCGATCCAACCTTGCATTGTCTGCTTCAAGTTCCCGCTGCCGGACGGTACGGTTGTGCTGTACGGCGTAGTCCATACAGCGGTCTACGTCCCATACCTCCTGTGCCGCAGCTTCCAGCCCCATCCAACCGGAAAAGAAACAAATCATCATGCGTAATAGATTCTTTTTATTCATATTGTTTTCTTTTATCTGCAAAAGAGCATTCAAATACCGTGCCAAAGTTTTATTCAATTCATTTTCAATAAGATAGAATATTACATAGAATCTCAAGTGTCTAATTTTTTGACAATGAGTGTCTAATTTTTTGTCACTGTACATATTTTTTAGACATTTTTGAGGGCTATGCCTTGAAAATTCCTATTTTTGTCGCAAAATCTCAATCACAGATGGCAAAACAAGGAACTTTACTCGTTGTAGATGACAACCGCAACATACTTACTTCTCTGCAATATCTTCTGGAAGAATATTTCCAGCAAGTAATCACCCTGAATTCTCCCGTAACCATTCCTTCCCTACTACAGCGGGAAGTGATTGATGTGGTGCTACTGGACATGAACTTTTCTTCCGGTATCAACAGCGGGAATGAGGGACTTTACTGGTTGCGCGAAATCAAACGGCTGCGTCCGCAGATTCAAGTGGTATTGTTCACTGCCTATGCCGACATCAACTTAGCGGTAACAGGACTGAAGGATGGAGCGACCGACTTCATTGTAAAGCCTTGGGACAATGCCAAACTGGTGCAGACTCTGCAAGAAGCTTATGCCAAAGCCCGAGGAAACGAGAAGAAAGGAAAGCAGGCCTCACAACCGACGGAAAAATCGAGTATGTACTGGGGAAATTCCTCCGTCATCCGTCCGCTACGACTGTTGGTTGAGAAGGTCAGCACGACCGATGCCAATATCCTGATTACCGGAGAAAACGGTACGGGAAAAGATATGCTGGCACGAGAGATTCACCGACTGTCTCCCCGTCGCAACGGTCCGATGGTGGCTGTTGATATGGGAGCCATTACCGAATCACTTTTTGAAAGCGAGTTGTTTGGTCATGTAAAAGGTTCGTTTACCGATGCCCACACCGACCGGGTAGGACGTTTTGAAGCAGCCGATGGCGGAACCTTGTTTCTCGATGAAATTGCTAACCTGCCCTATCATCTGCAAGCCAAACTGTTGACAGTGATTCAGAAGCGTTATTTTATCAAGGTGGGAAGCAATACTCCCCAGCCGACCAACATCCGACTGATTTGTGCTACGAACCGCAACTTAGATGAAATGGTACACAACGGAGAGTTCCGTGAAGACCTGCTGTATCGCATCAACACCATTCACTTGCACATTCCGGCTCTCCGGGAACGGAAAGAAGACATCCTTCCTCTGGCGCAACGTTTCTTAGAACAATACAACCAACAGTACCTGCGTACACTGACCGGATTTAGTGCCGATGCAGAACAGCGTCTGCTGAATTATCCCTGGTATGGAAATATCCGTGAGCTACAGCATACCATTGAAAAAGCGGTCATCCTTTCGGAAGGAAATCTGTTGAAAGCCGAAAACCTGCAACTGACAGAAATTTCGGGACAGGATACTCCGGTCACACACGAAGAAAGTAAAGAAGACACTCCGCTGCAGACCTTGGACGAGATGGAGAAGAATCTCGTCAAAAAAGCCATCGAACAATGCGACGGCAATTTGTCACAGGCAGCGGCACAATTAGGCATTACGCGGCAGACACTTTACAACAAGATGAAACGCCATGGCATCTAAATGGTTATTTTCTCCGCTGGCACGGCTCGCATTCCTCACAGGAGGTACCGTATTGCTGATGCTCGGTATCAGCCGGGATGAGAACGAATGGCTCTGGATAGGAGGTTCTCTGATTACCTTAGCCATTTATCTGTTTTATTCCAGCCAGAAACAGTTGCGCGAAAAAAGCTGGCTGATGCTGGAAGCTATCCGCAACAGAGATTATTCTTTCCGCCTTCCTACACATGGCTTCATCGGAGGAGAACGTATTCTGCAAAATGCGCTCAACGAGTTCGGCGCCATGATGGGCGAGCAGAAACAATTGATGGAACAACGGGAACGGTTTTATGAACAGGTTCTCTCGGGTATCAGTTCCGGCATCATTGTACTGGACGAACAAAACAAAATCATACAAACCAATCCGGCTGCCACAAGGCTGTTAGGACTACCGGCCCTCGGTACCCTGCAACAATTGGAGCGTTACGGGAATGAAATACCCGAATTACTCAGCTCGCTTCCTGCGGGTGAGCGGTGCAACCTGCAATATGCTACCTCCAAAGGGGAAATCCAACTGTTAGTACGTGCATCCATTATGGAATTAGGAGGAAATACGGTAAAGATTCTTACCCTGAACGATATTCGTAACGAAATGGACACAAAGGAACTTGAATCGTGGATAAAACTGACCAGGGTACTGACACACGAAATCATGAATTCCATCGCTCCGATTTCCTCTTTGAGCGAAACCTTCCTGCTACGAAAAGATGTAATTGATAGTCCGATTTACGAAGGTATCCGTGCCATTCATGAAACCTCTACCGGACTTATATCCTTTGTGGACAGCTACCGGAAGTTTTCTGCGCTTCAAAAACCTTCTCCAGAGCCGTTCTATCTGAAAGAACTCCTTCTTCAGGTAAAAAGCATTCACTTAATCCCCTCGCACATTCAGTTGACACTCCAGATTGAGCCGGACAACCTGATGCTGTATGCCGACCCTAACCTGATTCGCCAGGTACTTATCAATCTTCTCAAGAATGCCACACAAGCTATTGGAGAAAATAAAGGAAAAATCCACATACGAGCCTATTCCACCAAGGAAGAACATATCTTAGTCTATGTCAGCAACGATGGTCCTGCCATCCCCGAAAAGGAAGCAGAAGAAATCTTTGTACCGTTCTTTACCACTAAAAAAGAAGGTAGCGGAATCGGTCTCTCTCTTTCCCGACAGATTATGAAGCTTTCTAACGGTAGTATCAGCCTGCTGAAAGCAGAAACTAACGGATGGAATACGACCTTCGTACTGGAATTCTTTTAAACGCAGAGAAACCCCGAATTACAGTCATTCAGGGCTTCTCTACACAAATTGAATCATAACAACTAACGGTATTTTTAAACCATTGCTAAGCCGGAAGAATCCGACTCACGTTTTCTCAAAAGCATTTTCAAACCTTCCAATAAGTTCCGACATCCGTCATTCATCTCCTCATTGCCATTCCTATAACCAAAATCCACATCACATGAAGGCATATCGGCTTTAGACTTGCGTTTGCAGATGTCTGCAAACAAATGAATCTTGTGCCAATTACGATAATCCATAAAGCGAGTCAGCAAATCTTTCTGCCACGGCTCCATTACTACTACGAAGTCGGCTTCATCGCGTAAAGCTTCGTTCATGTTCCGTTCCAACTTTCTCCCTCCCGGAGAACCAAACTCTGTCATCTCAGCTGTTACCACCTCCACATCGGTCATGTCAGCTTCGGTGAGTTTCTTCTTAAAAAGAGACTCCATTGAGAACAGCTTTCCGACACGTTCCAGACCGACTAATAGCACTTTCATAAAATCAAATTTTAAAAGTTAATAAAAAGAAGGTACTGAAAATCCTTTCTCGAATTAAATGTAACAATTTAATTCGGTCAAACAAAGCGAATAACAGAATATTAGCAGAAAATATACATTAATTATGATTTGATATACTCAAAATGCAAATTACAATAAACTATTATCTACAAACGGCTTCCTTGAATGATATCAATCAAAATCGGACGCATTCCTCCAACAAAGCATTCCACTGCAATTACCATCAGAATCAATCCCATCAGACGCATCATCACATTATTACCTGTTTCCCCAATAATGCGAACCAGTTTCGTAGATAAACGTAGAATGATATAAGTAAGTATATACACCAAAGCTATCACGGAAACAAGAGTAACTTTCAAACCCCATGTACGCGCATCATCCATCATGATAATGCCATTGGCAATAGCTCCCGGTCCACACAACATAGGAATGGAGAGCGGCGTGATTGAAATATCGTTTGCATAAGCTTTGATCTCCTCGTCTTTCAACTTCGTATTGGTATAGCGTGCCTGCAACATATCATAGCCAATCTTCAGGATGATAATACCTGCTGCAATACGGAATCCATTGGTAGATATTCCGAAAAACTTAAACAAGAACTGCCCGCAAAATGTAAATGCAATCAGTATAATAAAAGAAATGATTGTAGCTCTTTTCACAATATGCTGTCGCTCCTTTTCTTCCAGACCATTCGTCATTGTCAAAAAGACCGGCATTGTACCCAAGGGGTTTGTCAATGTAAAAAAAGAGGTGAAGCACAACAGTGCATAAGGAAAGATTGTATCCATAAAATATATATTTTAAAACCTAAAACAAAGATACAATAAAATCCGGGTTACGGATACAAAAAAGCCCTGAAGCGTTTCCGCCTCAGGGCCTCCGTTAAGACGGCGCCTACCTACTCTCCCCCTTGCGCAGTACCATCGGCGTGACGAAGCTTAACTTCTCTGTGCGGAATGGGAAG
>CAMFND010000019.1 GCA_945965395.1 uncultured Bacteroides sp.
GTATGGGATTATTAGATGGAAAAACAGCCATTGTGACCGGTGCGGCTCGTGGTATTGGTAAAGCTATTGCTTTGAAATTTGCTTCTGAAGGAGCAAATATTGCATTTACAGATCTTGTTATCGATGAGAATGCACAGAATACAGCAAAAGAAATCGAAGCAATGGGTGTGAAAGCCAAAGGATATGCGTCGAATGCTGCCAATTTTGAAGATACTGCAAAAGTAGTGGAAGAGATTCATAAAGATTTCGGCCGTATCGATATTCTGGTAAACAATGCAGGTATCACTCGTGACGGATTGATGATGCGTATGAGCGAACAGCAGTGGGATATGGTTATTAATGTGAACCTGAAATCTGCTTTTAACTTTGTGCATGCGTGTACTCCGATCATGATGCGCCAGAAAGCCGGAAGCATTATTAATATGGCTTCTGTAGTGGGTGTTCACGGTAATGCCGGACAAGCTAACTATTCAGCTTCAAAAGCAGGTATGATTGGTTTGGCTAAATCTATCGCTCAGGAGCTTGGCTCTCGTGGTATCCGTGCCAATGCCATTGCTCCGGGCTTCATCATTACAGAAATGACAGCTAAGTTGTCTGACGAAGTGAAGGCTGAATGGAACAAACGTATTCCTTTGCGTCGTGGCGGTACACCGGAAGATGTAGCTAACATCGCTCTGTTCCTGGCTTCTGACATGTCTTCATACGTATCAGGACAGGTCATCCAGGTTGACGGTGGTATGAACATGTAATATAATAATGTTAGTATAGAGTGAAGAATGGGGAATAGGGGAGAGTTTTCTTCAGTATTCTCTGTTCTTCATTTTTTTGTGTATGACAGTAGTTTACGAAGATAATCACATCATAGTAGTCAACAAGACTGCTTCAGAAATAGTACAGGGCGATAAGACCGGCGATATTCCCTTGTCGGAGACCGTGAAGCAATATCTGAAAGAGAAATATGCCAAACCGGGAAACGTGTTTTTGGGAGTCACTCACCGACTGGACCGTCCGGTAAGCGGACTGGTGGTATTTGCCAAGACCAGTAAGGCATTGAGCCGTCTGAACGAGATGTTCCGTAATGGCGAAGTGAAGAAAACGTATTGGGCCATCGTGAAACAACAGCCTAAGGAGGCAGAAGGAGAACTGGTGCACTATCTAGTCAGAAACGAAAAGCAGAATAAGTCGTACGCCTACGATAAGGAGGTGAAAAACTCCAAGAAGGCTGTACTGAATTATCGTTTGATAGGTCATTCAGAAAACTATTTTCTGTTGGAAGTAGATTTGAAGACCGGACGCCATCATCAGATACGCTGTCAGCTGGCAAAGATGGGATGCCCTATTAAAGGCGATTTGAAATACGGTTTTCCACGTTCCAATCCGGATGGAAGTATCTGCTTGCATGCCCGCAGGGTACGCTTTATTCATCCGGTATCCAAAGAGCCGATAGATTTGGTAGCTCCTCTTCCTGCAGGCAATCTGTGGAATGGTTTCGGTATGGAATAAAAAGATAAGAAGGAAACGCTTCACAGCGTCCCCTTCTTTTAACACATAGGCATCTTCATTTTATCTGAGATTGTATATAATTGAGAATTCAATTAAATGAGGTAAACAATCTCTGAACTTTATTCTATGGGGTTGGGTTTAGCCTAGTTTGTTTTGGTTGTTCATTGTCTTTGTTTATCTGTAAATAAACAGACAAAACCCGTGCCAAACTCGTAGAATGCCTTATAGAAGGGATTTTTATGTAGAACGCTGTGGAATAAATGTGGAACGTGTGGAAAAATTCCACACGTTTATTGTGGAATGTGGTAGAGTTTTAATTTATTGTATAATGTTTTCCGGTCAATACCCAATAATGTAGCCGCTTTGGTCTTGTTATTTCCGGTTTGCTGCAGGGCTTTTAAAATCCGGTGTTTCTCGGTTTCCTCGTCGTGCAGGGCGAAAGTTTCCTCCATTTCCGGATTCTCGCATACCGTTTTCCGTTCGTTTATTTCTTCTCCTAAATCTTTAGCCGTGATAAATTCACCTTGAGCCAGCAAGGTAGCCCGTTTGACCACATTCTTCAGCTGGCGCAGGTTGCCCGGCCATGGATATTTCTGCATGGCTTCGCTGGCTTCTGCATCGAATCCTATCAATGTACGTTCCAGCTCATGGTTGGCCTGGTCCAGAAAGAAGTTGGCAAACAGCAGAATGTCTTCCGGACGCTCTTTCAAGGAAGGCATCTGTAGCGTAAATTCATTGATACGGTGATATAAATCTTCCCGGAAATTCCCTTTTGCAATGGCCTCTTTCAGATTTTCGTTTGTGGCGCTGATAAGACGGACATCCACCTCAATTTCTTTTGTAGAGCCAATTCGGCGGATACGACGTTCTTGCAAGGCACGCAACAATTGTACTTGCACTTCGTAGCTGAGGTTCCCGATTTCATCCAAAAATAACGTACCTCCATTGGCCTCTTCGAATGCACCGGCCTTGTCATTCAAGGCGCCGGTAAACGAACCTTTCACATGGCCAAAGAATTCAGAAGCCGCCAAGTCCTTAGGTATGGAACCGCAGTCAATGGCGATGAAAGGTTTTTCCGAACGTTTGCTCAATTGATGGATGCGATGAGCCACATATTCTTTTCCGGTTCCGCTGGCTCCATTAATCAGTACCGACATTTGTGTGGGAGCTACCAGCCCTACGTAGTTATATAATTTCCGGGCCTCTTCACTCTCTCCTTCCAGAAAACCATGGGCTGTTTGTGCAGCATTTTTTTCTTTTCCGCTTTCTGCAGGAGTTTTCTCCTGATGAATAGCCTCTTTGATTTTTTTCAGTAATTCGTCAGGTTGTACCGGTTTTGAAATATAATCAGTGGCTCCTTCCTTCATGGCACGTACGGCACTTTGAATTTCCGCATAGCTGGTCATGATGATGAAGGGTACCTGATTGCCCTGCTCGCGAAGCCATGACAACAGGCTTAGTCCGTCCTGGTCGGGAAGACGCAAATCAGACAAGATAAGGTCGAAGTCGCGCGTGCCAATTTGCTTGCGTGCTTTAGCCTGTGTACTTGCAGTCTCCACTTCGAACCCCTTTTTCCCCAGCCATGTCTTTAGCATGGTAGAAAAAGTCAAATCATCCTCAACGATTAAAATAGACGGAACCATGTGATTTTTTGTTTAATTGATTTTACAAAGATACTATTTTTTACGATACCCCTTCTATGTCCTTTAATATTTTGCATGCAAGCACCTGCTTTGTTTCTGCAATCACGGCTTCTGCCGCTTGTTCTGCTTCCGGGGTATAGGTCTGCGTGCCGCGTTGCTGCTCCAGCCATTTCAACAGGGGAATGGTCTTTTGTGCTTCAATCATCAGGAAGGTAGGCAGCATTTTGTGGGCGGTGGCACACAGGGCTTCCATATCTTTGTTACTGATGGCAGCCTGTAATTTCTCCATATTTTTCTGTGTTTCCTGTGCAAAGGTGCGCAGAATCTCTTTGGCAGCTTCCGGGTCATCCTCCGAGAAAGCCGTCAGTGGAGAAAAGTTATAAGGCTGGTCTGTGTGTGGCGAAGTTTCGTGGGTTTCCTTCTGAACCGGCGAGGTGTCAGGAATATTATTCGATACAGTGAGGTGGGTCAGTGCATTTTTTACCACCTTCTTCAGTTCAGACTGGTTGAAAGGTTTCTGCAACATGCCGGCAAACCCTTTCTGCAGGAAGTCATTCTCATTCATATCCCCTCGGGCTGTGATGGCAATGACCGGAATAGACTGGGCCTGGGCAAAATCCTGGTTACGAAGGTGATGAAGCAATTCAAATCCGTTCATGGCAGGCATCTGAATGTCCGTGAATACCAGATCGAACGTACGGCTCTTGAGTTGTTCGATAAGCTCTTCCGGCTGTTCACAGCATACCGTTTCTACTTTGAAGCCTTTCACTTCTTCTGCGGCATTATGCAGCATGGCTTCCGTCAAATGCATTTGTATCCGGTCGTCATCGATGATGGCAATTCGCAGATGGATTTTAGGAAGAGTAATGGCCGGCTCCTTTGTGTCGGGAATTGGTTTGGGTGAAATGGAAGGTAAAGGCATGGATACCTTGAACGTACTACCTTTTCCGGGAGCACTTTCGATGTCTATTCTTCCTAACAGAAGTTCTACCAGCTTTCGGGTGATGGACAGTCCCAGTCCGAATCCTTCTTGTCCTTGTGCACTGCTCAGGCGGGTGAACTCTTTGAATATGCGTTCCTGCTCGCTGGCTGTCATGCCGCATCCGGTATCGGATACGCTGAACACGAACTGATTGCCGTGGTATTCTGCCTGTAGGGTAATACCTCCTGCAGCTGTAAATTTCAGGGCATTCGATAGCAGGTTTTCTACAATCTGGCGTATGCGGAATGGGTCACCTTCCAAGGTGAGAGTTTCCGGAAGTTCTTCCTTGAAATCCAGTTGCAGTTGCTTCTTTTCTGCTAAGGGCAGGAAGCTGTTATAAATATCAGTCAGTAGTTCATGAGGATTGAAAGCTACCGGATGTAAGTCCATCTTGCCTGCTTCCAGGCGGTGGTAATCCAGCAGGGAAGTGACAAGTGCCAGTAGATGTTGTGCCGAACTTTTCATGTTCGATAAATAAAACTGCTGTCTCCGGTCGTTCACCAGGCGGATGAGCAGGTCGATGTAGCCGATGATGGAACCTGCGGGGGCCTTGATGTCATGGGTGATGGTCAGCATCAACTTTTCACGGGCTACCAGCAAGTTCTCGGCATACGACTTCGCTTTTTCCAGTTCCCGTCGGTAATGGTTGTTGCGGGTGATGTCGCGTGCAATGACAATGGAGAATACCAGTACCAGTACAAAGGCGGCAATGGCAATCTTGGCCATGGTTTCAGCAGCTTCTTTCCGTATCTCTTCCTCCTGCATCAGTTTGGTGCGGGCTGCTTCCTGTTCATCGTGTTCAATGTTTTCCAGCAACTGGTTGACACGCTGGCTCAGTCCGCTTCCAATGACGCGCAGGCTGCTGATGCGGGTGTTCAGCATCTCGGTTTCCTTCTGACGGGTCTGAAATACCTTGTGCTGAATGCCTGTAATCATGCTGCTGATGGTATCTATCGGACTGTACACTTCATCCAGGGTATCCGTGTATTCCTCCTGAATCACGTTACTCACCTGGGTGGAATCTTCTTTCTCGGGTGCGAATACGTCAGCCAGTCTCTTGAAGAATCCTTTCTTCTTGTGATGGATGGTGTAGGAGTTATGGTGCGTAATGACTTTTCTGCGTATGTGCGGCGTACTGAGCAAGGAATCCTGCTGGGCTATCAGGCTGTCGAGCTGTTCCTGATAAATCTGGTCGGTCGGTGTATTCCGCATGGCTTCCAGCACCGCATACATATTCCATTGCTTGTTCTGTAACAAGGTTCTTACGGTGTCCAGACGGGCTTGCTGCAGGGTGTCCGTCAGAATCGTTTCCAGTGTATCAATCGAAGCATTCACTTCTTTCATCGCTTTCAGGTAGTGATAATACTCGTTCAGCTTTCCGGTGCGGAGTGTCTGCCCGATGATTTCCGCGTCATACAGCTGGCTGATGATGCGGTGAGTGATGTGGCGCCGGTGGTCGAGCTGGTCTCTCAGGCTGGTAGGAGTAGTCAGCAGGTTCATCTGCTGCATGGTATAGGTAAAAGCTCCTATCAGAAGCCCCACCAGCAATATGTAGCCGATAACGATTTTGAAAGAAGTGGAGAACATGGTTTAGCGGATAGGTTTCGTTTTATATCTGAATCGCAGGTAATACATGATTCCGGCACTGGTAAGTCCGAAAGGAAAAGCCGCCCAAATGCCGATGGCTCCCCAGCCACAGACAAATCCGAAGAGATAGCCTGCAGGCAAGGAAATCAGGAAATAGGCGATGAACGAGAACAGCATCATGGGACGTACGTCGGCAATACCTCGCAGCGCGTTGGCAAAATTGATTTGCAATCCGTCGCCAAACTGATACAGCAGGAACGGAATAATCAGTTGTGCCACCATCAGACTGACGGCCTCGTCGTTGGTAAACCAGCCGCCGATGTAATGGCGCAGCAGGAAGATAGGTATACCTGTGATGACAATCATGGCCAGAATGATGTGGAATCCGCTTTTAGCCGTGTGGCGTACATTTTCCAGGTCGTTCTGTCCGAAGAAATAGCTGATGCGTACCGATACGGCCGAGCCCATGCCGTAGTACATCATGAAGCAGACCTGCGACACTGCCATCATGATTTGATACGAGGCAAGTGCGGTACTTCCCAGCCAGCCCACCATAATGGCACTGAGGCTGAAAGAAGCCGTTTCCATTCCCATCTGTCCGGCGATGGGCCATCCTAATTTGTTCAGCAAGCCGAAATCGGACTTGTTGAGGCTGCCCTGTGCAAATCCTTTTCGGAAGGTGGCATAACGTGAGGTTCCGAAAAAGAGAATCAGGTAGGTGATAACCATCAGGATGCGTGAAGTCAGGGTGGCAATTCCGGCTCCCAACAATCCTAACTCCGGAAATCCGGCCTTTCCGTAAATCAGAAGGTAGTTTCCTATGATGTTCAGCACGTTACCCCCTAACAGAATCCACATGGAGATACGTGTGTCGGTAATTCCGTCGGTAAACTGCTTGAAGCCGTTGAACCACAGCACGAAAGGAAGCGAAGCCAGCAATACGAGGTAGTACGGTCGCATGGTGGGAAGCAACTCTTCCGGCTGTCCTAATTTGTCGATGTTCCAGTAAAGCACCGCCATGACCAGACACACGATTGCGGCCAGCAGCGTATTGGCTGCCAGACTGTTTTTCAGGGTACGTCCGACTTCTTCACAACGGTTTTGTCCGAACAGGCTGCCCACGATAGGAGTTAGTCCATAGCTAAAACCTGTACTGAAAATAATCGCTAAATTGAACATGTTGTTCACAAAACTGGCTGCAGCCAGTTCATGTGTACTGTGATGTCCAATCATCAATGTGTCGGCAAAGCCTAAGATGATGACTCCAATCTGTCCGATGACAATGGGAATGCCCAGCCAGAGGAGTGCACGGTAATTTGAATGTCTCATGAAATAGCCTTATAGTAGAGTATGCTGCAATTTTCGGGAACGAAGCAACGGGCCGAAGTCGCCTGAATCTGTTCGGCAGTTACGGCACGGTATTTTCCTACCTCTTCGTTGATGTCTTCTGCTTTTCCCGTCAGTTCAAAGAAAGCCAGATTGGTTGCCACGTTCAGGTAGTTGATGTTGTTGAAAATCTGTTCGCTTTCGTAGCGGTTCTTTACCTTCTCCAGTTCCTGTTCGCTCACCGGTACGGTCTTCATTTTCTCTAGTTCCTTCCAGATGGCCTCTTCTGCCTGTTCCAGAGAAACACCTTCTACCGGTTTACCGGTGACATGAAGCAGTCCTTCATCCAGGCTGCCTGAAATATAGGCATCGATGGAAGTAAACAACTTCTGTTCCTGCACCAGCGACTGGATGAACCGTGAAGAACGTCCGTTCGACAGGATGTCGGTAATCATGTCGTACACGTAATAATCCGGATGCATGCGGTTGGACATGTGGAAAGCCATGTAGATGGCATCTACCGGCACCTTCCGTTCCACCGTCTTGCGGCGTACAGCCGTCTGGGGCTTTTCAGCCGGAAGCTGTCGGGGAGAAATGTTCCGCGCCGGAATCGGGCCGAACCATTTCTCTGCCAGCCGGACGGTTTCTTCGAACGAAATATGTCCCGTCACGGCCAGGATGGCATTGTTCGGTGCATAAAAACGGAAGAAAAAGTCTTTCACTTCCTCCAGTGTAGCCTGAGCGATGTGTGAAATTTCCTTTCCGATAGTCGGCCAGCGGTATGGGTGCGATTCGTATGCCAGCTCGCGCAGCAGGTGCGACGCATCCCCGTAGGGCTGGTTCAGGTTGCGCTGCTTGAACTCCTCAATCACCACCTGGCGCTGCACTTCCAAGCTTTTCGGACTGAAATCCAGGCTGAGCATGCGGTCGCTTTCCAGCCAGAATCCCGTTTCTACGTTCTGGTGCGGCAGAGTGATGTAATAATTAGTAATGTCGTTGTTGGTCCAGGCATTGTTTTCCCCTCCGGCATTCTGCACGGGAGTATCATAATCGGGGATATGAAGGGAGCCTCCGAACATCAGGTGCTCGAACAGATGGGCAAATCCCGTGTGCGACGGGTCTTCATCGCGGGCTCCCACGTCGTACAACAAGTTGAGGGCGACCATTTGTGTAGAGTCGTCCTCATTGTGTACAATCCGCAGCCCGTTAGCCAGTGTATAACGGTTTACTTGAATCATGCGGAAATCAGATTATTCAATCACGGTTGCTTTCAGAATGCGCACGTCTGTTTCCGGACGGTCGGCGCGGTTGGTCTTTACAGCCTGAATCTTGTCGATAACCTCCATACCTTCTGTTACCTCTCCGAATACGGTATACGCTCCGTCCAAATGAGGTGCACCTCCTACGGTAGTATAGGCTGCAATCTGTTCACGGCTGAACTTCAGGGCCGGTTCTTTGGCTACGATGCCACGAGCCTGTGCTTCCAGGCTGTCCTGCAATTCCAGCAGACCGTCGTTGTCGCCGGCTTTGCGCATCTTGTAGATTTCTTTCATGTGCTTGCGGGCCAGTTCGTTGAACACCGTTTCCAAGCGTGCCTCATTCAACTGATTCTCCATGCTGATCATCTGTGCTTCAGAAAATTTGCGTCCAGTTACAATGTAGAACTGACAGCCTGAAGATTCCTTGTTCGGGTTTACTTCGTCACCCAAGCGGGCAGCAGCCAGCGCACCTTTCTTGTGGAAGAATTTCGGGTTGAACTCAGCCGGCAGTGTGTAACCTACATCTCCATTACCCAATGTAGTGGTATCGGTAGCAGTCTTGCTCTGCGGGTCGCCTGCCTGAATCATGAAATTCTTGATTACGCGGTGGAAGAGCGTGCTGTCATAAGTACCTTCTTTAGCCAGTTTGATAAAATTGTCCCGATGCTTGGGAGTTTCATTATACAGTTTGACCGTGATGTTTCCCATGGTCGTTTCCAGACGTACAAGTGTTTCGTTTCCAGTTTCCATATTGGTTGTCTTTTTCTGACCGCCCGTGCATGCCATCAGGCAGCAGGCCATCAATGTGAATAAAATAGATAATTTTTTCATGTGAAGAAAGTTGGTTTTGCAAAGGTACAAAAAAAACTCTTTATCTGCTGCTTTATCATGTAGCCATCAGCCTTTTTCTTTAGTGGTGACGGCCACATAGACTCTGTGTGTGCGCTGTCCCTTGGGGAGTATGCCTGTTTCTGGTGTTGTTCCCCACTTCTGAAGTTCTCTGGCTGCGGTAGTATGGCTCAAGCCGGTGAGGGCCATGTAATCTGCCACCGTCATATACGGGTGTGTGGTTAGAAAGTCCAGGGCCATTTTCAATCGTTTTTCGCTGGAGTGGCGTGAAGTTTTCAGCTTGCTGGTACCACTTTCTCTCTCCAGCGTGCAGTGCCCTTCCGTCTTGCGAATCAGTTCTTTGTCGGCACGGAAGTTGATGTTGCGTATTTTGATGCTTCTGGCATTGCGGCGGTTTCCACCTTCCGGCTGTTCGGCTTCTTTCCCTTCCGTTATTCCTAACGAAGGAGTAAATGTGCCGATTTCATCGAGCTTGACCGAATATCCCCGGCTCATTTCGCGGGCCATGGCATCCTTCAGGGCCATAATCATGCCCCGGAGCTCTCCGGTGTTGTAGGTGGTGTGATGTGCGATGTCTTCAATCAGCTCCTCAGTAGAACATTGTCCCTTGATAATCATTCTTGGATAGAGGATGGTCTCGTTTTCGTTGTGCAGGTCTTTCATTTCCTGCATGGTGTAAGTAGCTGCCATTGGAATCAATAAATTTAAAGGGTTAGAACAATTCTTTTAAATATACTGAAGCATTCTCTGTTTCACAGTGCGGGATTTGTATTTCACAGTGTGAAATATGTATCCCACACTGTGGTTTTTGTATCCCACAG
>CAMFND010000020.1 GCA_945965395.1 uncultured Bacteroides sp.
ACGATTATCTTTCTAGGCGTACAGTCGCCTGCACGCTCGAGCGACACAACCCGAAAGGTAGGCGGGACCACCCTTAACCCTTTTCTATTCGGTCTTGCTCCGGATGGGGTTTACCAAGCCAGCCTGTTACCAGACTGCTGGTGAGCTCTTACCTCACCTTTCCACCCTTACCACTCATGTGGCGGTTTCCTTTTCTATGGCACTTTCCCTAAGGTCACCCTCGCCAGACGTTATCTGGCATCCTGCCCTATGGAGCTCGGACTTTCCTCGAATCCAATGGACTCGCAACCGTCTTTCATACTTGCTTCAATTTAGTTTATCATAGCTCACGGATAGTATGCAAGGAAAAGAAATCTTCTTACTCACGGAACTGTAAAAAAGAAGTCTTCTTGCTCATGGAACGGTAGAATTTGAATGTTCCACGCTTGCAATTCTGCTTGTTCCAAAAGATATTGGGCTAAACCATCTGCTACAATTTCTTCAGTTCCAAAATGACCTGCATCAACGATGAATACGCCTAGCTCTTTTGCCAATTGTGCATCATGGTACTTCACATCGCCTGTGATATATGCATCTGCCACAGTAGCTTGTTTCAAAAAACTCGCTCCTGCACCAGAACAAAGAGCGATAGTCTTAATAAGCTCTTTTTTAACACCGCCAAAACGCAATTGGCTATGAGGTAAACATTCTTGTACATAGTCACAGAATACATCAACATCCATAGCCTCTGGCAATATCCCAACACGGCCTAATGTACGTCCACATCCAGGTTCCGCCAAAGCCACCACATCATATGCTACTTCTTCGTAAGGATGCGCCTCTTTCATAGCCATTAGAACTTGTGATAACATTTTCTCGTCTGCATAAATTTGTACTTCTGGTTGAAAACAATCTATAGAAAAATCTATATGTTTTCGTAATAAGTCTTCTTGATATAGTATATGAATGTTTTGTACTAGGTTTGTCAGAGAAAAATATTTAAATTCAGGTTGTTTTAAGCCTGAAAACTGTCTATATGATTCTGTAAGATAGATTAAATTTTGTCCTTGATTTTTAATAGTTTCTAGGCCACGTATCATTTTTTCAATAGTGAGATCCGTCACATTTTTTTGTGTTTTGATATTTTTAATTTGGTAATAAGAAAGGAGGGTTTCAGAGAGTGAAACGATTGGAGTGATGGAGTTCATTATTTCATGAGTTAATACGCGCATAAGCTTTTTCCAGGATTCATATTCTTTTTGATGGAGTTTACGTTTAAACTCATTTTGTTTATGCTCTGAAATTAATGTGTATACTCTGTTAAAAGATGCATATAAGTAGCGTTGTTCTTTGGAGCCTATATTTTCCGGAAAATGAAGCATAGATTCATTTTCTTCTATGGAATCAAAAAATATTTTCATTTTTCGATTATAGGAATTCAGGTAGTAAACAAGTTTCCCAATAAGAACGAAGGCAGCTAGGATCGCGATTGTACCTAGTATTATAGCTTGTCTTGAAATAATACCTGCAACTCCAAGTCCAAATGTCAAGACAATGAGCAAAACAAATAAAAGGATATGTATGAATAAGCGGGTACTGAACATTTATAATTAAAAATTAAAGCGTGTTAACTTATTGTATAAGGTTTGTCTACTGATTCCTAGTTGCTCTGCTGTAGCAGTTAAATTTCCGGCATTTTGAGAAATGGCTGCCAATATTGCTTTTCTTTCCACTTCTTTTAAATGAGGGACTTTATCAAAGGAAAGAGTCTTGTCTGAATGCATTGATATGTCGGAGGGTTTGATTATTTCTTTTTCTGCTAAAATTACAGCTTTTTCAATAGTATATTGTAATTCTCTGATATTTCCTGGCCAATTATGATTCTCTAGTTTTTTTATTGTTTGGGGATGCAAGGTCAATCCTGTTCGTTTATACAAGTTAGCATATTTTTTTAAGAAATATTCTGCAAATGTTGCGATGTCCTCTTTACGGTGTCGTAAAGGAGGAATTTCTATTTGTATAGTGTTTATGCGATAAAATAAATCTTCACGGAAATTCGCTTGCTTTACCATTTCAAGTAAATTACGATTAGTTGCGGCAATTAATCGTATATCAATTGGAATTTTTTTGTTACTTCCAAGCCGGGTTATTTCTCTATTCTGTAAAGCGGCTAATAGCTTTGCTTGTAATCCCAATGATAAGTTTCCAATTTCATCAAGAAAAAGTGTACTTCCATTTGCCGCTTCAAATTTACCGATTCTACTCTCGTATGCATCTGTAAAAGCTCCTTTTTCATGTCCGAAAAGTTCACTTTCAAATAATGTTTCACTGATAGAGCCCATATCGATATTAAACATTTCATGCTGACTGCGGAGAGATAGACGATGAATCTCGCGAGCTAATACTTCTTTGCCCGTACCATTTTCACCAAAGATTAAGATGTTTGCATCTGTTTTTGCAACTTTAGTTACAAGTTTTATTATTTTCATCATCGCTGGAGAATGGCCAATAATCATTCCTGGTTCGCTGGGGCCTTTAATAGGATATGTGGGTAATTTGTTTTTGGTTTCTTGTAATGCTGTTCGTATTTTTTGTATTAAGTTATCATTATTCCAAGGCTTTAATACAAAATCTGTTGCTCCATTTTTTAATGATTTCACAGCGAGATCAATATCTCCATAAGCGGTTAGCATAATAACAGGTAGTTCTGGCTTAATTTCATGTATGCGCTGGAGCCAAAACAGACCCTCATTACCTGTATTTAAGCCAACAGAGAAATTCATATCCAGAATGACTAAATCAATTATAGATTCATCTAAAATAGAAAATATCTTGCTGGGATCAGATACTGTCTCTATTTTCTCAAATTCCCTTTCCAAAAGAAGCTCTAGAGAAATCAATACGCTTTTGTTATCATCAACAATTAGAATAGTGCCAGTTTGCATATGTTCTTTTTTAAAGGTAAAAATACCTGTTTTGCAGATGTCGGACAAAAAAACGTCTAATTATTTGACATTTCCGAAGTTTTATTATGTCTCTTTCTTGGTTTTTATTTCATAATAACAAATAAGGTTTCGCGGTGGCATAACTTAAAATAACATAAGTGGAATTATTTGTTGGATCTAGAATGTTTTTTGAGAAAAATGCTCAATTAAAGAGTTTATAAATTATATGTTTTCAGCTATGATTCAATCGAAATACAAGTCTTCTGAAATTTGTGAAGTATAAAAGATAAAACTGACATATGAATACATCATTTTAATGTCAAAAACGTGGACGTTTATATGTCAATAAATTAGACGTTTGTTTTCTTTGTTTGTATGCAAAGCGTTGATTAATAGTATGTTGTGTTTTTGGCATGCAATTTGTATTATCTGAAACAGATATAATAATATAAAGTAACCGATATGAGTTCTGAAACGTTTGTAGGGCAACGTTTATTGATTTTTTTATCAATTTGTTATTTTGTTTTGCCTGAAATTTGTAGAGCACAGTCCGAATGGACCGAGTCTGAATGTATACGATATGCAATTGAGCATAATTTGCGGATACAAAATAAAAAGTTGGATACTAAAATTGCCAATACAGATATTATAGCTGCTTATGGTAATTTTTTACCTACGATTAGTACTGTCAGTGTCTTGGGAAAGCAATTTGGACATTCCATAGATCCATTGACTAACCAATATACTTCTGAGTCTTTTTTAGAAAATACAATAGGTCTAAATATTTCTCTCCCAGTATTTGAAGGATTTTCTCGTATTGATAAATTATTGTTTTGTAAATTGAACAAAAAAATTACTGTTTTATCAAGTAAAGTGGAAGAAAACAATTTGGCTTTTGAAGTATTAGAAGCATTTTATCGTTATTATTTCGATAAAGAAATGCACAAACTTGCAGTTGAACAACGGAAGCTGAGTGAATATTATTGCACACAGATGATGGAATATGTTGATTTAGGAATACGTTCCCTTTCTGACTTACAAGAAGTAAAAGCACGCTTACAATCCGATGTTTATCAAGAAACGGTGAAATCTAATCATTGCAATCTTTCTCTATTAACTCTGAAAGAACTGATGAACATTAAAGAAACTGATACATTGTCTATTATCATTACAGAGAGTAGGATGGATATAACTGACAGTCTTTTAAACTTAAATGAACTATATTTCATTTCCGAATTAACTCTTCCAGAATATCATATTATGAATATGAAAGAAAAAGCTTCTCGTAAACTATGGTCTATGGCAAAAAGAGTTTTTTACCCTTCAATTCGTCTGGATTTTAATTTGAATACTGGATATTATAATACGGCAAAAAATAAATCTGGTGATATTATCCCCTATCGAGAACAATTAAATAATAATATGAATAGGTATATTGGAATATGCGTATCTTTACCAATATTCAATGGGTTGTCTCGTTTAGAAAATATAAGAAAAGAAGAACTTCGTTTGCAGCAAGTACAGAATGAAAATGAACAACAACGTTTATCATTATATAAACAAATACATAATACATATCTTTCTTTTCAATCTGCACTTAAGGAATGTCAATTAGCTAAAGAACAACTTCGCGCGGATTCTATTACATGGAAAGAAAGTGAAGAAAAATGGAGGGAGGGTATGATATCTATGTTCGAATTGTTGGAAAAACGCAATCAATACATGCGGAGTAAGGCAGAGATAATACGTACCAAACTGCAATATAGTCTTCAAAAAAGAGTGATACGATTCTATCAGGAAGGAACATTTTTGTAATAAAAAATTAATTATAAAATAAAAATGAAGCAGATTGATTATAACGGCATGGATACAAAAATTGAGAAAAAATCCAAATTTTCAAAGAAAATGATTTGTATTATAATTGGTTCAATTACTATTCTTTTGGGGGTATTATGGATAAAATTTAGTGTCAATTCATCCTCTATGAATGTAAACAAAGATGGCATAACAATTTCTACTGTACAAAAGGGAGAATTTAATGATTACATAAGAGTTGTTGGACAGGTTATTCCGGATCATATCATATATTTGGATGCTATTGAAGGGGGACGAGTAGAGGAACGTTTGATAGAAGAAGGGGCGCAAGTAAAAGCTGGAGATATAATTCTTCGTCTTAGTAATCCGCTGTTAAATATTGGTATTTTACAAAGTGAGGCAAACTTGGCTTATCAGGAAAACGAACTTCGTAATACTCGCTTGAATATGGAACAAGAGCATCTTAGTTTGAAGCAAGAACGTATTACACTGAATAAAGAATTAATACAGAAGCAACGTCGTTTTCAACAATACTCACATTTGTTTCAAAAGAATTTAATATCTAGGGAAGATTATTTGCAGTCACAAGAAGATTATAATTCAATTTCAGAACAAGTCAAAGTTTTAGATGAAAGAATCAAGCAAGATGTACAGTTACGTGATAATCAATTACAAAGTCTAAATGAAAATATACAGAACATTAAAAAAAGTCTTTTACTTGTACGTGAACGTTTAGAAAATTTAAAGATAAAAGCGCCTGTTGATGGACAATTAGGAAATATAGAAGCTCAAATAGGACAATCTATATCTCAAGGTGAACGTATAGGACAAATTATTACTCCAGAGTTGAAGGTAGAAGCAAAGATTGATGAGCATTATGTGGAACGTATTCATTCTGGCCTTTTGGCTAATTTTGAGCGTGAAGGAAAAAAGTATAGTTTGAAAATAACAAAAGTATATCCGGAAGTACAAAATGGACAATTTCGCACTGATTTGCATTTTATTTCTGATAGACCTGTGAATATCCGTTCTGGACAAACATATCACTTAGATTTACAACTGGGTGATCCTATAGAAGCAGTTCTTATTCCACGTGGAAGTTTTTATCAGTCAAGTGGAGGGGAATATGTATATGTAGTAGATGAGAAAGAAAAAGTGGCTCATCTGCGCCAAGTTCGATTAGGACGACAGAATCCTTTGTATTATGAAGTTCTGGATGGTTTGAGTCCTGGAGAGAAAGTTATTATTTCCGGATATGATTTATTTGGTAAAAATGAACACTTAAAATTACGATAATGGAATATTTTTCTCAAATTATTAAAAGTCAGAGGGCAAAGAAGTCTCTTACAGCCCTTAATTTATTTGGCCTTTCTGTGTGTATAGGTTCGGCTCTGTTGATTCTTTTTTATGTACGGTTTGAATTAAGTTTTGACACATTTCATGATGGTGATCGAATTTATCGTGTAGAAAGTCGTCTTTATGAAGGGAATGTTTTGACGGACAATTGGGCTACAACGACATTTGGCCACGCTCCTGTCATGTTTCGTGAAATTCCTGGCATCGAACAATATGTAAGGGTGACAGCACAAGACCGTGAACAAGAAGTTACATACAAGGATCGTCAATTTATGGAGGAAAAATATTGTTATACGGAACCTGCATTTTTTGATTTATTTAATTTCCCCATAATTAAAGGGGAGAAGAAAGGACAATTAGTTCGTCCAAATACAGCTGTAATTACGGAAAGTACTGCACATCGCTATTTTGCAAATAGTGATCCTATTGGTAAAATCTTGACCTTTAAGACGCCTTCATCCGAACAACATTTTGAGGTTACAGGAATAATTGCAGATATGCCATATAACTCTCATTTACGTTACGATTTTTTATTGTCGTATTCTTCTATTCCAGAAGCAAGACGTGACATTTGGTATATTCATGGTGTGTATACTTACATACGTCTTAAACCCGGTAAAAGTCCAAGCGATATAGAAGAAAATTTTCATTCTATATCAAAAAAATATAAGACATCTGCATTAAAGTATAAAGATTGGAGAGTTGAACTTATTCCTTTAAAAGATATACATTTGACTCCTCGTAAATCATATGAAAAAGAAGAAAAAGGTAGCAAAACAGCTGTCCAAATTCTTTTTATTATGGCTGTAGCTTTATTGTTAATCGGATGGGTAAATGCTTTGAACTTAACTATTGCGCGTTATTTAGAAAGAGGAAAGGAATTTGGGCTTAGAAAAGTATTCGGAGCTTCTCGTCGACAAATTGTAATACAAGGATTACTTGAATCAGGGCTATTCAACTTATTGGCATTGGTCTTAGCTTTGGGATGGATAGAAGTATTGTTGCCTATTGTTTCCCGTTGGGTTGGACAAAATTTTGCATTTGACGTTTTTAACTCATTAGAATGTTGGAGTATGGTATTAATAATATTTGTCTGTGGAACCTTTTTTATTGGTTTATATCCGTCATTTCTACTTACTCATATTAAGCCATCAGACATCATGCGAGGTAAATTTTTACATAGTCGAAAGGGAAATAAAATTAGGAAAATATTAATTGTCATTCAATTTGTAGCTTCCTTTATTTTAGTTTCAGGAACAATTGTAGTAATTAGACAAATACATTTTATGCAACAAGAAACTTCTTCTTCTATGTTTGATCGAGTTTTGGTTTTGAAATATCCTGCTTTAACAGAAAACATGTCTGTACAAATGATGAACTTCAAGAAAAGGCTAGAACAGGAGTCCTTTATAAGTCATGTGGCTGTTTCTGGTGCAGTTCCAGGTGTGGAAGTTGCAAATTATTTCACTAATCGTCCTTATGGAAGCGACATATCAGAAATAAAACTGATACAAATGTTTGCCGTAGATTATGATTATTTGACTCTGTATTCTCCTAAAATCATTTGTGGCCGTATTTTTTCTGAGAATTATGGAAATGAACTAAATAAGGTCGTTTTGAATGAGGAGGCTGCCAGATTACTTGGATACTCTTCTCCTGAAGATGCATTAGGCAAACAATTAACCATGGAAGTCTTGGAAGAGCCTCTTGAGATTATTGGTGTTGTGAAAAATTATCACCAACAATCACTCGCTGAACCATATAAGCCAATAATGTTTTTTATAAAAGAACGTGTTCCTTTTATTGCGACACCGTATATTTCTATTCAATTAAAAACAGAAATTAATGCAAAACAAGTTGCAAAGATAGAGCAGATATATAAGACATATTTTCATTCAGCTGTATTTTCATATTTTAGGTTGAGTGATTACAATGATGATTTGTATAAATCAGATCGTAATTTTAGTTGGATTTTTACATGTGCATCATTGCTTGCAATATTTGTAGCTTGTTTGGGGTTATGGATTATGACTCTCTTTTCTACGATGGCTCGTGTAAAAGAAATTGGAATAAGAAAGGTGTTAGGGGCTGATAAAAAAAGTCTTTTTTGGGTTTTGACACGAGAGTTGATATTACTTACGATATTGGCTACAGTATTGGGAACTCCTCTTTCTATTATTTTGATGGATGAATGGCTTAGAACTTATGCCTTTCATATTATTTTGCCTTGGTGGGGATATGTAATAGCATTTGTGTTAATGATATTTGTCGCTTTATTGACAGTAGCTCATCAAGTTTGGCGTGTAATTCGTTTAAAACCAATGCGTATTTTGAGAAATGAGTAATTTAAATTTTTAAAATATGATTAGAACAGAAAATCTTTCCATGGTCTTTACGACAGAGGATGTACAGACCAGGGCATTAAACAATGTAAATTTGGAAATTAAACAAGGGGAATTTGTTGCCATCATGGGACCATCAGGATGTGGAAAATCAACGTTGCTAAATATTTTAGGAACGCTAGACATACCTACGTCTGGAAAATATTTTATTAACGAGAAAGAAATGACCAAAATGAATGAAAATCAGTTGAGTTCTTTTCGTAAGAAAAATATTGGCTTTGTTTTTCAAAGTTTTAATCTGATAGATGAATTAACAGTATTTGAAAATGTTGAGTTACCATTAGTTTATTTGGGCATTCAAAAGAAAGAACGAATATCAAAAGTAATGAATGTATTAGAACAAATGAATATAGCCCATCGTGCCAAACACTTTCCACAGCAATTATCAGGAGGACAACAACAACGAGTGGCCATTGCTCGTGCAATAGTTACAGATTGTCCTTTGATATTAGCAGATGAGCCAACTGGTAATTTGGATTCAACAAATGGTGTTGAAGTCATGACATTACTACAACAACTTAATAAACAGGGAACAACTATTATAATGGTTACACATTCGGAAAGGGATGCTGGTTATGCCAATCGAGTGATTTATTTGTTGGATGGTAAAATCGTAAATAAATAATGGCAGTATATGGTTGACTTGTTTGGGAGGTGAATAGGATGGCTAATAAAATAGCCTCAACAATAAAGTTGAGGCTACTCAAAATGCCTTTAGAAAAGCTGTAAATAGGGTTTTAATCATTCCCACTCGATGGTGGCTGGCGGTTTTGACGAGATATCATAGCAAACGCGGTTCACGCCTTTTACTTTGTTGATAATGTCGTTCGAAACCTTGGCCATGAATTCGTAGGGCAGGTGAGCCCAGTCGGCTGTCATGGCGTCGGTACTTGTTACCGCACGCAGTGCTACGGCACGTTCGTAGGTACGTTCGTCGCCCATAACTCCTACGCTCTGTACCGGCAACAGGATTACGCCGGCCTGCCATACCTGATGATACAGGGAAGTTTCGTTACCGTTTTCATCTTTCACCTTCCAGTCGCGCAAGCCCTGGATAAAGATGTCATCAGCATCCTGCAGGATACGTACTTTTTCACGAGTGATGTCGCCCAAGATACGTACAGCCAAGCCCGGACCCGGGAACGGATGACGGGTAATCAGGTGCTCAGGCATACCCAGCTCGCGACCTACGCGGCGTACTTCGTCTTTGAACAGCAGACGCAAAGGTTCACAGAGTTTCAGGTTCATCTTTTCCGGCAGACCACCTACGTTGTGGTGACTCTTGATAACGGTACCGGTGATAGACAATGACTCGATGCAGTCAGGATAGATAGTACCCTGTGCCAGCCATTTCACATCCTGAATCTTATGTGCTTCTTCATCGAATACGTCGATAAATCCTTTACCGATAATCTTACGTTTGCGTTCGGGTTCGGTTACACCTGCCAGTTCTGAGAAGAACTTTTCGCTGGCGTCTACGCCGATTACGTTCAGACCAAGGCATTCATAGTCGTGCAATACGTTCTTGAATTCGTTCTTGCGAAGCATTCCGTGGTCTACGAAGATACAGGTTAGGTTCTTTCCGATGGCTTTGTTCAGCAATACGGCTGCTACTGATGAGTCAACGCCACCGCTCAGTCCTAATACTACCTTGTCGTCGCCAAGCTGTTGCTTCAGTTCGGCTACTGTGGTTTCAATGAAAGAAGCGGCACTCCAGTCCTGCTTCCCGCCACAGATGTCTACTACGAAGTTCTTCAGCAGCAAAGTTCCGTCTTCGCTGTGGAACACTTCCGGATGGAACTGTACCCCCCAGAGCTTTTCGTTCTTTGCCTGGTAAGCGGCGATGGCTACTTTGTCGGTAGAAGCGATGATTTCAAAGTTGTCGGGGATGGCAGTGATGGTGTCACCGTGGCTCATCCATACCTGAGAGTGTTCGCGGATGCCTTTCAGCAGCGGGTTCTGGTGGTCGAAAGTTGCCAGGTGTGCACGTCCGTATTCGCGGGTGTTAGCCGGCTCTACCTTTCCTCCGTTAGTGTACGACATGAACTGTGCACCATAGCAGATACCCAGGATAGGATATTTTCCGCGGATGTTGGTTAAATCAACTTTGAAAGCCTTCTCATCATACACTGAGAAAGGACTTCCCGACAAGATTACGCCGATAACCGACGGGTCATCGTGTGGAAACTTGTTGTAAGGAACAATTTCGCAATACATGTTCAGCTCGCGCACACGGCGGCCGATAAGCTGCGTGGTTTGTGAACCGAAGTCAAGAATAATAATTTTTTCCTGCATATTGTGTGTGATGTAAAATGTAATCTATGCGTGCAAAGGTACGCATATTTTTCCTAAATCCGATGTGGCCTTTGATTTTATTTGAGGCCGAAACCTGTCATTTGGAGCTTTGAAAGCCTTATGGTATGCTTTTTTTAAGTTTTATATGTAAATAAGTAAGGAATAAATTTGTACTTTTGTCGCCGTATGAGCAGAATTTTGGCAATAGATTATGGCAGAAAACGCACCGGAATTGCAGTGACCGATCCGATGCAGATTATAGCGAACGGACTGACTACCGTGCCGACACATGAACTGATGGATTTTTTACTGAAGTATGTGGCGCAGGAAAAGGTGGAACGCATCGTGGTGGGGCATCCCAAGCAGATGAACAATGAGGACTCCGAAAATATGAAGTATATCAAGCCGTTTGTGGCGCAGCTGAAGAAGAAGTTGCCGGACATGCCGGTGGAACTGGTGGACGAACGGTTTACTTCTGTGCTGGCACATCAGGCGATGCTTGACGGCGGACTGAAGAAAAAGGCGCGTCAGGACAAAGCGCTGGTGGACGAAATTAGTGCCACGATTATTCTGCAATCTTATTTGGAATCGAGAAGAATGTAACTTAATAAATTTTTGAATAATATGATTTTACCTATTTATGTATACGGGCAGCCTGTATTGCGTCAGGAGGCTCAAGATATTACGCCAGATTATCCGGGCTTGAAAGAGCTGATTACAAATATGTTTGAAACGATGGACCGTGCCGACGGGGTGGGACTGGCTGCTCCTCAGATCGGGCTTCCTATCCGTGTGGTAGTGGTGAACTTGGACGTGCTGTCGGATGATATGCCGGAGTTCAAGGATTTCAAGCGTACGTACATCAATCCGCATATTCTGGAAACAGGCGGTGAGCTGGTTTCGATGGAAGAAGGCTGCCTGAGCTTGCCGGGTATCCACGAAAGTGTGAAGCGTCCGGACAAGATTCACGTGACTTACTTGGATGAAAACATGCAGCCGCACGATGAGTGGGTGGAAGGCTATCTGGCCCGTGTGATGCAGCATGAATTCGACCACCTGGATGGTACCATGTTTATCGATCATTTGTCGGCTTTGCGCAAACAGATGATTCGTGGCAAGCTGAACGGTATGGTGAATGGTAAAGCTCGTTGCTCTTATAAAGTGAAAACAGTGAAATGATTAAAAGAATCCTATACATATTATATATAGGTATGTTTTTCCCGGTGGTTGCCTTGTCGCAGATTAATACGGACAGGGTTATGACCATCGGGAAAAATGCACTTTATTTTGAGGATTATGTCCTCTCTATCCAGTATTTCAATCAGGTAATCGGGGCGAAACCGTATCTGGCTGAACCGTATTTTTATCGTGGACTGGCCAAGATGAACCTGGATGATTATCAGGGGGCGGAGGCCGACTGTTCGCAGGCGCTGGAACGCAATCCTTTCGTGGTGAATGCGTATCAGATTCGCGGTATTTCACGTATACGCCAGCAGAATTATCAGGGGGCTATTCAGGATTACCGTAAAGCCCTGAAGATGGATCCGGAGAATATCAGTCTGTGGCATAACTTAGCTTTGTGCCGGATGCACGAGGAGGAATATGCGCAGGCACGTGCGGATTTGGATACGCTGATTCGTATCTCTCCGCGTTATACGGATGCGTACCTGATGCGTACGGAGGTGTCGTTGAAACAGAAGGATACGCTGCAGGCCATGACGGATGCGGACAAGGCTATCGAGATGGACCGCTATAATCCGGATACATGGTCGTCGCGCGGTATGCTGTTCTTGCAACGCGGAAAATATAAGGATGCGGAAACGGACTTGACGGAGGCGATTCGTCTGTCGGTGCGTAATGCGGGTGTGTATATCAATCGTGCGCTGGCAAGATACCATCAGAATAACCTGAGAGGGGCGATGTCGGATTATGACCTGGCACTGGATGTAGACCGGAGTAATTTTATCGGACACTATAACCGTGGTTTGCTTCGTGCGCAGGTAGGGGATGACAACCGCGCGATTGAGGATTTCGACTTTGTGCTTAAAATGGAACCGGACAACCTGATGGCCCGCTTTAACCGGGGCTTGCTGCGCGACCGTACGGGTGATTATCCCGGGGCCATCGAGGACTATTCGGCGGTGCTGGAAGAATATCCCAACTTCTTGGCCGGATACCAGTATCGTGCGCAGGCCAGAAGAAAGGTGGGCGACCTGAAAGGGGCGGATGCCGACGAATTTAAGGTGCTGAAAGCGCAGATTGAAGCGCAGAACGGTACGAAAAAGCAGACGGCTTCAAACGACAAGACGCGTAAGAAATCGGATAAGAACGTGGAAAACTATCGTAAGATTGTGGTGGCCGACAATGATTCGGAAGACGACCGTTACAAGACGGATTACCGTGGAAGGGTGCAGGACAAGAATGTGACGATTTTGCCACAGCCGATGTTTGCCCTGAATTACTACGAGCGTCCGGAAGAGGTGAAGCGTCAGGTCAATTATTATAAAGGTATCGACGACCTGAATGCACGCAGGGTGCTTCCGCATCGTCTGCTGATTACGAATAACGAGGCTTCGTTGTTGGAAGAGCAGGTGAAGCAGCATTTTGCTTCTATCGACGAGCGGACGGCTGCCATTGTGAAGGAACCGGGTAATGTGTTGTATTATTATGCCCGTGCACTCGACTTCTATCTGGTGCAGGACTTTGACAATGCGTTGAAGGACCTGGATGAGGCTATCCGTTGTGACTCTACGTTCTTCCCGGCTTATTTCAGTCGTGCGCTGATTTACTACAAACAGTTGGAATACCGCAAGCGCGACCGGAAGTTTGAAGTGGAAACGGTAGAGGAACAGAACTTGCAGGTGCGTTCGTTTGATTATAATAAGGTGCGCGAAGATTTGGACCGTGTGATTGAATTGGCTCCCGATTTTGTGTATGCATATTATAACCGGGGTAATATCTTAGCGGTGATGAAGGACTATCGGGCTGCACTAGTAGATTACAACAAGGCCATTGAGCTGGATCCTCGTTTCGCGGATGCCTATTACAATCGCGGATTGACGAATATCTTCTTGGGTAACAACCGTCAGGGTATTCAGGATTTGAGTAAGGCGGGTGAACTGGGAATATTCTCGGCCTACAATATTATCAAACGATTTACGACAATAGAGGAGAAATAATTGGATGCAATATTTTTCTTTAACTAAAAAGTTTATATTTTTGCGTCTCAATAATAGATTAATACAAAAAGACTATGGTTAAGATAACTTTTCCTGACGGCTCCGTTCGCGAGTATAACGAAGGAGTTACTGGTCTGCAGATTGCAGAAAGCATCAGTTCCCGTCTGGCACAGGATGTATTGGCTTGTGGGGTGAACGGTGAAACTGTGGATTTGAATCGTCCTATCAACGAAGATGCAAACTTCGTTCTTTATAAATGGGAAGACGAACAAGGAAAGCATGCCTTCTGGCATACAAGTGCACACTTGTTGGCTGAGGCATTGCAGGAATTGTATCCGGGCATTCAGTTCGGTATCGGTCCGGCTATCGAAAACGGATTCTATTATGACGTAGATCCGGGTGAGGCTGTGATTAAGGAAGGTGACCTGCCTGCCATTGAAAAGAAAATGGCTGAACTGGCTGCCAAGAAGGAAGAGCTGGTTCGCCAGAGCATTTCAAAGGAAGATGCTTTAAAAATGTTCGGTGACAGAGGTGAGACTTACAAGTGTGAGCTGATTTCTGAACTGGAAGATGGTCACATCAGTACATATACTCAGGGTGCGTTTACCGACCTTTGCCGTGGTCCGCACTTGCTATCTACTGCTCCTATTAAGGCTATCAAGCTGCTGTCTGTAGCTGGTGCTTACTGGAGAGGTCAGGAAGACCGCAAACAGATGACACGTATCTATGGTATCACTTTCCCGAAAAAGAAGATGCTGGATGAATATCTGGTAATGCTGGAAGAAGCCAAGAAACGTGACCACCGTAAGATTGGTAAGGAAATGGATTTGTTCATGTTCTCGGATACAGTCGGTAAGGGACTTCCGATGTGGTTGCCGAAAGGTACTGCCTTGCGTATCCGTCTGCAGGACTTCCTCCGTCGTATCCAGGCACGTTATGATTATCAGGAAGTAATGTGTCCGCCTATCGGTAACAAACTGTTGTATGTGACTTCAGGCCACTACGCAAAATATGGTAAAGACGCATTCCAGCCTATCCATACTCCGGAAGAAGGTGAAGAATACTTCTTGAAGCCGATGAACTGTCCGCATCACTGTATGATTTACAAGAACTCTCCGCGTTCTTATCGTGATTTGCCGTTGCGTATTGCTGAATTCGGTACGGTATGTCGTTACGAACAGAGTGGTGAGTTGCACGGATTAACTCGTGTACGTAGCTTTACACAGGATGATGCACACATCTTCTGCCGTCCTGACCAGGTGAAAGATGAATTCCTTCGTGTGATGGACATCATCTCTATTGTGTTCACTTCTATGGGCCTGGAAAACTTTGAAGCTCAGATTTCTCTGCGTGACAAGGAAAACCGCGAAAAATACATCGGTAGCGATGAAAACTGGGAAAAGGCAGAACAGGCTATCGTAGAAGCTTGTGAAGAAAAGGGCTTGAAGGCGAAAGTGGAATACGGTGAAGCTGCGTTCTACGGTCCGAAACTGGACTTCATGGTGAAGGATGCTATCGGTCGTCGCTGGCAGCTGGGTACCATTCAGGTGGACTATAACTTGCCGGAACGCTTCCAGTTGGAATACATGGGCTCAGATAACCAGAAACATCGTCCGGTAATGATTCACCGTGCTCCGTTCGGTTCAATGGAACGTTTCGTGGCTGTATTGATTGAACATACTGCCGGTAAGTTCCCGTTGTGGCTGACTCCGGATCAGGTGGCTATCCTGCCTATCTCTGAGAAATTCAATGACTATGCCGATAAGGTACGCATGGAATTGAAAAAGTATGACGTACGTGCATTGGTAGATGACCGCAATGAAAAGATTGGCCGTAAGATTCGCGACAACGAAATGAAACGTATCCCTTACATGCTGATTGTGGGTGAAAAAGAAGCCGAAAATGGTGAAGTTGCCGTACGTAAGCAGGGTGAAGGAGACAAAGGAACCATGAAAATTGAAGAATTTGCAAAAAATATTGCAGAAGAAGTTCATAATATGATAAATAAATGGTAAATTTGCAGCCGTTTGCTGACAGAATCAAAATTCTGTGGCAAACGGATTTTAAAATAAATAATTTATAAATTCAAAAAACAAACAGGAAGACACTATTTTTAATGAAAAATGACACGTTAAAAGGGCAACACCGAATCAATGAACAGATTCGCGCCAAAGAAGTACGTATTGTGGGAGATGATATTGAATCGGCAGTATATCCGATTGCGCAGGCTTTGAAACTTGCGGAAGAACATGAAGCCGACTTAGTCGAAATTTCACCTAACGCAGTTCCTCCAGTTTGTCGAATTATAGATTATTCTAAATTCCTCTATCAGCTGAAAAAACGCGCAAAGGAACAGAAAGCTAAACAGGTGAAGGTAAACGTGAAGGAAATCCGTTTCGGACCTCAGACCGACGAACACGATTACAACTTCAAACTGAAACATGCCATCGGTTTCTTGCAGGATGGAGATAAGGTAAAAGCATATGTGTTCTTTAAAGGACGTTCCATTTTGTTCAAGGAACAGGGAGAAGTGCTTTTGCTTCGTTTTGCCAACGACTTGGAAGACTATGCAAAGGTAGAGCAGATGCCGTTGCTCGAAGGAAAGAGAATGACTATATCATTGTCTCCGAAAAAACCGGGAGCTCCGAAAAAGGCTGCAAAACCAGAACCTGCGAAGGTGGTTGAAACCAAAGAATAAAGAAAAGAAAGTGCGTAACGCGCCGGTATAGTGCGTTACCATGTGAATAATAATAATTAAAAATTTAACAAGATGCCAAAGATCAAGACTAACTCCGGTGCTAAAAAAAGATTCGCTCTTACCGGAACAGGTAAAATCAAAAGA
>CAMFND010000021.1 GCA_945965395.1 uncultured Bacteroides sp.
GTTAGAGCATCTGACTGTTAATCAGAGGGTCGTTGGTTCAAGTCCAACCTGAAGAGCTCCTTTTTTTGAAACATGTTTGAATATTCTTCAGTAGCTCAGTCGGTTAGAGCATCTGACTGTTAATCAGAGGGTCGTTGGTTCAAGTCCAACCTGAAGAGCTTGAGAGTTCGTTTGAATAAACGAACTTTTTTTATACCCTAAAACGAACTAATATGGACGATTATTACTCGCGAACGTATTACAATTATTTTAACCACTTCCTGAAGGGGTGTCGTGAGTAATCCTGTCTTTTACTCTGAAGATGCTCCTCCGGGCTTAAAATGAAGGAAAGGAGCAGACAGATGAGAAAGTATCTTTTTTGTGAAGCTGGCTTTGTAGAGAAAGCCAACTGGCAACCTAACTGCTGGATTAACATTGAATGTCCGGATGCCGCGGACTTCCACTTCCTGCAAGAACAATTAAAAGTTCCCCAGTCTTTTTTGAATGACATTGCCGATACCGACGAACGTCCGCGTACGGATACGGAAGGTAACTGGCTGCTGACCATTCTGCGTATTCCCGTACAGACTCCTGATTCAAAAGTGCCGTATGCCACGGTGCCTATCGGTATCATTACGAACAATGAACTGGTGATTTCGGTGTGCTATCATTCTACGGAGATGCTGCCGGATTTCATCGAACATACGCAGCGTAAAGGTATTAACGTGCCCAATAAATACGAATTGATTCTGCGACTGATTTACTCGTCGGCTGTATGGTTCCTGAAATACCTGAAACAAATCAATAACGAAGTGAACAATGCGGAAAAGGAATTGGAACGTAGCATCCGTAACGAGGACTTACTCCGGCTGATGAACCTACAGAAGAGTCTGGTATATTTCAATACGTCTATCCGTGGCAATGAGGTCATGATAGGCAAATTGCAGAATATCTTTAATGAGAAGGACTACCAGAATACGGAACTGACAGAAGATGTGCTCATCGAGCTGAAGCAGGCACACAATCAGGTAAACATCTACAGTGACATTCTTACGGGCACCATGGATGCTTTTGCTTCCATCATCTCCAATAACGTGAACACCATCATGAAACGCATGACCAGTCTTTCTATCGTGCTGATGGTACCGACACTGATTGCCAGTTTCTATGGTATGAACGTGGATATTCACATCGAAGGACTGCCGCACGCCTTTGCCTTGATTGTATGTTTCTCCATCTTCCTCTCGGCAACGGCCTTTGTTATTTTCCGGAAAATAAAGTGGTTCTAAGCGAGGGTATATGAAATACGGAGTATCTTCCAATACGCTGCTGTTTACGGCCGGAATCGTATGGCTGGTCGCCGGTATCAACATTCTCCGTATCGGCATTTCCTGCTGGATAACGGACGCGCACTACTGGCTGCTCAAAGTCTGCGAGGCCAGTCTGATATTCCTGCTGTTTTTCTGCATGGTTTTCCACAAGCTCTACCGCAAGCATGCACAGCGTATCACAGCCGGTAACCCCAACAAACGCTGTCCATTCTCGTTTTTTGACGTGAAGGGCTGGCTGGTGATGGCTTTCATGATTGCACTGGGTATAACTATCCGTACCGCACGCCTGCTGCCGGAAAGTTTTATTGCGGTCTTTTATACCGGACTTTCCCTCGCGCTGATGGCCACAGGAGGACGTTTCATCCTGCTATATTGGAAAAGGAAATAAAGCCGGGCAATACGCATCAGCGGAATACAGTCTCCCCTCCTATAATGCAGAAATGACAGGTACTACACAATTACAATAGTCAATTATCAGAGTAACGAAAAACTTTAAATATACGATGCCTGCTTACATCGAATAAGCACATAAAAAAAGCCGCCTCAAATGAGACGGCTCTTTTTATGATAGTAGTTGAGATTATTCAACTCCACTGTAATCTAATACATTCTTCTTGTTAGCCAAGATGCGATCGTATTCTTCTTTAGAACCTACCACAATCTTTTCAAACTCACGCTGACCTGTACCAGCAGGAATCAAGTGACCGCAGATAACGTTCTCTTTCATACCTTCCAGTTTATCAACCTTACCGTTGATAGCAGCTTCGTTCAATACCTTGGTAGTTTCCTGGAATGATGCAGCTGACATGAAGCTTGATGTCTGCAATGCAGCACGTGTAATACCCTGCAGAATCTGAGTAGAAGTAGCAGGAACTGCATCACGTACTTCAACCAGTTTCAAGTCGCGGCGTTTCAGCATACTGTTTTCATCACGGAGCTTACGGGCTGTAACAATCTGTCCCGGCTGCAAGTTCTGAGAATCACCAGCGTCTACAACTACTTTCTTACCCCAGATACGGTCGTTTTCCTCATTGAATTCAATGCGGTCTACAACCTGCTGTTCCAAGAAGCGAGTATCACCCGGTTCGTCAATCTGTACCTTACGCATCATCTGACGAACGATGATTTCGAAGTGCTTATCATTAATCTTCACACCCTGCAGACGGTAAACGTCCTGTATTTCATTTACGATATATTCCTGAACGGCTGTAGGACCTTTGATAGCCAAGATGTCAGCAGGAGTGATAGCACCATCAGACAACGGAGTTCCAGCACGTACATAGTCGTTTTCCTGAACCAGAATCTGCTTAGACAAGGCAACCAAGTACTTACGAACGTCACCAGTCTTCGATGTAACGATAATTTCACGGTTACCACGTTTAATCTTACCCATCGTAATTTCACCATCGATTTCAGAAACGACAGCCGGATTAGACGGGTTACGAGCTTCGAACAACTCAGTTACACGTGGAAGACCACCGGTGATATCACCCGCCTTACCTACGGCACGCGGAATCTTCACCAGAATATCACCCGACTTCACGGTCTGTTTGTCTTCTACTACTACGTGACCACCTACCGGCAAGTTGTATGTACGGATAATTCCACCGTTCTCATCCAAGATGTGCAATGACGGAATCTTCGTCTTATCCTTAGATTCAGTAATAATGATTTCGCGCAAACCTGTAGCTTCATCTGATTCTACCTTATAGGTTACGTTTTCAATTACTGATTCAAAGTCAATCTTACCAGCAGCTTCTGTTACGATAACGGCGTTGAACGGGTCCCACTTAGCAATCAGCTTACCCTTTTCTACCACCTCACCGTCTGAAGCATACAGTTTAGAACCGTAAGGAACGTTGTGAGTAGAAAGGATGATACCTGTATTCACATCCACAAAGCGAACTTCAGCCAGACGACCTACAACAATCTTCACTGGTTCACCTGTTTCTTCTACAGCATCAACCGTACGCAATTCTTCGAATTCCAGACGAGCATCATTCTTAGCTACGATACTTGCATTAGCAGCCATGTTACCTGCGATACCTCCGGCGTGGAATGTACGCAGAGTCAACTGAGTACCCGGTTCACCGATTGACTGAGCAGCGATTACGCCGACAGCTTCACCTTTCTGTACCATACGGCTGGTAGCCAGGTTACGTCCGTAACATTTCGCACATACACCCTTCTTAGATTCACAAGTCAATACAGAGCGAATTTCTACGCTTTCAATCGGAGATTTTTCGATTTCTTCTGCAATGTCTTCCGTAATCTCTTCACCAGCAGCAACAATCAGCTTACCAGTTGTCGGGTGGATAATATCATGAACAGATACACGCCCCAGAATACGTTCGTACAAAGTAGCGATAACTTCATCGTTGTTCTTCAATGCCGTACAAACCAGACCACGCAATGTTCCACAGTCTTCTTCATTGATAATCACGTCATGCGAAACGTCAACCAAACGACGAGTCAAGTATCCGGCATCGGCAGTCTTCAACGCCGTATCGGCAAGACCCTTACGAGCACCGTGGGTAGAGATAAAGTATTCCAACACCGAAAGACCTTCCTTAAAGTTAGAAAGAATCGGATTTTCAATAATCTGTGCACCTTCAGCACCAGCTTTCTGCGGTTTAGCCATCAAACCACGCATACCAGACAACTGACGGATCTGTTCCTTAGAACCACGAGCACCAGAATCCAACATCATAAATACAGAGTTAAATCCTTGGTCGTCGTTCTTAATAGTCTTATATAGAATGTCTGACAAGTCACTGTTTACGTGAGTCCAAGTATCAATTACCTGGTTGTAACGTTCGTTATCAGTGATGAATCCCATATTATAGTTCATCATAATCTGTTCGATTTCTTCGTTACCACGTTTTACCAGTTCTTCCTTCTCCTTCGGGATAATGATATCACCCAAGTTGAATGACAGACCACCTTCGAATGCTTTCTTATAACCTAAGTTCTTGATACCATCCAAGAATTCGCAAGCACGAGCCACACCGACAGCCTTAATAACGTCGCTGATGATGTCACGCAGAGACTTCTTAGAAATAACGGTATTCAAATAACCACATTCATCCGGAACCAGTTCATTTACAATGACACGACCTACAGAAGTTTCCTTAATCAGCTTCTTCACAATATTGCCGTTTTCATCAAGGTCATTAGCCACTACGCTGATGATAGCATGAATGTCTACCTTACCTTCATTGTAAGCAATCATTGCTTCTTCCGGTCCATAGAAAATCAAACCTTCACCTTTGGCACCCTTACGTAATTTGGTAATGTAATACAATCCCAATACCATATCCTGTGCAGGCACAGTGATAGGCGCACCATTGGCAGGGTTCAAAATATTGTGTGACTGAAGCATCAACATCTGAGCTTCCAGTACAGCTTCGTTACTCAAAGGCAAGTGTACGGCCATCTGGTCACCATCGAAGTCGGCGTTGAACGCAGTACAAGCCAACGGGTGCAACTGAATAGCTTTTCCTTCGATCATCTTTGGCTGGAAGGCCTGGATACCCAAACGGTGAAGTGTCGGAGCACGGTTCAACAATACCGGGTGTCCCTTCATTACATGTTCCAGGATATCCCAAATAACAGATTCCTTGCGGTCAACAATCTTCTTCGCTGATTTCACGGTCTTCACAATACCACGTTCAATCAACTTACGGATGATGAACGGTTTGTACAATTCTGCAGCCATCAGCTTAGGAATACCACATTCACCCATCTTCAGTTCCGGACCTACGACGATTACAGAACGAGCAGAGTAGTCAACACGTTTACCCAACAAGTTCTGACGGAAACGTCCTTGCTTACCTTTCAAACTGTCTGACAAAGATTTCAACGGACGGTTGGCATCTGTCTTCACTGCACTTGACTTACGAGAGTTGTCGAACAATGAATCGACAGCTTCCTGAAGCATACGTTTTTCATTACGCAAAATCACTTCCGGAGCCTTGATTTCAATCAGACGTTTCAAACGGTTGTTACGGATAATTACACGACGATACAAATCGTTCAAGTCTGAAGTAGCGAAACGACCACCATCCAGCGGAACCAACGGACGCAATTCAGGTGGGATAACCGGTACGATACGCACAATCATCCATTCCGGTTTGTTGCGGCCACGAGATGCACGGAAAGATTCTACTACCTGCAAGCGCTTCAAAGCTTCGTTCTTACGCTGCTGTGAAGAATCATTGTTTGCCTTATGACGCAATTCGTATGACAAAGCATCCAAATCAATTCCTACCAGCAAATCATAGATTGCTTCAGCACCCATCTTGGCGATGAACTTATTCGGATCGCTGTCTTCCAGATATTGATTTTCCTTCGGAAGAGTTTCCATAATATCCAAGTACTCTTCTTCAGACAACAAGTCATATTTACTGATACCATCCTCAGCCTTCACACCCGGCTGGATAACTACATAACGTTCATAATAAATGATAGCATCCAGCTTCTTTGTCGGCAATCCCAGCAGATAACCAATCTTATTAGGCAATGAACGGAAATACCAGATATGAGCTACAGGTACCACCAACTGAATGTGACCACTACGCTCACGACGTACTTTCTTTTCTGTTACTTCCACACCGCATCGGTCGCAGACAATGCCTTTGTAGCGAATACGTTTGTACTTACCGCAATGACATTCGTAGTCTTTCACCGGACCGAAGATACGTTCGCAGAACAAACCGTCACGTTCCGGTTTATAAGTACGATAGTTGATGGTTTCCGGTTTCAGAACCTCACCATAAGAATTTTCCAGAATCTCTTCGGGTGATGCCAGACCGATCGTAATCTTTGAGAAATTACTTTTTATCTTAGTATCTTTTCTAAAAGCCATACTTTTTATTTTATGATAATGAAGAATTTAATCATGAAGAATGGAAGTTATCTTTTCCATTCTTCATTTGAAAAAGTTATTCCAGCGTAATGCTCAAGCACAAACCTCTAAGTTCATGCAACAATACGTTGAGAGATTCAGGAATACCCGGAGTCGGCATAGGTTCACCTTTCACAATTGCTTCGTATGCCTTAGAACGTCCTACTACGTCATCAGACTTGATAGTCAAGATTTCCTGAAGTACATGAGCAGCACCGAATGCTTCGATTGCCCAAACCTCCATTTCTCCGAAACGCTGACCACCGAACTGAGCCTTACCACCAAGCGGCTGCTGAGTAATCAATGAGTACGGACCGATTGAACGGGCATGCATCTTGTCTTCAACCATGTGACCCAGTTTCAACATGTAAGTCACACCGACTGTAGCCGGCTGGTCAAACTGATCACCTGTACCACCATCATACAAGTAAGTCTTACAATAACGTGGCAGACCAGCTTTGTCAGTCCATTCATCCAAGTCATCCAAAGTAGCACCATCGAAAATCGGAGTCGCAAACTTCACACCCAATTCTTTTCCGGCACGTCCCAATACGGCTTCGAAAATCTGACCGATGTTCATACGAGAAGGCACACCCAACGGATTCAATACGATATCAACCGGTGTACCGTCAGCCAAGAACGGCATATCTTCCTGACGAACCACGCGTGAAACGATACCCTTATTACCGTGACGACCGGCCATCTTATCACCCACACCAATCTTACGTTTCTTAGCGATGTAAACCTTCGCCATCTGAATAATACCTGAAGGCAACTCATCACCGATTGTCAATGCAAATTTCTTACGTTTCAATTCAGCATCCAGTTCCTTGTACTTCTTCAGATAGTTTACGATAAGATCACGAATCATATCATTCTTATGAGCATCAGCAGTCCACTTGCTCAACTGAATTACAGTATAATCCAATGATTCCAAATCGTATTTAGTAAACTTAGCTCCCTTGGCAATCACTTCAGTTCCCAGATAATCCTTCACACCCTGAGAAACCTTATCAGCTGTCAATACCAGCAACTTGTCAATCAAAATTGCTTTCAGAGCTGCAGCTTTTTCTTCAAATTCTTCATTCAGTTTCGGCAGAATAGCCTTATCTGCATTTTTCTCGCTACGAGTCTTAATTACACGAGAATACAATTTCTTGTCAATAACCACACCACGCAATGATGGAGAAGCCTTCAATGAAGCATCCTTCACATCTCCAGCCTTGTCACCAAAGATAGCACGCAACAGTTTTTCTTCTGGAGAAGGATCAGATTCTCCCTTCGGAGTAATCTTACCAATCAGGATATCGCCCGGTTCAATGCGTGCACCAATACGTACGATACCGTTTTCATCCAAATCTTTGGTTGCTTCTTCGCTAACATTCGGAATATCAGAAGTCAATTCCTCCATACCGCGTTTAGTTTCGCGTACTTCCAGAATATATTCATCTACGTGAACAGATGTCAAAATATCTTCACGAACCACACGTTCGTTCAATACAATAGCATCCTCATAGTTGTAACCCTTCCACGGCATGTAAGCTACCAGCAGGTTCTTACCCAATGCCAGTTCTCCATTTGCAGTAGAATAACCTTCAGTCAGGATATCTCCCTTCTTCACGCGCTGTCCTTTATTACAAATCGGACGCAAGTCGATGGTCATGCTCTGGTTTGTCTTGCGGAACTTCGGAATACGATATTCCTTCAATGCCGGTTCGAAGCTTACAAACTCTTCATCTTCTGTACGGTCATACAAAATACGAATTGTTGTAGCATCCACAAAGTCAATCACACCATCACCTTCTGCAGCAATCTGTGTACGTGAGTCTTCACACAATTGTTTTTCGATACCCGTACCCACAATTGGAGCTTCAGTCTTCAACAAAGGAACAGCCTGGCGCATCATGTTAGATCCCATCAACGCACGGTTCGCATCATCATGTTCAAGGAATGGAATCAATGAAGCTGCAATAGATGCAATCTGCTGAGGAGCCACGTCCATCAATTCTACCTGGCCCGGAGTAACTACCGGATAATCCGCATCACGACGTGCTTTTACCTTCTCACGGACAAATGTACCATCATCATTTAGCGGAGCATTACCCTGAGCAATAATTTTGTCTTCTTCTTCTTCTGCAGAAAGGTATTCAATACCTTCGTTTGATAAGTCTACGACTCCGTCTTTTACTTTACGGTAAGGAGTAACAATGAAGCCCAGTTCATTAATCTTTGCGTAAACACACAAAGAAGAAATCAAACCGATGTTCGGACCTTCAGGAGTTTCAATCGGACACAAACGACCATAGTGAGTATAGTGTACGTCTCGAACCTCGAAACCAGCACGGTCACGTGACAAACCACCAGGTCCCAAAGCTGACAAACGACGCTTATGCGTAATTTCAGCCAGCGGGTTAGTCTGGTCCATGAACTGTGACAAAGCATTTGTTCCAAAGAATGAGTTGATTACAGACGATATAGTTTTTGCGTTAATCAAATCAATCGGAGTAAATACTTCGTTGTCGCGTACGTTCATACGTTCACGGATTGTACGTGACATACGAGCCAGACCAATTGCAAACTGATTAGACAACTGTTCCCCCACTGTACGTACACGACGGTTACTCAAGTGGTCAATATCATCTACATCAGCCTTTGAGTTAATCAACTCAATGAGATATTTGATAATCTCGATAATATCTTGTTTCGTCAATACTCTGACATCCATAGGAGTATCCAAGTTCAACTTCTTATTGATACGATAACGTCCTACATCACCCAGGTCATAACGTTTTTCTGAGAAGAACAAGTTGTTGATAACTTCACGTGCACTTGCATCATCGGCCGGATCGGCATTACGCAACTGACGATAGATATACAATACAGCTTCTTTTTCAGAGTTACTTGGGTCTTTCTGTAAAGTATTGAAGATAATAGAATAGTCAGAGGCATTTGCTTCTTCATTGTGAACGAGGATATTCTGTACACCAGACTCGATAATCAAATCGATATGTTCAGGTTCAATGACAGTTTCACGGTCAATTACTACCTCATTACGTTCGATAGAAACAACTTCACCAGTATCTTCATCCACAAAATCTTCTGTCCATGTTTTCAATACACGAGCAGCTAATTTGCGTCCAATAATCTTTTTGAGGTTAGTTTTGTTAACCTTTACATCCTCAGCCAGATTGAAAATTTCAAGAATATCCTTATCATTTTCAAATCCTACAGCTCTCAACAAAGTTGTTACCGGAAGTTTCTTCTTACGGTCGATGTACGCATACATCACATTGTTGATATCTGTAGCGAACTCAATCCAAGATCCTTTAAACGGGATAATACGAGCCGAATACAATTTGGTACCATTGGCATGGATGCTCTGACCAAAGAATACACCCGGAGAACGGTGCAGCTGAGAAACAACTACACGTTCAGCACCATTAATTACAAAGGTACCTTTCGGAGTCATATAAGGAATCGGTCCCAGATACACGTCCTGAATCACTGTATCAAAATCTTCGTGATCGGGGTCGGTACAATAAAGCTTCAATTTAGCTTTCAAAGGCACACTATACGTCAAGCCACGTTCCAAACAATCATCAATTGTATAGTGAGGCGGATCAATATAGTAGTCAAGGAACTCGAGCACGAAGTTATTACGTGTATCAGCTATAGGGAAGTTTTCCGCAAAAACCTTATACAAGCCATCATTCTTTCGTTTTTCGGGTGGGGTATCTAATTGCAAGAAGTCCTGAAATGACTTCAACTGTACTTCCAAGAAATCCGGATACTGCATCGGATTCTTAATAGAAGCAAAATTAATTCGTTGATTTTGAGTTTCTGAAGACATCTGTATGGAGTTTAAAATGTAAAAACTAGGATAATAACAGTCGGTCACTCTCACAGTTCCGACAGATGAAACCTAGTGAACTTAATATAGACGCAAAAAGGTTAAGAATCCTCTTTACAGAGGACTCTTAACCGAACTACCTGATTTACAGGATAATCTTATTTAAGTTCAACTTCAGCTCCAGCTTCTTCCAATGTTTTCTTCAATGATTCTGCTTCGTC
>CAMFND010000022.1 GCA_945965395.1 uncultured Bacteroides sp.
GCACAGATTGGTAAGGCTTTCCGTAACGAGATCGTTGCCCGTCAGTTCATCTTCCGTATGCGTGAGTTCGAACAGATGGAAATGCAGTTCTTTGTAAAACCGGGAACAGAACTTGACTGGTTCAAGAAATGGAAAGAAATCCGTTTGAAATGGCATAAGGCACTGGGCTTCGGTGACGACCACTATCGTTATCATGACCATGAAAAACTGGCTCACTATGCCAATGCAGCTACGGATATTGAATTCCTGATGCCGTTCGGATTCAAGGAAGTAGAAGGTATCCACTCACGTACTAACTTCGACTTGAGCCAGCACGAAAAATTCTCAGGAAAGAGCATCAAGTATTTTGATCCGGAAATCAATGAAAGCTACACTCCGTATGTCATCGAAACTTCTATTGGTGTAGACCGTATGTTCCTGAGCGTGATGAGTGCGGCTTATCATGAAGAAAAACTGGAAAATGGTGAAACTCGTGTAGTATTGAAATTGCCTGCAGCTTTGGCACCGGTGAAACTGGCTGTCATGCCGTTGGTAAAGAAAGACGGTCTGCCTGAAAAGGCTCGTGAAATCGTGAACGACCTGAAATTCCATTTCAATTGCCAGTATGATGAAAAAGATTCTATCGGAAAGCGTTACCGTCGTCAGGATGCCATCGGTACTCCGTACTGTATCACCATCGATCACCAGACATTGGAAGACAACTGTGTAACTTTGCGTAACCGTGACACCATGGAACAGGAACGTGTGGCTATTGCAGATTTGAATAATATCATTGCAGACAAGGTAAGCATCACCAGCTTGCTGAAAACATTGCAGTAATAAATTAAACTACATGAACAAGAACCTATTTGGGCTGATTGCCCTGCTGTTTCCTCTTTCTTTCGGCTTTGTGTCGTGTGCAGAAGACACTGCTATGGAAGATCCGTATGCGAACTGGCAAGTTCGCAATGAACACTATATAGATTCCATTGCAGATGTGGCTCGTGCAAATGTGGATGGAAAATGGGAAATATACCGGAATTATAAAATTGTGAATGATGATATGACTCCGGGATTAGGCGGTACAGTTGTGAATAACCCATACGAAACTCCCGCTAGTGTGAATGATTCTGTATACATGAAAATACTGGAACCGGGAAAAGAGGAAGGATTGGTTCCCTTGTTTACAGATACTGTGAGTGTGTATTATCGTGGAAAGTTGATTAACGGAACTGTATTTGATCAGAATTATACGGGAGATTTGAATACGGAGGTACACGTGCCTACTCATTTTGCATTGCAAGCCAAAAAGACAGATGGTGGATTTAGTGATGGGTTGATTGTAGGTTGGATTACTGCATTGCAGCACATGAAAGAAGGACAGCGGGTGGAATTGTATATTCCGTCAGCCCTTGGATATGGTACGCAAAGTCAGTCGTCTATTCCACCCAATTCTGTATTGATATTTGATTTGAAGCTGGAAAAAGTGATTCATCCTGATGGCATAGAAAACTACAGTCTGAAAGTGAACTGATTGTAGATATTGATATCGATAGAAAGACGGTGAGGAAGTGGTTTAGAGACACTTTTTCACCGTCTTTTTTTATGATATAAGTTGCTTTTGCCAGTACTTCCTTGGAAGTACTGGAGTAGTGCTTAGGAAGTACTAGAGTACTTTCGGGGAAGTACTGCAGTACTGGCTTGGAAGTACTGAGACTTTGGCTTTTCCTGATGCGACTCTTTTGTTTATTAGGAGATTTCTTTGTATTTTTGTGCCCGACGAAAAAAGAATGAAGCAGATATTAGGTACATATTGTTTGCTGTTGGTCAGTCTGTGGGTGCTGGTGGTGGGTGTGTTTCCACACCATCATCACAATGAGGCGTTTTGTGTCAGTCCGGATATGGAGACTTGCGCCTCGTCATCGCATGACGGATGCGAAGGTCGACACCATTGTACAGGAGACGCTGACAAGCATGCATGTGACATCAGTTGTGTCACTCACCTGTCTTTTTCTGTTCCTCATCATTTGCCGGATTTTACCCCGGACTATACATTCTATACGTTGATTTATCTGTCGTCCCTTTGTCTGGAAGCTCTATCTGTTTCCTTTGAACGAGGGGATATGATTTCCTATTACGTAGAAAAACTGCATGCGCGGCATTTTTCTGCTGTTCGTAATTTTCGTGCTCCTCCTTTTGCTGTTGTAGCTTGATTTTTAGGGAAGTTACTGCACTTTGCAACCTGCTTGCAATGTGTAGGATTTATTTTTGCAAACAAAAAACAACAGTATTCAATGAAAAACTATATTTTGACAGGAACATTGTGTATGTTCCTTTTTGGGGGATGCGGAGAACACGCACACGACCATGAGCATGAAGGTCATGACCATGAAGCAGAAATACATGCAGAGGAAAAAACAGCTCATTCAGATGAAATCGTACTGACACCGGAGAAAGCAAAAGCGGCTGGGGTAGAAGCTGAAGTGATTCACCCGGGAGCCTTTCGGGAAGTGATACAGGCTGGCGGACAGATTCTGTCGGCACAAGGCCAGGAGGCAACGGTGGTAGCGGCTTCCTCGGGAGTGGTGTCTTTCTCCCGCAAAATAGCGGAAGGAATTGAAGTGGGCAAGGGCAGTGAACTGCTGAGTGTATCTGCCGAGCACATTCAGGAAGGTGACCCCGTGAGAAAGGCAAAGGTGGCCTATGAAAAAGCCAAGGAAGAATACGAACGTGCAGAAAAACTGGTAGGCAGCCAGATTGTGTCGCAAAAAGAATTTGCGGCTTTGCGTGAGGCATACCAGAATGCCCGTCTGGCATACGAGGCTTTGCTGCCCAGCAAGTCGGGTAAGGGAGTAGCCGTGAAGGCACCTATCGGCGGGTTCGTGAAGAATTGTCTGGTGAAGGAAGGTGATTACGTAACGGTGGGACAGCCGTTGATGACGGTGACTCAGATGCGCCGCTTGGTGCTGAAGGCCGATGTGTCGGAACGTTATTATGCACAACTTCCCCGCATTGTGTCGGCTAACTTCAAGACACCTTATAATAATAAAGTCTACTGCCTGGAGAACTTGGGCGGAAAAGTGCTTTCGTTTGGAAAATCATCAGGCGATACGTCTTATTATGTACCGGTGACATTCGAATTTGACAACCGTGGCGACATGGTTCCAGGTGCATTTGTAGAAGTATTCCTGCTGTCGGGCGAACGTCAGGGAGTCATTAGCCTGCCGGAATCGGCGCTGACCGAAGAGCAGGGACTTTATTTTGTGTACCTGAAACTCGACGACGAGTGTTATAAAAAACAAGAAGTACAATTAGGAACTTCCAACGGAGAGCGGGTAGAAATTCTTTCCGGTCTGAAAGACGGAGATACCGTGGTGACCCGTGGTGCCATTCATGTGAAACTGGCTGCCGCTTCCAATGCCATTCCGGCTCATTCACATAACCATTAAAAGTGACACGCTATGCTGAATAAAATTATACAATTTTCGCTACAGAACCGCTTGCTGGTTCTGGTGGCTTCGGTGTTGTTGCTGATAGGGGGAACCTATACTGCTTTCCATACCGAAGTGGACGTGTTTCCTGACTTGAATGCGCCTACCGTAGTGGTGATGACCGAAGCCAACGGGATGGCTGCCGAAGAGGTAGAACAGCTGGTTACTTTCCTGATAGAGACTGCCGTAAACGGGGCTACTCATGTACGCAGGGTACGTTCTTCCTCTACCACGGGATTTTCCGTTGTATGGGTGGAATTCGAGTGGGATACCGATATCTACCTGGCACGCCAGATTGTGTCGGAGAAACTGGCGGCGGCAGGCGAGGACTTGCCCGACAATGTGGGTAAACCGACATTGGGTCCTCAGTCGTCTATCTTAGGAGAGCTATTGATTGTGGGACTGACTTCCGACTCCACTTCCATGCAGGATTTGCGTACCATGGCTGACTGGACCATCCGTCCGCGTCTGCTGTCTACCGGAGGTGTGGCTCAGGTAGCTGTGCTGGGAGGCGACATCAAGGAATATCAGATTCTGGTTCATCCGGACCGTATGCGCCACTATGGCGTGACGTTGGGCGAAGTGATGGAAGTGTCACGAGGCATGAACCAGAACACCAACGGAGGTGTCATTTATGAATACGGAAATGAATACATCGTGCGTGGAGTCATCTCTACCGACGATGTGCGTAAGTTGGGACGTGCCGTCATTAAGACTACTCCAGACGGGGCACCCATTACCTTGGAGGATGTGGCCGATGTACGTATCGGGTCACAGCAACCCAAGTTGGGACTGGCTTCCGAAAAAGGAAAGCCAGCGGTACTCATTACGGTGACCAAGCAACCGAATACCGGAACCATTGAGCTGACCGAAAAACTGGAAGCCGCTTTGGCCGATTTGCAGAAGAACTTGCCGAAGGATGTACACATTTCTACCGACATTTTCCGTCAGTCACGTTTTATTGAAAGCTCTATCAGCAACGTGCAGGATTCACTTTACGAAGGTGCTATTTTCGTCGTGATTGTACTGTTCCTGTTCCTGGCTAACACACGTACTACGATTATTTCACTGATAACTCTTCCCTTGTCGCTCGTAGTAGCCATCTTGACCTTGCATTACTTGGGACTCAGTATCAATACCATGAGTCTGGGTGGTATGGCCATTGCCATTGGTTCGCTGGTGGACGATGCCATTGTGGACGTGGAAAATGTATGGAAGCATCTGCGTGAAAACCGTCAGTTGCCGTTAGCGGAACGGAAACCGGTACGGGAAGTTGTCTTTCAGGCTTCACGCGAGGTACGTATGCCTATTCTGAACTCTACGTTGATTATCATAGTCAGCTTTATTCCTCTTTTCTTCCTGAGCGGAATGGAAGGACGTATGCTGGTGCCGCTGGGTATTTCCTTTATCGTTTCTTTGTTTGCTTCTACGATAGTAGCTTTGACCCTGACGCCGGTACTTTGCAGCTACCTGTTGGGTAAAAATACTTCCAAGGGAGAGGGATTGCCCAAGGAAGCCTTCCTTGCGGTATGGCTGAAGAAATATTATGAGCGTGCCTTGCTCTGGGCACTGGAACATAAGAAGACGGTGTTAGGAGGAACGATAACTTTCTTTATCGTGGCGTTGGGAATTTTCTTTACCTTGGGACACAGCTTCCTTCCTTCTTTCAATGAAGGTTCCTTTACCATCAATGTCAGTTCATTGCCGGGCATTTCACTGGAAGAATCCGACAAGATAGGCCGTCAGGCAGAAGAACTGCTGCTTTCGATTCCTGAAATTCAGACCGTAGCCCGTAAGACAGGACGTGCGGAACTGGATGAACATGCGCTGGGTGTGAATGTATCTGAAATAGAAGCACCTTTTGAACTGAAAGACCGCTCGCATGCTGAATTGCTGGACGAAGTGCGTCATAAACTGTCGGTCATTACGGGTGCCAACATTGAAATCGGGCAGCCCATCAGCCACCGTATTGATGCCATGTTGAGCGGTACGCAGGCCAGCATTGCCATCAAGCTGTTCGGCGATGACCTGAACCGGATGTTTGCCATCGGTAACCAGATAAAGGAGGCGGTGAGTGATGTAGAAGGAATTGCCGACCTGAATGTGGAGCAGCAGATTGAGCGTCCGGAACTGAAGATTGTGCCGAAGCGTGAAATGCTGGCCAAGTACGGTATCTCGTTGCCGCAGTTCAGTGAGTTTGTCACGGTTAACATGGCCGGTGAGGTCGTGTCGCAGGTATATGAACAGGGAAAGACCTTTAACCTGGTGGTACGTGCTGCAGAATCCGACCGTGGTACGATGGAACGTGTCAAGGAATTAATGATTGACGATGCACAAGGCCGGAAGATTCCTCTTTCCTACGTGGCAGATGTGACTTCTTCCATGGGACCCAATACCATCAACCGTGAGAACGTAAAACGGAAAATCGTAATCTCAGCCAATACCAGCGGGCGCGACCTGCGCAGTGTGGTGAACGACATCCAGCACCGGGTAGAAGAAAAAATCAGCTTGCCGGAAGGGTATCATATAGAATATGGCGGACAGTTTGAAAGTGAACAGGCTGCCAGTCGTACCTTGTTGCTGACTTCCCTGATGAGCATTGCAGTGATTTTCCTGTTGCTGTACATGCAGTTCCACGATGCGGCAGAAAGTGGCGTTATCCTGTTGAATCTGCCTTTGGCCCTGATTGGAGGAGTCTTTGCCCTCTTCCTGACTACGGGTGAAGTCAGCATTCCCGCCATTATCGGTTTCATCTCGTTGTTCGGAATCGCTACCCGTAACGGCATGCTGCTTGTCACACACTACAATCTGTTGCGTGAAGAACAGCAGTTGGGGGTGCGTGAAAGTGTGGTGCGCGGTTCGCTCGACCGTCTGAATCCGATTCTGATGACGGCTCTTTCCTCTGCTTTTGCATTGATTCCGCTGGCCTTGCGCGGCGATTTGCCGGGAAATGAAATTCAGAGTCCAATGGCGAAGGTCATTCTGGGAGGTCTGCTGACTTCCACTTTCCTGAATGCGTTCGTCATTCCTATTGTGTACGAGTTAATGAACCGGAAGAAAAACCTTAAAAGAACAGAAGAATGAAAAAAATAGGATGGATGTGGCTTGTAGGACTGGCATTTGCCAGCAGCGTGCAGGCACAGAAAATAGAAGAAGTATTGCGGTCCGTAGAGCAGAATAACAAGGAACTGCAGGCGGTCTTTCATTCTACGGAAGCAGCCAAGATGGAAGTGCAGACGCAGAATAACCTGGAAGATCCCAGTGTGGAGTACAGCCCGTTCTTTGCCAAAGGAGTTGACGGAATGGCCAGTTCGGAGCTGGTGGTGACACAGGGATTTGATTTCCCGACCTTGTATGCAGTACGTAATCGTTCCGGGAAACTGCAGAAAGATGTGCTCGACCGTCAGCAGCAGGCGCTTCGCCGCGATATTCTGCTGCAGGCCAAGAATCTGTGTCTCGACTTGATTCGCCTGAATCAGGAACAGGCTTTGCTCATGGAACGGCAGAAAAATGCCGATGTCCTGTTGCAGTTGTTTGAAAAGCGTTTGAAAGAAGGCGATGCCAATGCCTTGGAGGTGAATAAAATCAAGATGGAACGCATGAAGGTGCAGACGGAAGTGGCACAGAACCATGCGGCACATCGTACGGCACTTCAGCAACTGCTGGCGATGAATGGCAACCTTCCGTTGGAATTTGCGGAAGACCGTTATCCGGCAGTGGAAGCCATTCGGGATTATCATACATTGTACAACGAGGTAATGATGCAGGATGCAGACCTTCAGGCGGCAGATGCGGCTTCCCGTGCGGCTGCGGAACAGGTAAGCGTGAACAAGCAGAACTGGTTGCCTAAGCTGGAGGTGGGTTACCGTCGCAATACGTCGGTAGGTGAGAAAAGCAACGGTTTCCTGGTAGGAGGAAGTTTTCCGATATTCTCTAACCGGAAGAAACTGAAGATTGCCAAGGCACAGGCCTTGAGTGCCAATCTGCAACTGGACAATACCCGTTTGCAGGTGGAAGCAAGAATACAGGGACAATTCAATGAAATGCAGCAGCTTCAGGAAGCAATGCAGGCCTACGATGTGCCTTTGATGCATCATACCCTCCGCTTGCTTTATGATGCCGTGACTGCCGGACAACTTTCGATTATTGACTTCTATGTAGAGGCCGATAACGTGTACGGCAACCTGCAAAGCTATATTACCCTTGAAAACCAGTATCAGAAACTGATGGCGGATATTTATAAAAACCGTCTTTGATAGGTCCTAAAAAAATCCGTGAAGGTGTGTCAAAAAGCACACCTTCTTTTTTAGCACAAAGCCCCGACTTTCACAAGCTGGGGCTTTGTTATTACCTAAAGATTTTGTATCTTTAAGCATAAAGATTTATACATATGGC
>CAMFND010000023.1 GCA_945965395.1 uncultured Bacteroides sp.
CTGTGGGATACAAAAACCACAGTGTGGGATACATATTTCACACTGTGAAATACAAATCCCGCACTGTGAAACAGAGAATATGCAAGGAGATTTCAAAAAATACTTGCCCGGAGCTTCAATTAATTCTGCCGGCAAATCAAATAAATCCTGAATCACTTTCATATTAATCAGCAAAACAGATAACTTTGCGTAATAACCGATTTTTCAATCATTACGAAAATATGGCAACAAGCACACAGCAAAAACAAGAATTATTCAAGACGATATGGGCTACGGCCGAAGACTTACGAAACAGTGTGGACGGATGGGATTTCAAGCAGTATGTGTTAGGCATGCTGTTCTATCGCTTCATTTCGGAAAACATTACCAACTATATCAACAGACTGCAGCGTGAGGCTGGGATGGACGATTTTGACTATGCTTCTTTCCCTGACGAAGAAGCTGAAAATGCACGTGAGATGATTGTGCAGGAAAAAGGATTCTTCATCCTTCCTTCGGAGTTGTTCTGTAATGTGCGTGCCAGGGCGAAGAACGACCCTAACCTGAATGAAACCCTGCAGGCGGTGTTCGACCACATTGAATCATCGGCTAAAGGAACAGACAGTGAAGACGACCTGAAAGGACTCTTCGACGACATAGACGTGAACAGCAACAAGCTGGGAAACACCGTAACCAAACGTAACGAAACGCTTTGCAAAATATTGAACACCATCGGAGGGCTCGACCTGAAAGGAGATTATGCGGAAAACCAGATTGATGTTTTCGGAGATGCCTACGAGTTCCTGATGACCATGTATGCAGGAAATGCCGGGAAATCGGGTGGTGAATTCTTCACGCCGCAAGAAGTGAGTGAACTGCTGGCCCGCATCACTGTGGTGGGTAAAAAAGAGGTGAACAAGGTGTACGACCCTGCCTGCGGTTCCGGCTCATTGCTGTTGCAGTTTGCCAAGGTGCTGGGCAAGGAGAATGTGCGTACAGGTTTCTTCGGACAGGAAATCAATATCACCACCTACAACCTGTGCCGCATCAACATGTTTCTGCACGACATCAACTACGAGAAGTTCGACATCCATTGCGGCGATACGCTGACCGAGCCTTACCATTGGGACGACGAACCTTTCGATGCCATTGTGTCCAATCCGCCTTATTCCACCAAATGGGCGGGCGACTCCAATCCGGTACTCATAAACGACCCGCGTTTTGCACCTGCCGGAGTGTTGGCACCGAAAACCAAGGCCGACCTTGCCTTTACCATGCACATGCTGTCATGGCTTTCTACCGACGGTACGGCAGCCATCGTAGAGTTCCCCGGTGTGCTCTATCGTGGCGGAGCAGAGCAGAAAATCCGCAAATACCTGATTGATAACAACTACGTAGACACAGTTATCCAGCTTCCTGCCAACCTGTTCTTCGGTGTATCCATTGCTACCTGCATCATTGTGTTGAAAAAGAGCAAGAAGGAGAACAAGACTCTGTTCATCGATGCCAGTGCCGAGTTTATCCACGAGGGCAACAAGAACAAGCTCTCGCCTGAAAATATAAATAACATCCTGAATGAGTATATCGACCGCAAGGAGGTGAAGCATTTTTCTGCCTTGGTAGACAATGCAGCCATTGCGGAGAACGACTATAACCTGTCTGTCAGCAGCTATGTGGAGGCGGAAGACACCCGTCCGCAAACCGACATCAAGGAACTGAACGAACGTATCCGCCGTATTGTGGCACGCGAAAACGAATTGCGCACGGAGATAGACAGGATAGTGGCAGAACTGGAGGAGGACGGATTATGATTGAAAAACAAGACCGAATAGATAAAACACATTATATGATGTTGTCAGCTTTGCAAGAGGAAGTTAAAAGTAGAATGCTTATTATACGGAACAAACAGGTTATTCTTGATTCAGATGTTGCAAAGCTTTATGGTATTGAAACCAAAGCAGTGAATCAGGCTGTGAAACGCAATGCCGATAAGTTTCCGTCAGACTATATGTTCCATCTTGAGAAAGAAGATGTTGAACATTTGCGGTCACAAAATGTTACCGCAAATATATCTGCAAAAAGTCGCTTCTTGCCCGTGGCTTTTACAGAAAAAGGATTGTATATGTTAGCTACCATTTTAAAGAGTCCTAAGGCAACAGATGCTACATTTGCTATAATAGAGACTTTTGCTGCCGTACGCGAGCTAAAAAGGGAGTTAATTAATTTGCATAAAGAAACTGACCCTAAGGTTCAGCAATCAAAAATGAAACGTTTTGGTGAAGTATTGTCTGATATTGTAATGCCTGATCTTGAAACGTCAGAAATAGAGTCAACGCTTGAACTTAATTTTATAATAGGCAAGATTAAACATACAGTAAAACGGACAAAGACGAAATAGTTTATGAGCAAGTTGCAGGAATTGATAAAGGAACTTTGCCCGGACGGGGTGGAGTTTAGGAAGTTGGGGGAGGTATGTGAGATAAAGAGAGGTGTTAGAGTTGTTAAAAATGATTTGATTAATGATGGCAAATATCCTGTATTTCAGAATAGTCTTATACCTCTTGGATATTATGACAAAAACAATTATCCGGCAAATATTACTTTTGTAATAAGTGCTGGTGCTGCTGGTGAAATTGGTTATACAGAAGAACCTATTTGGGCAGCTGACGATTGTCTTACTATTATATCTCCCAATAATATTATTAATAAATTCATTTATTATTGCTTGATTGCTAATAAGCTATTTTTTGTATCTAAAGTTAGACGCGCAAGTGTACCTCGACTGTCGAGAACAGTTGTAGATAATTTTGAAATCCCTATTCCTCCCCTTGAAATACAAAGCGAAATAGTCCGTATTCTCGATACCTTCACAGCACATACAGCGGAGCTGCAAGCGGAGCTGCAAGCGGAGCTGCAAGCGCGAAAGGAACAATATGAGTATTATCGAAATAAGTTACTCACATTTGATGAGAATGATGAGGGGGTGAAGTGGATGAAGTTAAATGAATTTGCAGAGATTGGAACAGGTAGCAGTAATACGCAAGATGAATTATCTGATGGCTTATATCCATTTTTTGTCCGCTCTCAAATTGTTCGATCGAAAAATGAGTATGAATTTGACGAAACAGCCATTATAACATCAGGAGATGGTGTGGGAGTAGGTAAAATATTCCATTATGTAGAGGGTAAGTATGCATTACACCAGAGAGCTTATCGAATACATATATTGGATAATACTGTAATGCCTAAATTCTTTTTTTATTATATGCGCAGTGAATTTTATAACTATATAACCAAAAATGCATTTTCGTCTTCTGTTACATCTATTCGTAAGCCGATGTTGTTAAATTTTCCTGTCCCTTTACCACCCTTATCCGAACAGCAACGCATCGTTTCCATTCTCGATAAATTCGAGTCCTTGGTAAACGACTTGTCTGAAGGACTTCCGGCTGAAATTGCCGCCGTACAGGAACAATACGAATATTACCGAAATAAGCTATTGACCTTTAAACGAAAAAGCTAAAAATATGATGGACTTTCAGACATTTAAGGAGCACATAGCCTCGCTAAAAGTAGTTTATACCGTAAGAGACAGAGTGCCATACAAGGTATGTTCCGTGCAAGGTAATCTGTTGACGATTCAGAGGGGAAGTACCGGAAATTACGTAGAAATCAAACTGGATGAATTGTATAATTTCTACTCAAACGAAACAATCTATACAACAAAGAATGCGAGAGAATACATATCTGGTTATGTGTATTCTCCGGCTGTAGCCGTAATAAAAGAGTTAGTAAAATAAAAATTCAAAGAATAATAGAAGAATACTATGGATAACAATGTAATTGCTTTGGAAAAAATATTAGGAAGCCTAAGGCAGGTTTCTTTTTATAAAAATAGTCATAAATGCAGTGACTTTATAGATACCTCTCGGTTTTCTGCAACAAAGTATATACTTTCTTGTTGGTCTCATTATGGACAATACAATGAAAATAGACTAGTGTTGATGCATGAAGGCAATACTGACGATATTGAATTGAACGGATATACTATTTCATCTACAGTTAAAGACATTCATTTTTTCTTGACAAGTAGAGATGTAGATAAACATGATTTCACATTCAGTATACAGGCCCCTGATGGAGAAGTTTATGAACAAACATTTCACATCGAAAACAATGAATTATTGCCACATATAGTTTATGCTATAATTCTTCTTACGAGTGTGAAGGACAAAAATAAAACTTCTATATTTTGGACCATGCTTATTCAAGGTACTATTCCCTACGTCTCATTAGGGCAAAAATTAGACTATGTAAATGAACTGAGAATGATTGCAAAGTCTATCATCGAAGAATATCCGTTTACTAAACAGTTCTTTCAGGATGGTTTGAAAGAGATAGTTTCTAAATTGAAATCAGAATTATCTTCTTTGGAGATATTGAAATGAATAGATAATAGATAAGCAGAATCGAAAAACATTGAATCGTACAAATTAGAAAGCATGATGGATATAAAAAATGACATACGCGCACTTATCAAGGGGGCCGAAAATGCAGAAGTAGAGTTCAAATCGGCAAAAGGTGGATTGCCGGAAAGCTTTTGGGAATCCTTTTCTGCTTTTGCCAATACGAACGGAGGTATTATCGTGTTAGGTGTAAAAGAAAAAGAGGGACGCTTTCTGCTGGATGGATTGACAGAAGAACAAGTAGCTTTATATAAGAAACGCTTTTGGGATTGTGCACATAACAAGGAAAAGGTGAGTGCTACTATGCTGACGGAACGTGATGTGGTGGTAGGTGAAGCAGATGGTAGTTTCTATCTGGTCTTTCGTATTCCTCGGGCTACATACAATGTCCGTCCGGTTTATCTTACCCGCAACCCTTTTGGCAATACGTATAAGCGTAACCATGAGGGTGACTATCATTGTACGGATGATGAAGTGCGCGAAATGTTTGCGGATGCCCATCATGCAACAGCTCCATTTGATAATCAGATTTTGCCTAATTACAGTATAAAGGATATAGACCCTGTAACTTTGCAGGGTTACCGGAAACGATTTGCGATTAGAAAAGAAAATCATCCTTGGAATGATTTGGATGATCAGACTTTTCTGACAAAAATAGGTGCCTATCGGATAGATAGGGAAACAGGTACAGAAGGCTTTACACGAGCTGGCGTTTTAATGTTTGGAAAAACCGAAAGTATTACCGATACAGCCTGTACCCCATGGTATTTTGTAGATTATCAGGAAAAATTATCTGATACTCCCGGTGTTCGCTGGTCTAATCGTATTTATCCCGACGGGACATGGGAGGCAAATCTTTACCAGTTCTTTTATCGGGTTTACAATCAATTATCTCAAACCATACCTACCCCTTTTAGGCTAGAAGGTATTACTCGTATAGAAGAAACGCAGGCCCATATTGCTATTCGTGAAGCATTGGTAAATACGCTTGTACACGCCAGCTATGCAGAACCGGGAAATATTATTGTGATTCGTGAACCTGATAAAATCATTATGCGGAATCCTGGTCGGATGTTGATTTCTGTAGATGATTTTTATGCAGGAAGCCATAGTCTTTGCCGTAATCCGATTATCCAAAAAATGTTTATGCTACTGGGATATGGTGAAAAAGCTGGAAGTGGTGCTGATTATATAGTGAAAGGATGGGAAAATAATCAATGGGGGCGGCCTATAATTGAAGAAACGGTTCAACCTGATACCGTTTTGCTCATTTTGAAACTGGGAAAGGAAGAGATACAAAGGAATCAGGAGATTGTAAAAGAACACTTGTCCCAAGTTGTCCCAAGTTTGTCCCAAGCTGTCCTAAGTTTGTCTCAAGCTTGTCCTAAGCTTAATCAGTACACTACGGACGTAATAGCCGAATTTATTTATGCACTAAGGGAGAAACCACAGTCTATCTTGAGATTAATGGAGATACTGGGAGAAACAAATCGGACACGGTTCCGTAATAAAATCCTGCTACCGTTGATGGAAAATGGATATATAGAACCAACTATTAAAGAAGTACCTAATAGCCCCAAACAGCTATATCGGCTTTGTAAAAAATTGTAATTTGAATAAATATGTCAGAGCAATATAAAATGGTAGCGGAAAACCCGCTAAGCACCGTGGTATCGGATTATGAACCAAGATACCGTACCGCCAAGCAATACCAGAGCGAGGCAGAAATGGAAAAGGAGCTTATCGAACAACTCCAGACACAGGCTTATGACTATCTGCCCATCACTTCCGAAAAGAAACTGATAGAGAATTTGCGCCGCCAGTTGGAAAAACTGAACGGCTATCGTTTTACTGACAAGGAATGGACGGCCTTCTTTAAGGAAAAGATTGCCAACCAGAACAGTGGTATCGTGGAGAAAACAGCCATCGTGCAGGATGATTACATCCAGTTGCTGACCCGTGAGGACGGTTCCACCAAGAACATTTATCTGCTCGACAAAAAGGACATACACAATAACTACTTGCAGGTTATCAACCAGTATGTACCCGAAGGTGGCAGCCACGAGAACCGTTACGACGTGACTATCTTAGTGAACGGACTGCCACTGGTACACGTGGAGCTGAAACGCAGAGGAGTGGACATAAAAGAGGCCTTTAACCAGATACGGCGCTACAACCGGGAAAGTTTCTGGGCCGGATGCGGACTGTTTGAATACGTGCAGATATTTGTCATCAGCAACGGTACGCAGACCAAGTACTACAGTAATACCACCCGCGTTTCGCACATTGCAGAACAACAGAAGAAAAACCAGTCGAAAAGCAAGAACCAAACCAGCAACAGCTTTGAGTTTACCAGCTACTGGGCCAGAAGGGATAACCAGATTATTCCGGATTTGGTGGACTTCACGGCTACATTCTTTGCCAAACATACGCTGCTGAATATCCTGACCAAATATTGTGTGTTTACTTCCGAGAAATTGCTCTTGGTGATGCGGCCTTACCAGATTGCCGCTACAGAAAGTATTCTGCAACAGATACGGGTATCGACCAACTACAAAAAGTATGGCACGGTGGAAGGCGGCGGCTTCGTATGGCACACCACGGGAAGCGGCAAGACGCTTACTTCATTTAAGACGGCCCGTCTGGCCAGCAAGATGGAAGGTATCGATAAGGTGCTGTTTGTGGTAGACCGCAAGGACTTGGACTACCAGACCATGAAGGAATACGACCGATTTGAGAAAGGTGCTGCCAACAGCAATACCAGCATGGCAATACTGAAAAAACAACTGGAGAATGACAATGCGCACATCATTATCACCACCATACAGAAGTTGTCGGTGTTCATATCCAAGAACCGTACACATGCGGTTTATGGCAAGCATGTGGTGCTGATTTTCGATGAATGCCACCGCAGCCAGTTTGGCGAGATGCACACGGCTATCGTGAAGAAATTCAAGAAATACCATCTGTTCGGTTTTACGGGCACACCGATATTCCCCAACAACTCCAGCACGAGTGGTAAGTTTGATTTGAAGACCACCGAACAGGCGTTCGGCAAGCGGCTGCATATCTACACCATTGTGGATGCCATTGCCGACGGAAACGTACTGCCTTTCCGGGTGGATTACATCAGCACGATGCGTGAACAGGAGAACATCAAGGACGAACAGGTGCGCAACATAGACCGTGAGAGGGCTTTATTGGCTCCCGAGCGTATCCGTCATATCGTGACGTATATACTGGAACATTTCAACCAGAAAACCAAACGGAACGGACGGTCGTTTGCTTTCCACAAACTGACAAACATTTCGGAAGTGGCTTCGGCCAAGAAAGGAAAAGGCGAAGTGGAAGAACAGAAGCAGAAAGTACATCTCCAGGGGTTCAATTCTCTGTTTGCCGTGTCGTCCATCGAGGCGGCCAAGCTCTATTATCTGGAGTTCAAGCGGCAAATGGAAGGGCTGCCACCCGACCGGAAACTGAAGGTGGCCACTATTTTCAGCCATGGAGCCAATGAAGCGGAAGAGGATGGCACGGGTAACATAGACGATGAAAACTCTGAAAATACGGATGCACTGGACAAAAGCTCACGTGACTTTCTGGAAAGTGCCATTGAGGACTATAACGAACTGTTCAAAACCCAATACGACACTACCGCCGAAAAATTCCAAAACTACTACAAGGATGTGTCGCTGCGCATGAAGAATCGGGAAATAGACTTGCTCATCGTAGTGAATATGTTCCTGACAGGATTTGATGCTACCACCCTCAATACGCTATGGGTGGACAAGAACCTGCGGATGCACGGCTTGCTGCAAGCCTATTCCAGAACGAACCGTATTCTTAATTCGGTAAAGACATTTGGAAACATTGTCTGCTTTCGCAACCTGGAGCAGGCTACCAACGAAAGTATTGCGCTTTTCGGTGACAAGAAAGCGGGCGGACTGGTGCTGCTCAAGACATTTGACGACTATTACAAGGGATATGAAGACAAAAACGGCAAGCATCAGGCGGGCTACAGAGAACTTGTTGATACGCTGTTAGAAAATTATCCACTGGAAAACCGTATCGTAGGAGAAGAAGCAGAAAAGAAGTTTGTACGCTTGTATGGAGCTATACTGAGAGCCACCAATATATTGTCTACCTTTGACCAGTTTGCCGGAAAAGAAATTCTGTCGGAAAGAGATGTGCAGGACTATCACAGTGTGTACCTCGATTTGTACGAAAAATATCGTCCGTCAAAAGGCGATAAGGTAAACGTAAACGATGACATCGTATTTGAAATGGAACTAATCAAGCAGGTGGAAATCAATATCGACTACATACTGTATTTGATAGAACAGATGCACGGCGGCAATGTGGGCGACAAGGAAATCCGTATTTCTATCCAGAAAGCCATCGGTGCCAGTCCGGACCTGAGAAACAAGAAGGAACTGATTGAAAATTTCATAGACCAGCTTACTCCGGACAAAGACGTAAATGAAGAATGGCAACGGTTCGTGAAAGAACAGCAACGCAAGCAATTGGATGAAATCATCTCTGAAGAGAAGCTGAAACCGGAAGAAACGTATCACTTCGTCCGCCAATCTTTTAAAGACGGAGGCATACAAGAATCAGGAACGGGTATCGCTCAAATTTTACCTCCCATGTCTATTTTCGACAAGAGTCGGGAAACCAAAAAGAAAACAGTGCTGGAAAAGCTGAAAGCCTTTTTCGAACGGTTCTTTGATATTTCTTCGGGAGAAGAACTATAAGCTTATTATATGCAATAACCAGACTTTCATGACAACATTAAAAGTCTGGTTATTGTATTATTTATCTGATGAAGTTTCGGGCGCATACTCCTGCAACGTCAATTCTCCTCGCAGCACCCCCAAGGCATTCATGGCCAATGCTCCCATTTCATCCTCACCGGGAATTACCACAATCGGAGCCAGGCCTTCCAGCCATTCACGCAACCCCTGGATGCAATAGTCATTGAAAGCGATACCTCCCGTCAGAATCACAGCATCGGTCTGTCCGTGAAGTGCGATGTGCATGGCACCGACCTGCTTGGCTACCGTATAAAGCATGGCATCCAGCACCAGCTTGTGCTTTTCGGCTCCGGCATGTGCCCAACGAACGATACTCTGTACGTCGGTGGTACCCAAATGAGCCACCAGACCTCCCCGACCGTTTATCATCTTACGGATTTCGGCATAGGTATATTTCCCGCTGAAACACATATCTACCAACTGCCGGGCCGGCAACGTTCCTGCCCGCTCCGGACTGAAAGGCCCTTCTCCATTCAAGGCGTTATTAACATCGACTACCTTTCCATAATGATGGGCACTGACCGAGATGCCTCCTCCCAAATGGGCTACAATCAGATTTAGTTCTTCATACTTTCGTCCGATACGAGCTGCATAACTACGGGAAACAGCCCGACTGTTCAGTGCATGGAAAATAGAGATGCGCGGCAGTTCCGGAATACCGGAGATACGGGCCAAATCGCGCAACTCATCGGTCACTACCGGATCGGCCAAATAAGAAGGACAACCGGCACAATGCGCAATCTCATCGGCAATCCAGGCCGCCAGATTCGATGCGTGTTCCATATCGGCATGCCATAAATCATGCTTGATTCGCTCGTTAATCTGATACACTCCTCCGGGAGTAGGTTTCAACAAGCCTCCACGGGCAATCACGGCATCAAAGACAAGCGGAATGCCAGCCTTCTCCAGCGTATCGTGCACACACTTGCGACGGTACTCATATTGTTCATTGATATGGTGAAAGTCGGCCAACTCCTTGGAAGGATGCGCAATGCTTTCACGCCAGATGGGATTCTCATTCTCGTAGACTGCCAGCTTCGTAGAAGTGGAGCCCGGGTTGATGACAAGTATCTTCATAAGGTCTAGTTTTATTCTTTTCGTGTCCCTGCCAGACATGCCAGTACCAGACTGTAGTATTTGGAGTTTCCGGAGTCACTCCGCGAAGGCACTACTACCGGTGCGATGGTACCGGTCAGCATACCTGCCATATTCGCATCGCCAAACAGAGACAGGGTTTTGTAAAACGTATTGCCCGATTCTATATTAGGGAAAATCAGAATATCTGCATTGCCTACCACTGGTGAGGAAAGTCCTTTTATCTCCCCGCTGTGCTTGTCGCAGGCGGTCTTGGCATCCATCGGCCCGTCGATAAAGACTTTTCCGAAACGGCCTTCCTGCGCTTCTTTTTTCAGTTCCACGTAACTCAGGGTATGAGGAAATTTCTCGTTGATTTTCTCCGTGCAGTGTATCAGTGCCACCCGGGGTTCTTCGCATCCCAACGTACGACACAAAGCCAGGTCGTTGGCAATCATTGAACGGTATTGTTCCAAAGTAGGACGAGGAATTACTGCCGCATCCGAGAAAAACAGCAGTTTATGATACAAAGGTATCTGAGCCACGGCCACATGGCTCAGCACACCTCCTTCGGGTAACAGTCCCTCTCCTTTTTTCAAGACCGCACGCAGCAGGTTGTCGGTATTGATAAGTCCCTTCATCAGGACTTCCGCCTCGCCCGTGCGTACCAGTTGCACAGCCAGCACGGCCGCTTCATCTGGTGTTCCAGCCTCATAAATACGTACAAAGTCGGGGGAGGCTGCCCGCAAGTCGAGCGCTTCTTTTAAGTGAGCAGAATCTGTGACCAGCAGATATTCAGCAATCTCCTCTCTCAGGCTACGGATAATGACATATTCCGTGTGCGGATCGTTCGGGCAGACTACCGCCACTTTCCGTCGTATACCACGTGAACGCAGGCAATTGACCATCTGAGAAAGGGTTCGAATCAGTTCCATATCATTAGATTTTAAACAAATATGAGAAAATAATTCGAATAAATATCTATTTGGGATGCTAATTAATGCTATAGAGCCGGAGGAGGAAAAATCCTCCCAACGTCAATTTGTCGATAAAATCCTACGAAGTACGTATTATATGCTACAATCGTGCAAGGAGATATACCTACTTTTGCAAGGATTTATACATAATACTTACCATGAAAAATATATTCTGCTTTTTAACCTTATTGTTCAGTCTCTGTGCAAATGCACAAATCACAGAACGTACATTGCCCGCCGAATGGAAGCACCTTATCGATGGAGGGCGGTTTAAAGACCGGTTTCTGCCTATGCCCGACGGGAAGTCCGGCAAAAATGTGTGGGGAACTGACTCGGTACGTCTCCGGTACGTTGACAACGGGATTGAGAATCCGGAACTTTCTTTCTGGGGAGGAAACATTCTCAAAGGTAAGGATAACAAATACCATCTCTTTGTCTGCGGATGGCCGGAAAACTCGCCTAAGGGACACATGACATGGCCCAAATCTACCGTATTCCATACGACAAGTGACTGTTTAAGCGGACCTTATACCATCTGCGACACGATTGGGAAGGGACATAATCCGGAAGCATTTATACTAAAAGACGGACGTCCCGTGGTGTACGTTATCGACGGATATTACATTGCGGACAGCCTGAATGGGCCGTGGACGTACAGTCATTTCACCTTCGACAAGAGAAACAGAAAAATCATTGAGGGGCTGTCTAACCTGACCTTTGCCAGAAGAGGTGACGGTTCTTATCTGATGGTATGCCGCGGAGGAGGTGTGTGGATCAGTGAAAATGGTATCTCTCCCTATCAACAGGTAAGTGACAGAAGTGTGTATCCGGACGTAAACGGGGAATTTGAAGACCCAGTTATCTGGAAAGACAGCTTGCAATATCACCTTATCGTCAACGACTGGCTGGGAAGAATTGCCTACTACCAGCGCTCCATTGACGGTATCCACTGGATTACGGAGGAGGGCGAAGCTTACACTCCAGGAATAGCTGCTCACAAGGATGGTTACAAGGAAAACTGGTTTAAGTATGAGCGCATGAAAGTGTTCCAGGATGAATACGGACGCCCTATTCAGGCCAACTTTGCCGTTATCGATACCATCAAATGGGAAGACCATCCCAATGACCTGCACAGCTCAAAGAATATATGTATCCCTCTGAACAAAGGATTACGTTTGTCTGTCCTGAACGAGGATACGATTACCGCCCAGACCAAGGAAATCAAGGTGCTGGTAAAAGCAGAGGAAGGGGTTGACTTCAAGGATTTCGACATGAAATCGTTGAGATTCGGAAGCTCCTCGGACGTAAATTACGGAAAGGGATGCAAGGCTATCAAACGTATCGCTTCGGGCAAGGACCTGATTATCGTATTCGATGGCAGAAACAATACCATCAGAAAAGATGAATTTGCTCCCAAACTGCTCGGAAAGACGAAAAAAGGAGATTTGCTGTACGGCTATGCCAAACTGCCTTACGTCAATTATCATCCGGCATGCCTGTCGGCGGCATATCCTATGGCGTATGACAAGCAATTGGAACTGGAAGTGAAGAATTTCGGTTTGTCCACCTCAGAAGAAACAGACCTGACCGTACTGATCAATGGAGTAAAACTGGCAGAAGGACGGGTGAAAGCGCTTTCACCGTATAAAAGTGTAAAACTTAGCCTGCCTTGCATACACGCGGCCAAGATTGACAACCAGACTTTATTTATGATTGTGTACAGCCAGCACGGTAAGGAAATCCGCAAAGAGACCATACAGAACTTCGACTGATAACACGTTATCTTATACACACGAATGGGGAATACGAGCTTCTTTTTAGAAAGTATTGTATTCCCTTTTTTATGAGACTCTATCTCAATTGTCAATTATTTACTTTATTCCTTCTTTTCTTGTGCACATAATTCGCAAGTTCTCTCTATATTTGCCTTACTTGGTAAATAAAGAAGGAACACATGAAAACAAATTTTTCTTTCGATATGCAGGCCCTCGACGAGGGCATTCACAGCCGCTTCCCCAACCATAAGGAAGCACCGCTTATCGGACTTACCGGGAACTTCAGCGACGGTAATCTGACATTGGCTCCGGGGTATTATCAGTCTATCATTCAGGCTGGAGGGGTACCGGTGGTCATTCCTCCCTATGAGGATGTAAACTTGCTGATTAATACGCTTGAACAGCTTGACGGACTGTTGCTCACCGGAGGAGGCGACTTGAATCCGTTATTCCTGCACGAAGATCCTATCCGGGAACTTCACAGCATCAATCCGTACCGCGACCGCCAGGAACTGCTTCTGACGCGTCTGGCTGCCAACCGACAGATTCCGATATTAGGTATCTGCCGAGGGATGCAGGTCATCAATGCGGCATTGGGAGGGACACTCTATCAGGACATCTATGCACAGAAGGATACCCCATCCATTAAGCACAGCCAGGATTTGGAACGGAGTTTCCCATCCCACAGGGTAGAGTTAGCAGAAGACAGTCTGTTGGCACGTATCTTAAACGCCAAGGAGGTAGCTGTAAATTCTTTCCACCATCAGGCCGTGAAAGAAGCTGCTCCGGGTTTCCGTGTATCGGCCACGGCATCCGATGGAGTAATAGAGGCGATTGAAAGCACAGAGTACAAATCTATTATAGGGGTACAGTGGCATCCGGAGTGTTTCATCCTGAATCAAGACAAGTGTATGATGCCGTTGTTCGGATGGCTCGTCCGTGAAGCTGGCTCATTCCAGAAAGCCAAGAAGCTGCATGAGCGTCTGCTGATTCTCGACACGCACTGCGATACTCCGATGTTCTTCGACCAGCATATCCGCTTTCACGCACGGGACCCGAAGATTAAAGTGGACCTGCATAAAATGACGGAGGGACGGCAGGATGCGACCATCATGGTGGCTTACCTGGAACAGAAGGAACGTACGGATGAAGCGCTGTTGGCTGCAACGGCCAAGGCAGACCGTCTGCTGAATGAGATTGAGGAGATGGTGGCTATGAACTGTACGGCTGTGGACATCGCTTATTCTCCAAACGACTTATACCGTCTGAAACGGGAAGGAAAGAAGGCCATTATGTTGGGCATTGAAAACGGATATGCCATCGGAAAGGATTTAAGCCAGGTAGCACATTTCCGGAAACGGGGTGTAGTGTATATGACGCTCTGCCACAATGGAAACAACGACATCTGTGGTTCTGCACGCTACAATGAAGAAAACTTAGGAGTTACTCCGTTTGGGGAGCAGGTTATTCAGGAGATGAACCGCCTGGGAATGATGGTAGATTTGTCACACAGTGGGGAACGGACATTCTACGAGACACTGGACATCAGCAGCCAACCGGTGGTTTGTTCACATTCTTCCAGCCGTGCGCTCTGCGACCATCCCCGTAACCTGACCGACGACCAGCTTCGTGCCATAGCCCGCAAGGGAGGCGTGGTACAGGTATGCTTGTATAGCGGCTTCCTCCGTAAGGAGCGTCCGGCTCACATCTTGGATGCCATCGAACACCTGAATCACATGGTGAACGTGATGGGTATCGAACATGTGGGAATCGGCAGTGACTTTGACGGTGACGGAGGTATTATCGGATGCAACGACTCTTCGGAAATGATCAATCTGACTCGTCAGTTGCTTCATGAACGGTACAACGAGGAAGACATCCGGCGCTTTTGGGGAGGTAACTTCTTGCGTGTCATGCAGCAAGTTCAGGAGAATGGCTCCTACAAATAAAGTTTAAAACCCGATTGCCATTGCAAGGCGTGTACAAAAATAAGTTTACCTTTGCACCACAATCAAAACAAGTGAATTATGATTTCAATAAAGAATATGCTGGCAGTAACAGCTTTAATGACAGGAGGGGCTTTCATCTCTTGCGGAAACAGTCAGAAGAACAGCCAGCAAATAGAAGAATCTGAAGCGGCTATAGTGCAGGCACCGGCATTCAATGCGGATAGTGCATACGCTTACATTGTCGCACAGGTGCAATTCGGACCTCGTGTTCCTAATACGGAAGCTCACCGGAAATGCGGCGATTACCTGGCCGCACAACTGGAGAAATTCGGTGCGAAGGTGTACAGCCAGCATGCGGATTTAGTGGCCTATAATGGTACCATCCTGAAATCGCGCAACATCATCGGGGCTTACCAGCCGGAAAACAAAAAGCGGGTGATGCTGTGTGCGCACTGGGATAGCCGTCCATACGCTGACCAGGATGAAAAGTCTAATCACCAGAAACCGATAGATGGAGCCAACGACGGTGCCAGTGGTGTAGGTGTATTGCTCGAAATTGCCCGTCAGATTCAACAGCAGGCGCCACAAGTCGGCATCGACTTGATATTCTTCGATTCAGAAGATTACGGCACACCGGACTTCTACGAAGGTACTTACAAACCAGATACGTGGTGTCTGGGTTCGCAGTATTGGGGCCGCATTCCTCACGTACCTGATTACAAGGCTCGGTTTGGTATCCTACTTGATATGGTAGGCGGAAAGAACGCCACATTCTACTATGAAGCATTCTCCAAGCAGACGGCGAACAACGTCATGAAGAAAATCTGGAAAATGGCCGACCATCTGGGTTACAGCAATTACTTCATCAAGGAAGACGGAGGACAGGTTACCGACGACCATGTGTATGTAAACCAGTACCGCCAGATTCCGTGCGTAGATATTATTCACTACGACACGCAAAGCAACACTGGCTTTAACCCGACCTGGCACACACTGGACGACAGTTTAGAGAATATTGACAAAGCCACTCTTCAAGCCGTAGGACAAACGGTGATGGGGGTAATTTATAACGAAAAATAATTAAACACTACCGCAATGAAAACTATCAATGAACTCCAGGACGAAGTAATCGAAGAATTCAGCGACTTCGACGATTGGATGGACAAATATCAGCTGCTGATTGATTTAGGCAATGACCAGCAGCCGCTTGACCCGAAATATAAAACCGAACAGAACCTGATTGACGGCTGTCAGAGCCGCGTTTGGTTACAAGCTGATCTGGTAGACGGCAAAGTGGTATTTCAGGCAGAGAGCGACGCATTAATCGTAAAAGGTATTATATCTTTGCTTATTCAGGTAGTATCTGGACACACACCTGACGAAATTCTGGAATCTGACCTTTACTTCATCGAGAAGATTGGACTAAAAGAACACCTCTCACCAACCCGTAGTAATGGTCTGCTTGCCATGGTAAAACAAATGCGCATGTATGCCTTAGCATTCAAAGCCAAAATGCAAGAAGCATAATCTCACAAAAGATTATCAAGGTAATCACATAAAAGGCTCGCGAAGCAGGTTTAAATCTGATTTCACGAGCCTTTTTTATTGACAATGTCTGCCCAAGGCCTTGATGCTTTTCGGCTCCAATAGAGCATAAAAAAAGGCTATGCAAACGCATAGCCTTTTAAGTATATAGCATGTTACAGAATTATTCAGCTTTAGGGGCTTCCTCTGTAGTAGCTTCAGTTGCAGTAGCTTCAGCAGCCGGTGCTTCTGCAGTTGCAGCTGATTTCTTAGAACGACGAGTACGAGTAGCTTTCTTGGCAGCTGTCTTAGCCATGTTCTCGTTGTAGTCAACCAATTCGATGAAACACATTTCAGCGTTATCACCCAAACGGTGACCAGTCTTGATAATACGAGTGTAACCACCCGGACGATCAGCAACTTTTACAGAGATTTCTTTGAACAGTTCAGTTACAGCATATTTGTCCTGAAGATTGCTAAATACAACACGACGTGAGTTAGTAGTGTCATCTTTAGATCTTGTAATCAGCGGCTCAACGAACTTCTTCAAAGCTTTAGCCTTCGCAACAGTCGTAGTGATTCTTTTGTGCTT
>CAMFND010000024.1 GCA_945965395.1 uncultured Bacteroides sp.
AGAAGGTGTGCTTTTTGACACACCTTCTTTCTGTCGTAATTGTACAAAAAGCTATTGTTTGGCAAAATCAGATGGCGTAACGCCAAACTTATTTTTAAAGACCTTACTGAAATGGGAATTACTGCCAAAGCCCGTCTCATAGATTATCTCCGTAATATTCATATCCGTATGCTTCAGCAGATAAGCTGCTTTGTTCAGTCGCATATCCCGGATGAAATCACCCAATGACTGCCCGGAAATATCCTTCACCATGGCATAAAGTCTTGTCCGACCCAGCCCGAAATGCTTGCAGAGCATGTCTACAGAAAGGTCCGGATTCGATATATTTTCTTCCAGGAACCCGTTCAGGCTTTCTATAAACTCCTTGTCTTTCTCCGACTTTATGGATTTACGGGTTACTTCCGGTTCTGCCGGTTCCTGCCCCTCCATCTGTTCCTCCGGATTAACCTCCACGGGCATTTCCTGTGCATGCCCGGCCTGCATCATCCGGAGTTTCTGTGCCAGAAGTCTGGCCACATTAAGTTCCAATATCTTCATGGAGAAAGGTTTAGGAAGATACAAATCGGCTCCCGATTCATAACCCTCAATCTGATTTTCTACCGTACTTTTTGCTGTAAGGAGAATAATCGGTGTATATGCTATCGACAGGTTATTTCGGATGGCCTTGCACATCTCTATACCGTCCATTAACGGCATCATCACATCACTGATAATCAAGTCTGGATAGAATTCCGTACATTTTCTCAATCCCTCCTCTCCGTTTTCGGCAGTAATCACATGGTATTTCAACTGGAAGTGCTCTTTCAGCATGGACAACAATTCCACGTTGTCCTCCACCAGCAACAGGGTCTGCTTGTCCGGATCACCTGCCGTTTCCTTATCTTCATCTACCGATGTTCTCTGAGACTCCATATCATAGTTATATTCCACGTGAACTGATTGCAAATAATCATGCACATCAAATGCATTATTATTTTTATCCAGCACTTCTTCTTTCAATCTCATAGGCAATGTCACAATAAATTCCGTACCCTTCATCCGCTCACTGCTCACTATGATGTTTCCACCATGCAGAAGCACCATATTCTTGGCAATGGCAAGTCCTATGCCTGAACCTAAATGTACCGAAGAGTTGTCTCTTATCTGAAAGAAACGGTCGTAAATCTTACTGATTGTTTCCGCAGAGATTCCGACTCCCGTATCGGAAACTTTTAAGATACAGACTTCTTCACCCCATATCGTGTCGCCCACCTGGAAAGAGTTTTCATATTTAGGGGAAAGAGCCACATCTGTGCCAGTTGTAAGAGAGATTTCCACACGTCCTCCATTAGACGTATATTTCATGGCATTGGAAAGCAGGTTGGTCAGCACCATGGAAAATTTCTCCGGGTCAAATTTCATCAGCACGTTCTCCTGCACCGAGGTGGTAAATTCTATTTTCTTACGCAGGGCCCAGGGAGAAAATTCCTGCACTATCTGGAGCACATATTTATCAATTCTGTCTTCTTGCAAGTTCAGGTCCGCGATGTTCAGGTCACTCTTTCTGAAATCTACCAGCTCTGTAATCATGGTCAGCAGTCTGTTGGCATTCCGGGATACCGAATTGAATGATTCCTGAATTTTCTGCGGTACCTCTCCTATGGTTCGACCAAATTCATCTTCCATTCGTTCTACAGACGACAAAATAAGCGTTAAAGGCGTCTTGAATTCATGGGAAATATTCATGAAGAACTGCAGTTTCAGCTGATGGTTTTCCTCATCCTTTTGCTTTTCCATATCATGCAGGGATATTTTATGTTTCATATTCAGTTCCTGCACATACAGGTAGAAGATGAACAGCACCAGTGAAAAGGTAAATATCAGATAAGTGATTTTGGCCCACGGGGAAAGCCACCAAGGGGGCAGCACTTCAATCTGCAGTTTTTTACTTACCGGATTCCAAGTCTGTCCATTATCCGTAGAGTACTGCAGTTCGAAGTCGTAAGTGGAATAATCCAGATTGGAATAAAGCACTTTATTCTCACTCACCGGCACTTCCCGCCACTCCGCATCATATCCGCCCAATTTATACCGATACATAATTCTGTTTGAGAGACGGTATCCCAAGGCAGAAAATTCTATTGAGAAATCATTCTGGTCATGATGCAGCGTCAACTTCTCCAGTTTGTCCAAAATCTCAGGAAGCACAACCACCCCATTTATCTTCTCACCGACCCGAATTCTCTCTCCATGAACATACAAATTTGATAAATAAAGCTGATATTTTTCATTCCCAGTTTGCACATGATTAGGATAAAAATAGCTCAAGCCATCTATTCCACCCATGTACATCATTCCGTCTTTCCCTTTGTAACCAGCTCCATATTTGAAGAAGTTACCTTGCAATCCGTCCAGGTAATCAAATCGAGAAAGAATGCCGGTTTGTGTATCCAGCTTCATGATGCCATAGCCGCCAATCCACACATTGTTATTCTTATCTACCATCACAATTTCCGCGTCATTACTCATCATACCATCCTGTGTCATGTAAGACGTTGCAGAATAAGCATTGTCCGTATCTCCCTGGATAACCAGACGGTTCAGACCTCCTCCCAACGTTCCGACCCAGTAAATCGAATCATTCTGTTTGTCAATGCAGGCCAAGAAGTTATTCGATAAGGAATGGGGGTTCTTCAAATCTACTCCATAAGAAACCACTTTTTTAATATCAGAATCGGTTCCCTGCAAAATAAATCGAGAAAGCCCTTTTCTGGTACATGCCATCATTTCGTTTTTTTCTTTATCAAAAAACAAATAAGGTACACAAGTTGACTTCAAGCCCTCTCGTAAACCTATGTGTTTGACAAAAGTAAGTGCCCCATTATCTTCTTTAAAGCAATAGATACCATTTCTCCAGGTACCCACCCACAGGAAGCCGTTTGCATCAGATTCCATTCGAGTAATGTCTACAGCAGCCTTTACCAATGCTTTTTCATTGTTGAAGATGACATACGACATCGAATTTGATTTTACGTCATAGGCCACAAGGCCATTTATCAGTCCCACATAAAGAATACGTTCATTCTTATTAAACTTTAAAGCCTTAAACACATTTCCTTTTCCCAGAAATTGAGAAAAGTCTGTAAACATCAGAAGGCCTTCGTCCGTACGATACTTATTCAAGCCTTGTTTCTGGGTCAGAAGCCAAAGCGTACCGTCAGAACTTCTTTCAATACCCTTCACAAAAGTACCCTTTATTGAATATTCATTTGAAGGGTTATCGTATACTGTACCAAACAAAGGCATTGATAAAGAAACATAATTCAGTCCTTTTCCCCAAGTTCCAATCCACAAATTATGAAAACTGTCAATGAATAACGTAGAAATAAAATTAGACGAAATGGAAGTAGTATATGCAGATTTACGGGCATGAATATCGGCGTAGATCTTACCTGAATTTGTAGAAATCTGCAACAAGCCTATATTCGAGGCACACCATAACGTATTGCTTCGGTCTACAATCAGTTTTCCTGAAGTATATTGAGGAATATGTGCATTCAAGCTATGGAAGTCATAAAAATCATAACGTGACAAGTTCAGACTGCCATCTGTATTCAACGGGAATCTGGCACAGCCGGAAGATACTCTCAGATACAGGAAATTGTCTCGGATATAAAGTGAGGAAGAAGCCTCATTCCTTCGGGATATTTCACGGCATTTATATGAGTTCACAATTTTCACTCTACCCTGAGTTAGTTTCACCTGTAAAAGCATATCGGGAGTACACAACCAAGTATAATCGCCATTTTTCACAATCGTATGCACATTTTTCTTTGCCGACAAGACCTCAGACTCTTTCCCATAAGAAGAAAGCAAGTTTCTTTTACGATCCACATTCACCACATACATGGAATCAGAAGTTACCACCCACAAAACTCCTTCTTCGGTGGCATATACTTTGTCGACCAAAGTGGATGACAATACCTGAAGGTCGGCAGACAGTTCAAAATCGGCATAATTCCCCTGATTATAATTAAATCTCAACAAACCGCTTTCTGTGCCAATCCACAAGTTACAGGAATCTGCAGCCAGTGAAGTAATGCGGTCGTGAAGATAACGGATTCTGTCCGTCGGCTTATAATAGTCATACGACTGCAGGTTATAACCATCAAAACTTTGCAATCCTCCATTGGTTCCAATCCAGATAAGTCCATTCACATCCTGAGTTACACAGGTTACATCTGTATGTAATAGTCCGTTCTCCATTGTCAACGTCCTGAACTTAGGAGCAGTTGCAGCAGTCAAACTCAGACTGATAAAAACTAACAAACAGCCAAAAAGTATTCTTGTTTTTTCTTTTAAAGACATCATAATATTACATTTTCAACAAAGATAAAATATATAAATACATTAATTACCACTCATTCACAAAAAAAAGAGGAGTTACCCCCTCTTTTTACTAACCTATACAACATTACCTTTATGAAAACCAAGAATAACATCCTTCATACAAGCATGTTATTCAATTATTAAAACCCTATTGAAAACATCTCCACAAAGGAAAAAACAATTAGTCAGTTGTATTTGATTTATTGTACGGACTCTTATTTCAAATGTACAAATATTACCTGAAATCAATCTTTTTACAATTTAAAATAGACCATCTCAATATCTCATGCATATTTTTTTCAGTCAGCACCTTTCCGTTTACCCTGAAATTCTCAAAAACGAGTCCACTTAAAGGAGTCTTACCCTCCACTCCTTCCATATAATTTTTTTTACCTCTTGAAACATCTACCCATATATTCCAATTCTTAAACAGGAAATTTTTAATCAACTGGTCTTTATCGCCCAATGGGGATAATCTGAAAATATGTGTCACCGGAGTATCCGTACGCACGTCTTCAAATACAAATCCTTCATCTGCTCCTCCACCGTTCCGGCAACTTAGAATACCATTGTTAGGTCTGTCTGAATCCCACTCCGCCCGGACTATATCCACCCGGCTTACACGGCAGTTTCTTGCTACTGAATTACTCCAGTTCAACTGGAAAATGGCTCCATTATCCAATTGCCAGCATACGACATCTTCTACCACAATATTATCTCTATATATCTTGATATTGTCATCATTTGCCCAGATGAAACAATTCCGGATTGTAGAGTTGGCATAAGCAGCAATGCCGTCACAATTATAAATCCATCCTCCCACAATCTTCGTCCAGGACACTTCATTATCCGTTCCCAACAACCTTACAGCAAAGAAAGAATAGTCTGCAATCACAATACCATCCACCACAATGCCGTCGGCTCCGCTCTTAGCCTCTACCATGTGCGACTCACGCAGATGCAAGCGTGCCCCTGACAAAACACCTCTTCCGTAAATCTTTACACTGGAGCAAGCCTTTCCATCCATAATGAAAGAGCCAAATACCCAAGCTCCTCCTTCCAGGTAGATGCGTTTTATATTTGAAGGAACTTTATACACTCCTATATCGTGTACCCCTTTCTTAAAATAAAGGGCTGAATCTTTCACAGAAAGTGTAGAGAGAAGTGTTTTATCACCCTTTTCTATCACTTTCCATTTTGGCAAATCGGCCGGGACATCCGTTTCCATCGGATCTGCAAAAATCAACAATCCTTCCTTATAGCCATCTTCACCAATTTCCACAGAAAATTGTCCTGGACGGTCGAGCACAAAAGAGAAGCAGTTAGCATCCTGTTTATTCACTTTTATATCGTGTCTGGACGGATACACTTTTATTTCTTTTCCCTCTATATTCTTATTCACCTGCACCGTAACTTTCACCTTCCCCTGGAACGAGAAATGTCCCCAATGAATGCTTCTGCCTTTGAATTTAGTCAAAGGCTTGTCATCGTTTTTCCTTTGTCCAGGCATTCCTTTAAAATAAGTGTTACAGACATTTTTGAAAATAGTCACGTCATTATCCGTGTCATCATTCAGATACACACGATACAATTCAGACTGTTGTACCCGGAGATTCTTTTCCGGATATGTCACAAGTGTAGCTGTTTTGTTTCCTGCGTAAATGGAATTCATCCATGAAATACACAAGCATACAATGAATAATACTTTTGCTTTCATACGTTCTTCATTCTTACAGCGACAAAATTACAAGCAAACAAGCTATCAGGTTTATTTTCGTGTACAAATAATTTGTACTAGCGTACAGAACCCGCAGTGTGTACGCTGGCAACAATTTCAAGGACGCATAAACCAGTGGTTAATCTGTTCTCAGGCTATTTTTGTATAAAACATTATACATTATGAGAAAATTCATCTTTTTATTATGTTGCGGTGTATGTTTTTCTGCTTATGCACAAAAGTGGGAAATGAAGCAAGCTCCTTTAATGACACCTTGGAGCAAAAACATCGACATCCATCATGTACTTCCAGAATACCCCAGGCCACTTATGCAACGGGAAGACTGGAAAAATCTCAATGGAGTATGGGAATTTGAAATGCGTGCAGAAGGAGACCGACTACCGGCAAAAAGAAAACTCCATGAAAAAATTCTCGTTCCCTACCCATGGGAATCGGCTCTTTCCGGAGTAAGAAGACAACTCTCCACCCAACGAGCGTGGTACAAACGGACTTTTACTCTTCCCAAAGGATGGAAAGACAAGAATATCATCTTAAATTTTGGAGCTGTCGACTGGGAATCGGAAATCTATGTGAACGGAAAACTAGCAGGAACCCACAAAGGAGGATACGATCCGTTCTCTTTCAATATAACGTCTTATCTTGACTTATCGGCCAAAGAGCAGGAACTTATTGTCAGTGTCTATGATCCGGGAAACAATAAGGCCATTCCTCACGGAAAGCAAAACAACACTCGTTTTTCCGAACCGAAAGGCTATAGTTATTCCCCTTCTTCCGGTATCTGGCAAACCGTATGGATAGAACCGGTCAACAAAGATCATGTCACAGCCATACATACGATTCCTGATTTTGATAAGAAAGCATTCCACGTAGAAGTCAATGCTTCCGGCAATCAGAACCTGAAGGTAAACATCTGTATCCAGTCACAGGGGAAAACAGAAAGCCAGCACTCAGGCGCGCTGAATACTCCGATTACTCTACCCCTGCAAACCATTCGTCCATGGAGTCCCGACACACCTCATCTGTATGATGTGGTAGTCAAACTGACCAACGAAAAAGGAGAAACCGTGGATAGCATCCGAAGCTATGCGGGTATGCGCAAAATCTCATTAAAGAACGAAAACGGTGTACAGCGTCTGGCACTTAATGACAAATTTATTTTCCAGATGGGGCCATTGGACCAGGGATACTGGCCCGACGGCATATACACTGCGCCCACAGATGAAGCCTTGAAATGGGATGTACAGAAAATAAAAGAATGGGGCTTCAACATGATACGAAAACACATCAAAGTAGAACCGCAGAGATGGTACTACTGGTGCGACAAATTAGGCATACTGGTATGGCAAGACATGCCCAACTGTTTCAAGACACGAAACGAAGAAGAAAAGGTACAGTTTGAGACCGAACTGCAACGCATGATTCGTACTCACTGGAATCACCCTTCCATTGTCAACTGGATTGTGTTCAACGAACATTGGGGAATATACGATTGTGAACGTATCACAGAAAATGTCATGAAGCTGGACCCGAACAGACTTGTCACAGGTAACAGTGGTATCGATGCCCGGAAACCCAGTATCGACTATGAAGTGGGACACATTAAGGACAACCATTCCTACCGGCCTCCTCACGTACCGCTTATCAGCAGCAAGAGAGCTACTGTCAACGGAGAATATGGCGCCATCGGTTATAAGGTCGAGGGCCACATCTGGGATACCGACGGACCTTGGGTGCACCACAACTATAAGAACAAGGAGAATGCAACAAAGGAATACGTAAAATTCATCCAGCAAATCAATGAATACATACGTCGCGGACTCAGCGCAGCTGTATATACCCAGTGGACTGATGTGGAAAATGAAATGAACGGACTCTATACCTACGACCGTAAAATAGAGAAATTAGATAAACAAAAAGTATCCGAAGCCAACCGCTCGACCTATACAGAGAAAGAGCAGATAAAAGGCCAGACCGATGCACAATACATTCAATAATCTTTTAATTACACCTTATGAACTCTATTAAACTGATTTCACTTGCCGCACTGGCAACATCACTCATGCCCTCCTGGGCTGCTCAAAAACAAGACAAGCCGAACATTATCTTTGTCATATCCGATGACCATAGCGTTCCGTTCTTAGGGTGCTATGGAAATAAAGACATCAAGACTCCCAACTTCGATAAGTTCGCTTCCGAAGGAATGACCTTCACCAGAACCTACGTGACGGCCCCTCAAAGTGCTCCTTCACGTTCTTCTTTCTTCACAGGACGTTCTACCATCTCTACTACAATGTCTATGTTTTCTCTGCCTCTGCCAGGAAATGTCATTACCTATCCTGATATTCTGAAAGAGCATGGATATTACATCGGAGTGACCGCCCGAAGCCATCACCAGGACGGGCTGAAACGCAACAAAGATATTCAGCAGGCCATTGAAAGAAACGATATGGCTACCTTCGGCCGTCGGTTCGATTACCATAGAATAGGTGGACAGCCGTTGCCGGAACTGAAAGTCTTTCTGGACAAGGCCGCCACTGAAGGAAAAGGAAAACCCTTCTATGTTCAGGTCAGTTTCTATGACCCTCACCGTCCATGGGATAAGAATGCCATACCAGAACCTCATGACCCTAATACCATTAAATTGCCAGACAATTATCCGGATAACGCACTCATTCGGGAAGATTTTGCACGTCATTACGATGAGATAGCCCGTATGGATACGCAGTTCGGGCTCATGATGGAAGAGCTGGAAAAACGAGGATTGGCAGACAACACCATCGTCGTATTTGTAGGCGACAATGGTTCTGCCCTGTTAAGAGGTAAAGGCACCCTTTATGAAACCGGTATCAATGTTCCGCTCATCGTACGCTGGCCAGGAAAAATCAAACCGGGAAGCTACAGTAATGTACTTGTATCGGGAGAAGACTTTGCTCCTACCCTTTTGGAACTAGCACGATATAAAGCCGACCCTAAAATGACCGGCCACAGCTTCGCTCATACTCTGTTAGGTAAAGCAGGAACCGACAGAACGTGGGTATTCTCTGCCCGTGGAGCTCACGCAGAAGACCTGCCAGTCACCACCAAAGACTTCGACCTCATCAGAGCCATAGTAACCGACAGATACAAGCTTATCTATAATCCTGTGAGAGAACTTCCCTACTGGCCGGTAGATTTCTCACATGAAGCATTCTGGCTCGACCTGGTAGAACAAAACAGAACCGGTTTCATACCACGGGAATGGAAAGAAAGATATTTCTCAGAAAGACCGATGTTCGAACTGTATGACCTCAAAAACGACCCGCAAGAATTACACAACCTTGCAGGACTTAAGGAATATGCAGAAATAGAAAAGAAACTGCGTGACACCATGGCCGAGAAAATGCTGGTAGACCGTGATTATGTGCCACTTCCTTTCTATTCGCTGGACAAAGAATATAAATAGAACGTACAAATTCAATAAGAATGCGGACACAGGAACCAACCGTTCTTTTTTAGTCCACCTAACTTTGTGACAATAACCAAATAATTATAAATCATGAAAAATAAAACATTCTTATCTGCCGCACTGGCTTTCTTCATGCTGGCCGGCTTTAACCAGACAGCTCAGGCTACCACTCCGCAGATGCCGTCTGAAGAAACAGTAAGTAAATGCAAGGCGGCTCCCACTCCTCCTATGGGATGGAACAGTTTCGATGCATACGACTGCCGTATCAACGAACAGGAATTCAAAGCCATCGTAGATTATATGGCTGCCAATCTGAAACAGCATGGCTGGGAATATACCGTTATCGACTACTGCTGGTTTAACGATAACCCTGGAGGCTGGAATAACCCCAGCAAACGATATGGCCATCCGGACATCAGACTGGATAAAGACGGCAAACCGCTCGATGTGCTTTGCATGGACGAATATAGCCGTCTGATTCCTTCTGTGAAAAGATTCCCGTCTGCAGCAAACGGAAAAGGATTCAAACCACTGGCCGACTATGTACACAGCAAGGGTATGAAATTCGGTATCCACATCATGCGTGGTATAGCTCGCCAGGCTTACTTCCAGAAATCAAAAATCATGGGAAGCAAGGCTACGGCTTACGACATAGCTGAACCTTTCGACACATGTAACTGGTGTAACAACATGTACGGAGTGGACGCTTCTAAAGAAGGCGCACAAGAATACTATAACTCTATCTTCAAATTGTATGCAGAATGGGGAGTAGACTTTATCAAGGCTGACGACACCATGTATCCTCCCTATCACAAAGGAGAAATCGAAATGATGCGCAAAGCCATTGAAAACTGCGGTCGCCCGATGGTACTGAGCTTATCATGTGGGGAAGCTCCGTTAGGCCGTGCGGAACACATCAAGAAGAACGCTACCATGTGGAGAGTCTCAGCCGATTTCTGGGACAATTGGGAAGATTTGTATCACAATTTCGACTTGTTGAATGCCTGGTCTTCTCACATTGGCGAAGACAGTTGGCCGGATGCGGATATGATTCCGTTTGGAAAACTGGCACTTCAAAACCGTCCGGTAGGAAAAGAACGCATGAGCCGCTTCACTCCAGAAGAATATAATACGCTCATGACTCTGTTCTGTATGGCACGCTCTCCGCTGATGATTGGAGCCGACTTGCTTTCTACCCCCAAAGAAATCATCGACAAATATTTCAAGAACGATGAAATCCTTGCCATCGACCAACATTCTACTGACAACCGACAGGTATTCAAGAACAAGAGCTATGCCATCTGGACTGCCACTGTTCCCGAAACAGGCGAACGCTATATTGCGCTGTTCAACTTACAGGACAAGCCTGCTACCGTCACTTTCAATATGGAACTGGAATTTCTACGCGGAAAATATCAAGCACGTGATTTGTGGAAGAAGCAGAATATCGGTATTGTGGAAGGAAAACTTTCTGCTCAGTTGGGAGCACACGATGCCACTGTATTCAAACTCACAAAAGTAAAATAATCCAGAAGGTAATCTCAATGAAAAAAATCAGTATTCTACTTATTGGTATATTCATTACTTTTCACACGCTATACGCCCAGACCCCTCTTTGGCAGGGGAAAGGGCGTATTGCCATAAGTAGCGACGGTAATGAACACGATGATGATGACTGGGCTGCCACTCCGTTGTCGCTTGCTATGATTGCAGCTAAAGGATTGCAAGACAAGCTTGTATTGTATACCTACAGCGACCATATCTGGGGGAGCAATCAGGATCGCCCTAACAAACATGGCATTAGTGCCTATGAGCACATGCGTCTCAGTGCACTGGGAAGCAAGAAATGGTTTGGCTTTCACAATAGCCGCTTCATTTGTGCCGTAGACAATGCCGAAATTGCCTACAATGCCATGAGAGACGTAATCAATGCTTCCTCCGCAGAAGATCCGTTAATCATCGTAGCTGCCGGACCTATGCAAGTGGTAGGAGAAGCTCTTCAACGCTCCGATAAAGAAAAGCGCCAATACGTTACCCTGTTGTCCCACTCTCAATGGAACAACCGTCACAGCGACAATCCGGAAAGAAAAAAAGGATGGGATATGCATTCTGGCTGGACATGGGACGAAATGAAAGCTGCATTCGGTACTCCGGAAGGAGGCAATGTCCGATTCGTACAAATTCTCGACCAAAATCATGGAAAAGATTATATTGGTTTCTTCTGTCCCAAAGAAAACTACGACTGGATAAAAACTTCACCAGCCAGAAATTCTCCCGCCTACCAACCAGGAGCATGGGATTTCCTATATGAACGGATTTCCACTTGTATCAAGAAAAAAGGAACTTGTTTCGACCCCTCGGATGCGGGCATGATTGTATACCTGTTCACCGGAATCGAAAAAACTAATCCGGACATGGCACGACAAATCATGGAGAATCCTCAATTCACCTATCAAAACCCAATCCGTTCGGGAATCGACCCCAAAGGATTAAGAGACTGCCAAGTGCTGAAAGACCAGAATACCTGGTACCTCACAGGTACCGCTTTTCCCCATTGGGCACGACAGGAACAAAATGGGAAGCTGAACCAAGGAGTTCCTCTCTACAAATCTACAAATCTGACCGACTGGACTTTCGTAAAATACATCGTAGAAAGGCCCGATTCCAGCAAATGGTATTATAACCGTTTCTGGGCTCCTGAGATTCATAAAATCAAAGGAAAATATTACGCTACCTTCAACTGTTCCAACCCCAAGCATGGGTATCCCGGACAACACATCGGTTATGCCGTAGCCGACAAAATTGAAGGCCCCTACAAGGTGATTACAGAAGAAAAGCCACTGGCCAACGGAAACGACTTGACACTGTTCGAAGATGAAGACGGAAAAGTATGGGCATTCTGGAACAGAGGACGCGAATTTGGTATTGGATATGCGCAACTGGATTTAGAAACCGGAAAATTTCTGACCACCCCTCAGACGGCTATCCAGCCTGGGAAGGTAGATTATGAATACGATAAGGAAGGAAAATTAGTACACGAACCCGGATACGACGGACGCCCCATCCCCAAAGTAAAGAAGTATTACTCCTGGGATTCCATCGGAATAGAAGGTGCTTACGTCATAAAGGAAAACGGACAGTACTACCTTTTCTATTCCAGCTGGACCAGAGGATATGAAATCGGCTATGCCACCGCTTCTAAAATTACCGGACCATGGAAAAAGTATGAAGGAAATCCCTTCTACGGAGCACAAAGCAAAGCCGCATGCAACAGAAACGGATTCACCTGGAAAGGTGATCCGCACAGTCCGTTCAACCAAGTGGGCCACAATGAAATATTTGTCGGACCGGATGGAAGATATTGGATTTCCTGCCACGGAATTACAAACGATGCCCCCGAAAGTCCCTCATTGGTCATTGACCCGATATGGTTCGACCACGACGGGAACATCAAGAGCAACGGCCCGACATATACTCTCCAAAAGACAAACTATATAAACAATCGAACCACTAAAGCTAAATAACTCATATTTTAGGTTAATCCCCAAGTGCTTGTGAAAGTACTGGGGCTATCTGATTTCTATTTATACAATCTTAATCTATCAAAACTTTAATCACATGAAAACATCTCTTAAAAAACTCCTGTTCATAACAGGAATATCGCTAACTTTTCACATAGTCCCTACAATGGCACAAGAATTATCACGCACCCAAGCCACTCATCTGTTGGCAGACACCTGGATGCGTGACCCCTACATCGTAATCGGACCAGACCAGCACTATTATCTCACCTACACAAACGGAAAAATGGAGATGCCTGTATGGAGAAGTACAAACTTACAGGATTGGGAAAAATTAGGTGAAGACTATAACATGAAAAAATTGTCTTATTTCCAAAATATTCTGAATTCTCAGAAAGAGTTGATAGAAGAAAGAGGAGAAGCCAAGCTCTGGGCACCCGAAATATATTACATTAACCATCAATGGGTAGCAGTTCATACCTCAAATCTCAAACAATCCTCCATCATAACTTCCTCCTCACCTGAGTTTGAAAACATAAGCGAACCCATGAAACAGGAATTCGGTCTGAAACATGACCCATCTCTGTTCCAGGATACCGATGGGAAAATCTGGCTAATAAGCAAATGTGCAGAAATCCAACAGTTAAAACCAGATTTTACGGGATTCATAGGAAAACCTGTAGCAATTCATCCTGCTAACCGGAAAATGGGACATGAAGGATGTCAGATTATCAAAATAGGCAATAAATACGTATGGTTTGGTACCGCATGGTCAAAAGACACCCTCCGAAAAGGGACGTATAATCTGTATTATGCTACTGCTGATAAAATCGAAGGTCCGTATAGCAACCGGAAATTCGCAGGAAGATGCCTGGGTCACGGCACAATCTTCAAGGATAAAAAGGGGAACTGGTGGTGTACCGCTTTCCTAAACGGTGATTACAAATCTCCTACAGAAGTCAATAAAGGAGTAAATCCAAATATTGCCACTTCCATGAATAAACAGGGGCTTACTTTAGTTCCGATGAGCATAGAAATAAAAGATAACGACATCGTAGTAAAGGCACTTGACACGCAATATGCCCAGCCTGGTGCCGAAGAAAATCAGAAGTTTTAAACCCGTCTATAATGAAAACGAAATTAATGCTATCCACGTTGCTGACTTTTCCTGTGTTAAGTCATGCTCAAACCAACTTTATCATCATCCTTACCGATGACCAAGGGTATCAGGACATAGGGTGCTATGGGTCGCCACTAATCGAAACTCCCAATCTTGACAAAATGGCGGAAGACGGACTCCGGCTTACCAATTTTTACGTATCCGCTTCTGTATCGAGTGCCTCAAGAGCCGGACTGCTTACCGGGCAGCTAAACACACGCAACGGAGTAAAAGGTGTGGGCTGGCCAGATTCAAAAGGACTTCCAACAGATAAAATCACGATAGCCAACGCGCTAAAGACAAAAGGGTATGCCACCGGATGCTTTGGTAAATGGCACTTAGGCGACCTTGACGGATATCTTCCTACCGATCGTGGATTTGATTATTACTATGGTATCCCTTACAGTAACGACATGTACATTGGGTACACACATAAATTCTCTCCCAACTGTGTATTTACTGAAGGGTATAATCTTGATAAAGCCTTACAAGACCAGCAGCTGGTAAAAAGAACCAAAAACAAAGCCCAACTGAAAAAAGAACTGAACTATGCTTCTCCTTTGTTCGAAAACAAGGAAGTCATAGAATATCCATGCGACCAAGCTACTACCACATACAGATATTTCAACAAAGCAATGGAATTTATCGGGAAAAACAAGAACCAGCCGTTCTTTGTGTACCTGACTCCTTCCATGCCCCATGTACCGCTTTTTGTCTCTCCACAGTTCAAAGGAAAAAGTAAAAGAGGATTGTATGGAGATGCCGTAGAAGAAATAGACTGGAACGTAGGCCGACTGCTTGATTTCTTAGAGAAGGAAGGACTCAGCGAGAATACAATGGTCATTTTCACTTCCGACAATGGCCCATGGCTGGGAATGAAAGAAAACGGTGGCTCTGCCCTTCCATTGAGAGACGGTAAATTCTCGGCATACGAAGGGGGGGTCCGCACTCCTTGTATCATCAAATGGAAAAATCACATCCCGGCAGGAAAAGTAAGCGACCACATCATTGCAAGTATTGATATCTTCCCCACTCTATTAGAACTTGCCCAGATGGACAAATCAAAATATGATCTTGACGGTATCACACTTACCAAGTTCATAAGCAATCCGGATAATGTAGAGCCTCGCGACCGCTACCTGTATGTGAAAGACGGGAAAATCATAGGTATCAGACAAAATGACTGGATATACCTGCCGCAAACAGGACTCAGAGTCACTCCCAAAGGAAACTTCGAGCAAGAACTCTTCAATATCCGTATGGACATTGGGCAAAAATCAAATCTGTTCAAAAAAGAAACCAAGAAAGCTCAGGAAATGGAACAGCTATTACAGCAACAATCTCATTAATCCCTTTTGAGCTGGTGTATATTAAAAAGTCTGGTATGAACCACAGCAGGTTACATACCAGACTTTTTTTACAGGACCGATCTATTACAGACAAGCAGGTTATTTGTACATCACAAACTGATTCTTGCCAGAATCTGGAGTTACCAGATAAAATCCGTTGTCAAGCTTCTTGTAGCTGGCATACTGACATTTCAGAAGCGGTTTGTCACTGTATATCACAAAAGGCGCATTCTCCCTCAAGGATACTGTCAGCTTATTCTTTTCAGCCTTATACTTCTTTACTGCCACCGGACTGAGGTACTTGTTCTCCAGCCCTATAACCGACCAGCCGTTCTCGATTTCACACAGCAACACCAGACGGTCCTCCATATTCTTCAGGTTAAACGCATACTTATCTTTCAGCACGTTTCCTTTCTTCGCATACCAGTCATAATATACCAGTCCCTCTGCCGGAAGTTCACGCCGTCCCGGATACGGTTGTACCATCGCATCCGCATATGTATAGTCTTCTGCAGTAACCTCTACCTCCGTTATATTCTTGGTATTTTTGTTTGACAGGCTATAAGCCACCACAGCAGCAGATGTTTCAGTCAAAGGAGCTATCACATAATACACCCCATCTCCTGTCAGCACATTGTTAAACAGAGACTTGGGCAGAGAAGTTCCCGGAGCCATAGGACGCAAGATCTCACCGTCAGAGAAAGCTAATGGAGAAATATAATCATCCACAAAATCTTTGGAAGGGTCGGACAGATAGATAGGAGCCGCCGACATCGCTTTGCTGACCGCCATCAGACGCCCCAGTCTGGCATCAGAAGAATGAAACATGTCATGATCCGGCCAAACCGTCTGCCCCATCCATAATGTGTTCTGGAATCCCTGATAGATATGATTTCTCGCCAATGGAATGCTGTTCAACTTATAATCCACACTCACACGCGTCGTTGCACTATATTTGGTGTTAAATGCACAAGGCAGGTTCTGAGCCATACAGTTCATCAATCCATCCAGCTTCTTTTTGGCATACCGCTCCAGTGCCGCCGCATTGTTGTGATGCGCCTCCACCGGATTGGATGTCATCAGGTAGTTGTTAAAGTCACGTGTCTGAACGTCTATTTTAATGAAGTCAAAATCATTGTCCGATGCAGAAGAAACCATCTTATTATAAAATAAATCGGCAGCTTCCGGCGAACCGTTTATGATGATACGTCCTCTGTCATTCTTCATCAGATAAGGCTTCAAATCATCCATTTTATGATTGGCCGATATACCACCCCATATACCATACATGCAATGCCATAATCCGAACCACTTTATCTTGTCCGAACGTTTGGACAACAAAGAAGACCATCCTCCCGGGAATTTCTCGGGACTTACCTCAAAATTGATAAGCTTGTCTTTCACCTGAGTCTGGTGTCCGTGATCCACTAAAACCCAGCGAATGGGTACATCAGATTTCTCTATCCCATCCACAGCCTCCAGCAACACTTTTTCATTGATGTTTTTCCGGAAATGCTCCCACGAACACCAACCTAAATATTTGAACGGCTCCGGATAAACCTTGTCCTTTCTTAATTTCAGATTATCTGCTATGTATTTATCCTTTACCAAAGAACTCCAGATTGCATTCACTACCTTATATACATCCCTACTTCTTCCATAGGCAAACACCGGAGCATCTTTCAAATCCACTTCTTCCGTTCCCATGGTACCATATTTAATATCAATATGATTATCGTCCACCACTTCTATCCAACTCATAGCTGAATTAATGGCTACCGGCTGCACTACCCAGTAACTTCCATCCTGAAGTTCCAGGACAAGAAAGATACCACAATTGACAGGCTTATCAATAGTGGGTACCGGTTCAAATGATGCATCGAAAAGTGCAGACAATTTATCCACGGGCCACGAAAAATTCTGGTTTATCCCGTCAAAACCCTTAAACCGGGAAGCATAGAACAATGCCTTCTTATACGCAGGCAATTCTATACGATAACTCTCCAACACTCCCTCTACAGGCTTTCCCTTTACAGAAGTTCTAAACACAGCGCACGAATCTGAAAAAGACAGATTCAAGTCTTTTGCCTTCGACGGAATACCTTGTATCCACATCAAACACATCAAGACCAGATACATAACATTCTTTCTACACATAAATCCGGTTAATTATCATTTTATGATGATGCCTTCTGTCGTATTTTCGTCAGTCAGCAAATTCGCGTCAGACATATTCTTCCACAATTTGCCATTCACCTTAATATTTTCCAGAAGCACGTTGCCTACTTTATGAATAGAATCGTGCCCCATAATGATATTTCTCATTTTAGGCTGGGTATAACACTCAATATTTCTGAAGGTAAGATTCCTGATTTCACCTCTTTCCGGATCCCAGCTTCCGAAACGGTTAGGTTTTGTCATGATATGAAACAGACGATGCTCGCAGTTATCAATCCGAATATCCTCATACAAATAATTAGTCATAATACCATTACTGCCATGAATCGCATCAAACACAGCCTCGTTCGGATTATCCCAAGGATGCTCCACCCGGATTATATCCATGTCATAGACATGAAAATTCGTGTTATACCCCGGCATATTCCACCCTATCTGAAAAGGAGCCCCGTTTTCCATCTGCCATATCACGCATCTTCTTGCTATTGTATTGCTTCGATACAATTTGATAGCATCATCATTTACCTTGAAAAAACAGTCTTCTATCAAACTATTGCTCCCAATTCCGATTCCATCCGTACTGAACCACCAGCCCATCATTTTCAGGTTCCGGCATATCTGGTTAGTGCCACCCAACGACACACAATACCTCGGTGCATTGATGATAGTCACCCCTTCAATCAGTACATTGTTACAATTTCTGAAAGAAATCATGTGGTTATGGCTTCGTGCAGGATATTCCTCTCCGCTTATAATACCCTGTCCCATAATCGTGATGTTCTCCTGCCCGTCAGAAACGAACTGTCCTTTTACATAAGCCCCAGGAGCAAGATATACCGTTTGATTGCTTTTCAACACGTAATTGTCTCCAATCTCGTGTATCCCTTTTTCAAAAACAATCAGATTGGGAGTGTTTCCGGCAGGTTTTCTCACCGGATATGCATCCACAAAAATCAACAAGGGATGAGTAATAGCCACACCTTCCTCAAATTCCACTGAATACTGCCCAGGGCCTGGCAATTCAAATTCCACAATCGAATCATTCAGAATACGACATTCTACATTGTACTTACGAGGCAATACCCGGTATACCTCAACTTTGTAAGCATTTGTCTTTACCCTGACAACCGGCTTCGTATCCGTAGCGAACGAAGTCCATGAAGTAGTCTTACACCGGTTGGTCTTCCATTGCGCCACATCGGTATACACAGGAGACTCCAAGAATTCTCCTCCACCCGAAACTTCAATTTCAAACAAAGAAGATTTCCTGATGCCATCGGCCATAGGATACACAAACACATCGGCTAAAGCCACATCTGAAAATAAAGCGGTAAAGCATAATATCGTCAACAGTAATTTTTGTTTCATAATTTGATAAGCTTAAAAGTTATTTACGGAAGAGTTATCACACATTTAAAACCGTTTTCATCCGGATATACACGGTCAACGCAGAAAAACGGTTCCGCATATTTATCCTCACTATGATACGAAATATACCACTTGTCATTCAGTCCTTTAAACAACTGCACATTGCCTATAATCTCGCAAGGAGGAGCAAAGACAAGCGGATTGTCATATTCACCATACAACTGAGTAGGAGCCTGATCTTCCGAACGATAAAACAAGATTTCATCAGAAGCTTTCCAAGGACCAAGCGGAGATTCAGACACTAAGTTCGCAGCATAGTATCCCCCTTTAAATACCGTATAGAAAAGATAAATCTTATTCTTATATTTAAAAACGGAAGGAGAATCCAGAAAACGGTCGTCTTTTCTAAACTGACGAGGTATGGCGATTACCACAGGATCTCCGGAAAGATGTGTAAGCGCAGTATCCATCAATGCACCACACAGACTTCCGTCTTTCTCCCAATAAGCATACACTTTTCCATCTTTATCATCCTGCCATAAGGTAAACCTGTTTCCTTTAACAACTGGCTTATCTGTAACAACTTTATAAGGCCCCTTAATCTTATCACTTATGGCCACAACTGTTTCCGTAGTGCCATAAGGATTTACGTCGTTGTTCCTGCCTCCGAAACACAACACATACCTGCCGTTTATCTTATGAATTTCCGGAGAATCAAAACCATCTTTATACCATGAATCGGCAGGTATACTTTCCCGGTCAACTAATAGAGCGGTTTTCTTCCATTTCTTCATATCCTTACTTTCATACAAAGATATGCCTTCTCTATTTTCACCCGGAGGAGCTATTTCCGTCCCCACCATATAGTACCGGCCTTTTTCTACATAAATATGACAATCTCTGATTCCATATTCCGGTAAACCTTTACGTATCGGATTTCCTGCCAACGCACTCTCCAAACAAAGACATACTAACAGGAACAGAAAAATCTGCTTGTTAAACAGACATTTAAATGACGAGAGATTCATAATCTAAATTTTAAATCAGCTTTAATATACAGATGCTTTACAAACCTATCACTCCGCATTCTTCCATTCCGTAAGCAACCGGAAGAAGTCTTTTTTTCTTTCACTGTTGATGCCCCAGTCCGCAGGAATACATTGAAAACCCTGTTCGTAGGGTTCATCCTTTTTTCTGAAATCAAAATATCCCCACGAAGCATAAGCCTCTGTAGCTTTTACAAAATTATTGACCTCTTTGTCAAACTTGAAGTGGTCATCCTCGTTGTAAACCACGGGCTTGGGAGTATAGGCCGACGATTTTCTCACCGAATCGACCTGCAGGGTTATTCTTTCAGGTTTCCATACTCCATTTCCATGAAGCAAGACAAAGTCCGATGCGGCAATGACCTTGTCACTCGGAACAATTTTTCCGGCATAACTCGTACTTACCAACAGACGTTTTCCATAATAAGTAATCGACTTTGCATATTCAATAGACTCATGCACAGTTTCCGGACTCAACCCATCCAACTTGAAGAAATCACACTCATTGTTAATCTCAAGCAGCACGTTCTTATATCCGTTCGTCAGTACCCACTCCACTGCATTCTTTATTCCATTTCTGGCAGCCTCTGCATTGTCCAGGAATTTTTCCTGACCTACATAAAACAATCCCAATATCACCACCATTTCCAACTCATCTGCTTTATCAAGAATCAGCTTCAGTCGCTTCATGTATTCCTCATCCAGACTTCCATCCGAAAGAATAGCTGAATTATGCCAGGGCTGTGTTTCCGAATATCCTTCCGGACTTCCTCCCTGCAGGTTAATGGTAAAAGCAAGCAACCCTTTTTCTTTCCATACCGGCATATTCTCTACAAACTCTCTTGTATTGCGGTTGGCATCCCACACTTTTGTATCCGGATACGCCCATTTATAACGGGTAGAATCTGTCTTGTCATCAAAAATTCCATTCACAAGTCGCGCATTAGGAAGCAATCCCTGTATTTTCATCCCCCTCCATGTTTTACCTTCAAACGTAGGTTTTCCGTTAATATAAAACTCTTCACCTACAATCGAAACTTCAGTTTTGTGAACATCAGCAGTTCCACAAGAGACGAACAACAAAGAAAGAAATGCTGTAGAAATAAAACTTTGCTTAAAAAAATGCTTCATATCATCCACTATTTATCTTATATTAAACTCTAAATTTTATTGTTTCTTTAAACTCCAGGTCTGTTCAAAAACAAAAGATTCACCCGGCGACAACTTATACAAAGGACTTACAGGCTCAATCTCACAC
>CAMFND010000025.1 GCA_945965395.1 uncultured Bacteroides sp.
TGTGGTTTTTGTATTTCACAGTGTGAAACAGAGAATTTGTCGTGGAATTTTTCACTTTATGCAAGTACATACTGAAAAAATACCACAGAGGAGACAAAAGATTCACAAAAATTTTCACAAAAAACATTTGCCTGCCAAACATTTTCTTAGCTTCGGGCATTATAATACATATACAACATTCACATTACTTTATTTACTATTACATAATCATGATTTTTACAGCTGAAAACATACTGATGATTGGCTCTATCCTTATTTTTTCCAGCATTCTCATCAGTAAAACCGGATACCGGTTTGGTATTCCCACTCTTCTACTTTTCCTGATTGTAGGAATGTTTTTTGGCAGTGACGGGCTCGGACTGCAATTCAACAGTGCTTCAGATGCGCAATTTATCGGAATGATGGCACTGAGCATCATTCTGTTTTCCGGAGGTATGGATACCAAATACAACGAAATCAAGCCCATACTTACCCCCGGTATTATCCTGTCAACCGCCGGCGTACTGCTTACCACTTTATTGACTGGTATATTTATATTCTATATTTCAGACCGGAATAATCAGACCAACATAGAATTAACCTTGCTTAGTTCCTTATTGCTCGCCGCCACCATGTCATCTACAGACTCTGCATCTGTATTCAACCTGCTCCGCTCTCAGCGCATGAACCTGAAACAAAATCTGCGCCCTATGCTGGAGCTGGAAAGCGGAAGTAATGACCCGATGGCCTACATGCTAACCATCGTGCTGATACAAGTAATTTCAAGTAAAAGTAATCCCGATTTTCTACTAATTACCAAAAACCTACTCGTACAATTTTTCTTCGGTGGAGTCATCGGTTACGCTATGGGACGGTTCAGTGTATGGCTGATAAACCGTATCAATCTGTCCAACAGCTCGCTTTACTCAATCCTCTTGTTGAGTCTGGTATTCATTACTTTCACCATTACAGACCAGCTGAAAGGAAATGCTTACTTGGCTGTCTACATCATGGGAGTCATTCTTGGAAATACCCGACTGTCTTACCGAAAGGAAATCAATACCTTCATGAGCGGACTGACCTGGCTTTTCCAGATTATCATGTTCCTTACTTTAGGACTATTGGTCAACCCGCACGAAATGCTCGACATTGCAGCGGTTGCCTTACTGATTGGTGTGTTTATGATTCTCGTCGCACGTCCGCTCAGCGTGTTCCTCTGTCTGTTGCCTTTCCGTAACATTACGAATAAAGGCAGACTGTTTGTTTCATGGGTGGGACTGAGAGGAGCTACCCCCATCATTTTTGCGACTTACCCGGTATTGGCTCAAATAGAGGGTTCACAGCAATTGTTCAACATTGTATTCTTCATTACACTTCTTTCTTTGGTGATTCAGGGAATGACCATTACCAAGGCGGCTAAAATCCTGCAGCTGGACTTGCCCGCACCTAAAGAAGGAAATGAATTTGGAGTGGAGCTTCCGGAAGAAATTGATACCCGTCTGAATGACCTCACCCTGACAGCCGAAATGCTGGAAGACAAAAACAGACTGGCCGAAATGCAGATTCCCAAAGGAACATTGGTCATGCTCGTGAAACGTGGCAATGAGTTCCTCATTCCCAACGGACAAATGGAGCTGAAACCGGGAGACAAATTACTGCTTATATCAGAAAACAAAAACAAGTCGGCTGATTAATTCTCAGCCAACTTGTTTTTCAGGTATTCATAAAAATCGTACTGCGCACGTACATCGTCGTTACCTGGTTTTCTTTTAAAGATATTCCGCAACTGATTGTCCACCCAGCATGCCTTCCGGTTAGCCGACAGCTGAAGTTCCAGCATGTCTGTCAGTTCCCGACGAAGCCTGCCGTCGAGAATAGGAGTTACCGCCTCGATGCGACGATACAGATTACGACGCATCCAGTCGGGCGAACCGATAAAGACCAACGGGTCACCTCCATTTCCGAAGTACCACACACGGGCATGCTCCAAGAAACTGTCCACAATACGGGTAACCCGAATATTCCTACTAAACGATTCCCCCGGCACCAGACAGCAGATTCCTCTTACAATCAAATCAATCTGTACCCCTGCCTCACTGGCACGATACAGCTCATCTATCATAGCCGTATCCTGCAAGGCATTCATCTTCAAAATAATCCGGCCAGGCTTTCCCTCTTTCACCAAATCTATTTCCCGCTGAATGAGGGCTTTCAATTCCGGAAGCAGATTGAACCGTGCTATCAACAGGCGTTTGAAACGAGGCTCTGTCACTTCCTTCCGCAAGACCTTAAACAGGGTACACATGTCGTCTACTATCTGCTTGTTGCAAGTATATAAAGCTATGTCTGCATAAATCTTTGCCGTCTTCTCATTAAAATTACCCGTACTGACATACGCGTAGCTTCTTAACCGTTCTCCCTTGTCATTCTTCCGGAGAATCAATGCCACCTTGGCATGTACCTTCAGTCCCGGAATGCTGAATATAATGTCAATCCTTGCCTTCCGCATCAATTCGGCTGTAGCCAGGTTATTCTCTTCATCAAAGCGGGCTTTCAGCTCCACGAACACCGTGACATGCTTCCCGTTTCGTGCGGCAGCAATCAAGGCATTAATCACTTCCGAATGTTCCGCCACACGATACTGCGTAATCATGATTTCACGACAAAATGGATCGTGAACGGCTTCATACAGAAAATGAATGAAATGTTCAAAACTGTGATATGGATAATAAAGCAGCATATCCCGTTTGGCTATCCGGCGATACATAAAGTGTTTTTCGTTCATCCCGGGCAAGAACATCGGCTGCGGCTTGACGATGGCCGGAATATCCGGATTCGGATTGGGAAGAGACGCCAAATCTTCCAGATTCAGATGCTTGTCGCCCGGCACAAGCTCTTCCCGGTTGATTCCCAGCGCTTCTACCAGGGCATCCAGAAAATCATCCGGCATTTTCCGGTCATACACAAAACGGCAGATGGCCCCAATCTTACGTTTCTTCACCTTCTCCTTCAGTTTTTCCACCATGCTCTCTGCAGGTACATCATCTACAAACACATCGGCATCACGTGAAATCTTACAACAGTAACTGCACTCTACCTCATAACCGATAAACACTTCCTTCAAGTTTGTCTTAATTATATCCTCCAGAAACATGAGGTAATAGTTTCCCTCATGCGAAGGAAGCTGCACAAAACGGGGCACCTTGCTATAAGGCATTTTTATAATATAATATTCCGGCTTCTCCTGCGTATCCTTCCATACCTTTACAGCCAGATACAAACGTCTGTCCCGCAAGAAAAAGCGTACGTTTTCCGGATCAATCTTCACCGGCTGAATATAGGGAAACACTTCTTCCATAAAAAAGCGGTGTACAAATTCCTTATGAAAATCCTCCACCTCGCTTTTGCTCTGGTAAAACACCACATGATTGCGCCGCAATGCAGGAAGAATCTTTTCTTCATAGATACGCACACGATCTTCCAGCTGACGGTTCACGGTATCCGTAATCTGCCGGATCAAGGCATGAGCCTCATCCACGGTCATGTCTTCACTCTTACCCCCAGATGCAACCGCCTTATGTTCTGCCACACGTACCTGGTAAAACTCTTCCAGGTTAGACGAATAAATAGCTATGAAATTGATTCTCTCGAACAAAGGAAGCGTATCATCATCTGCCTCCAGTAATACGCGGTGATTAAATGACAACCAGCTTATATCGCGGTTGAAATAGTTATAGTGGCTTTCCATATACTGAAATCATTCAAGGTTTTTTCAAATGTAGTATCTTTGCCGGACAAAAGCAAAAGAAAAATGAAAAGAATCGGACTCTTATCTGATACCCATGCCTACTGGGACGAACGTTATCTGAAATATTTTGATACGTGTGATGAAATATGGCATGCCGGTGACATCGGTTCACTGGAAGTAGCCGAACGGTTGGCCGCATTCCGTCCGCTGCGGGCTGTCTACGGAAACATCGACGGACAAGACCTGCGTATACGCTTTCCGGAAATCAACCGTTTCCAGTTAGAAGGCACTGACGTACTCATCAAACACATCGGAGGTTATCCCGGGAAGTACGATCCTTCCATCCGAAAAACACTCATGACACAGCCTCCCAAGCTGTTTATCAGCGGGCATTCACACATTCTGAAAGTCAAATACGATTCCAGTCTGGGGCTACTTCACATCAACCCGGGAGCGGCAGGGAAATATGGTTTTCATAAGGTACGGACCCTTGTACGATTCAGCATGGAAAACGGAAATTTCTCTGACCTGGAGGTGATTGAGCTGAATGATTAAAACAAAAAAATCTTGTCACATTCAAAAAACTTTCCGAAATTTGCACCCAAAATAAAACTCTATATGAAAACTTATCTAGTTACTGGAGCTGCCGGATTCATCGGAGCCAACTATATAAAATATATTTTAGGCAAACATGATGACGTCAAAATTGTCATCCTCGACGCATTGACGTATGCGGGAAATTTAGAAACTATTTCACAGGACATCGACAATGAACGCTGCTTCTTCGTAAAAGGAAATATCTGCGACCGTAACCTGGCCGACCAGCTATTTGCTGATTACAAATTTGATTACATCGTGAATTTCGCAGCCGAAAGTCATGTAGACCGCAGCATCGAGAATCCGCAATTATTCTTGCAGACCAACATCTTGGGAACCCAGAACCTGCTGGATGCAGCCCGCCGGGCATGGGTCACCGGAAAAGATGAAAACGGATATCCAACTTGGAGAAAAGGAGTTCGCTTCCATCAGGTATCGACCGATGAAGTATATGGTTCTTTGGGTGCAGAAGGGTATTTTACAGAAGAAACTCCCCTCTGTCCGCACAGTCCGTACAGTGCTTCAAAGACCAGTGCCGACCTGATTGTGATGGCTTACCGCGACACTTATAAAATGCCTGTAACCATCAGCCGCTGCTCCAACAACTACGGTCCTTATCACTTCCCTGAAAAGCTGATTCCGCTTATCATCAAGAATATCCTGGAAGGAAAACGCCTGCCTGTATACGGAGACGGTACCAATGTACGCGACTGGCTCTACGTGGAAGACCACTGCAAAGCCATCGACATGATTGTCCGCAACGGAAAGGACGGTGAGATTTATAATGTAGGAGGTCATAACGAAAAACAGAATATTGAAATCGTCAAACTGACCATTGCTACTATTCACCAGATAATGACCGAGCAGCCGGAATACCGGAGCATACTTAAAAAGAAAGAGATGACTCCTGACGGACAAATCAGCATTGACTGGATTAATGATTCACTGATTACTTTTGTCAAGGACAGACTCGGACACGACCAGCGTTATGCCATCGACCCGACCAAAATTACCCGCGAACTCGGATGGACTCCAGAGACCAAATTTGAAGATGGTATCGTAAAAACCATCCGATGGTATCTTGACAACCAGAAATGGGTGAAAAACGTAACCAGCGGTGAATACCAGAACTATTACGAAAACATGTACAAGAATCGCTAAACAGCCTTTCTTTATATTACATAATAGAATGTCATTCCGGAAAGAGATTTTCAGAATGACATTTTTTATTTTTAGTACTTCCTTTTCACTTTATCAGTTAGTAAAAAGAAATAAAAAACATTTTGACAACTTATCTGCAAAATCACTTGCATATTTACAAAATACACCTATCTTTGCAAGCAAATAAACATTTAAAGAAATTCACACATGAGTTACCTTATAAAACCAGTCGGCTATAAGCCGTTGCTTGACATGAAACAGACCGAACTGGGCATCAAGCAAATTAAAGAGTTTTTCCAGCAGAACCTCTCGTCCGAACTTCGTTTACGCCGTGTTACCGCTCCTTTGTTCGTTTTGAAAGGAATGGGAATCAACGACGACTTGAGCGGTACGGAACGCCCTGTCAGCTTCCCCATTAAAGACTTGGGAGACCAGCAGGCAGAAGTAGTTCACTCACTGGCCAAATGGAAACGTGTCACTCTGGCCGACTATCAGATTGAACCTGGCTACGGAATTTATACCGATATGAATGCCATACGTGCCGATGAAGAGTTGGGCAACATACATTCTCTTTATGTAGACCAGTGGGACTGGGAGCGAGTGATTACTCCGGAACAGCGTACAGTGGACTTCCTGAAAAGCATCGTAACCCGTATCTATGCTGCCATGCGCCGCACGGAATACATGATTTGTGAAATGTATCCGCAAATCAAGTCCTTCCTGCCGCACGACGTACACTTCATTCATTCGGAAGACTTGTTGCAAATGTATCCTGACAAGACTGCCAAGGAACGTGAAAACCTGATTACAGAACGCTTTGGAGCCGTTTTCATTATCGGAATCGGAAACAAGCTGAGCAACGGACAACCACATGACCTGCGTGCACCGGACTATGACGACTATACCACTGTAGACCCTAAAACAGGACTTCCCGGCTTGAACGGTGACTTACTGGTATGGAATGAAGTGCTGCAACGCGCACTGGAAATTTCTTCCATGGGTATCCGTGTGGACAAGGCTGCCATGCTCAAGCAACTGGAATTAGCCGGAAAAGAAGAACGCACCAAACTGTATTTTCACCAGCGTCTGCTAAACGACACACTCCCTCTGACCATTGGAGGAGGTATCGGACAATCACGCTTGTGTATGCTTTATCTGAAGAAGGCACATATCGGAGAAATCCAGGCCAGCATCTGGCCGGAAGACATGCGTAAAGAATGCGCACGACTGGGTATGCAACTTATCTGACAAACACATAGATCATATAAACGTAACAATCCCCTTGTTCCACATCTACGAACGGAGCAAGGGGATTTCTTTTTGCGTATTTATTGATTTGTTGTTTCTTACCAGTTGATAGGAGTCTCTCCATGAGCCACCAGGTATTCATTGGTGCGACTGAAATGCTTGTTTCCAAAGAAACCATTATAAGCTGACAAGGGAGACGGATGAACGGAAGTCAATACCAGATGCTTGTTGCGGTCAATAAACGCCCCTTTCTTCTGCGCATAAGCCCCCCACAAGATAAACACCAAATGCTCTTTCTGCTCAGCCAGCACACGGATGGCCGCATCTGTAAACTCTTCCCAACCTCTGCGCTGATGTGAACCAGCCTGATGGGCACGCACCGTCAAGGTAGCGTTCAGCAGCAGCACACCCTGCTCGGCCCAGCGAGTCAGGTTGCCACTGGCAGGAATCGGCATACCTAAATCATCATGAATTTCCTTGAATATATTCTGCAAAGAAGGAGGAAATGCCACCCCGTCGTTCACCGAAAAACACAAGCCATGCGCCTGTCCCGGTCCGTGATAGGGGTCCTGCCCAATAATCACCACTTTCACCTTATCAAAAGGACAAAGGTTAAATGCATTGAAAATCAATCTTCCGGGAGGATATACCGTAGTCTGTTGATACTCCTGACGGACAAAATCGGTCAACCGGACGAAATAATCTTTTTCAAACTCCGGCGCCAGTGCCTTTTTCCAGCCTTCTTCTATCTGTACATTCATAATACGATGAGTAAATAATTAATCCCAAAGGTTCAGTTTATTCTTTTGAGCTTCCGCAAGTGAAACCGTCTGTACCGTTTTCTGACGGTTCTTTTCACGCAAAGCCTGATATTCTTCATTCAAAGTTTCCACGAAAGCCGGACGCTGTTCACGATTCAGCAACTTGGCAGCTACCAATGCATTTTGTGAAGCATCCTTCATGTATACCACCGGTGCATGATACACCGGAGCAATCTTCAGTGCCGTATGCAATTTCGAAGTGGTAGCCCCGCCAATCATCACCGGAATATCCAGTCCGGCCCGCTGAAGTTCAGTCACCACATGCACCATTTCTTCCAGCGAAGGAGTAATCAGTCCACTCAGTCCTACGATGTCCACCTTTTCACGGATAGCTGTTTCCACAATCTTCTCGGCAGGCACCATCACGCCCAAGTCTATAATTTCATAGTTGTTGCATGCCATGACCACCGACACGATGTTCTTTCCAATGTCGTGCACGTCGCCCTTCACCGTAGCTACCAGCACCTTTCCGGCACTGCGGGCACCTTCTTCCTTTTCGGCCTCAATATAAGGCTGAAGAATAGCTACCGCCTTTTTCATGGTTCGAGCAGTTTTCACCACCTGCGGCAAGAACATCTTTCCCGAACCAAACAAATCTCCTACATGGTTCATACCTGCCATCAGCGGTCCTTCGATGATGCTCACTGCATTCGGGTAACGTGAAAGCGCCTCCTGCAAGTCTTCCTCCAGGTAATCCGAAAGTCCCTTCACCAGTGCATATTGCAACCGTTCTTCCACGGTGGTATTATTCCGCCACAGCAGTTGTGCCGATGCATTTCCTTCTTGAAAAGCAGTACCTTCTTTCTCCTGTTTCAGTCGTTCCGCCATTTCAATCAAACGCTCTGCGGCATCCGGCCGACGGTTCAACACAACATCCTCAATCCGTTCCAGAATGTCCTGCGGAATATCCGTGTACAATACAGACGTAGCCGGATTGACAATTCCCATATCCATTCCCTGCTGAATGGCATGATACAAGAATACGGCATGCATGGCCTCACGAATGTAGTTGTTGCCACGGAAAGAGAACGACAAGTTGCTCACCCCTCCACTGACATGAGCTCCCGGCAGATTCTTGCGTATCCACCCGGTAGCTTGAATAAAATCGACCGCATAGTTATTATGTTCTTCGATACCCGTAGCCACGGCCAGTACATTAGGGTCGAAAATAATATCTTCAGGTGCAAATCCTACCTTATCTACCAGAATACGATATGCCCGTTCGCATACCTCAATCTTGCGACTGTACGTATCGGCCTGTCCCTTCTCGTCAAAAGCCATAACGATGACCGCCGCTCCAAGCTGCTTCACCTCACGGGCATGTGCTATAAAGACCTCCTCCCCTTCCTTCAAGGAGATAGAGTTGATAATACATTTTCCCTGCACACATTTCAGTCCGGCGCGTATCACTTCCCACTTGGAAGAGTCAATCATAATGGGCACACGGGCTATTTCCGGTTCCGAAGCCACCAGATTCAGGAAGGTAGTCATCTCTTGTGCAGCATCCAGCAAGCCATCGTCCATATTTACATCGATGACCAAAGCGCCGTCTTCCACTTGCTTGCGGGCTATCGACAAAGCCTCATCGTATTTCTTCTCATTAATGAGTCGCAAAAACTTACGTGAACCTGCCACGTTACAGCGCTCACCTACATTGACGAAATTGATTTCCGGAGAAACTTCGAGCAACTCCAATCCCGACAACCACAAATGTGCATGCTTCTTTACAGGCACACGGGGCTGTACTCCTTGTATCAAATCCCGATACTTAGCTATGTATTGTTCCGTCGTACCGCAGCATCCTCCGATAATGTTTACCAGCCCTTCTTCGATATACTCCTTCACTTCAGCAGCCATATCTTCGGGAGTCTGGTCATATTGTCCCAGCGAATTCGGCAATCCGGCATTTGGATAAGCACTGATATAATAAGGCGCACGTGAAGCAAGCTGCTCCAGGAAAGGCTTCAACTGACGGGCACCAAATGAGCAGTTCAACCCGACGGAAAACAAGTCAGCATGTTCCACCGAAGCCAAAAAGGCATCCAAGGTCTGTCCCGATAACGTACGTCCGGCAATGTCTGATACAGTAACCGACAGCATCAAAGGTACCTTACGTCCGATTTTTTCCATTGACAATTCTGCTGCCCGAATAGCCGCCTTGGCATTCAATGTGTCAAAAATAGTCTCAATCAGCAGGGCATCCACTCCCCCTTCCAGCAAAGCTTCTATCTGCTCACAATAAGCTGCCTGCAATTCATCGAAAGTCAGCGCACGAAAAGCCGGATTATTTACGTCCGGACTCATGGAACAAGTCTTGTTGGTAGGCCCTACAGAACCCGCCACAAAACGCGGCTTTTCCGGGTTCAATGCTGTAAACTCATCGGCCATCCGGCGTGCCAGACGTGCTGCCGCAAGATTGATTTCCCGACAATAAGCCTGCACATGATAGTCGGCCATTGACACCGAAGTGGCATTAAAGCTATTGGTTTCAATAATATCGGCACCTGCCACAAGGTATTTCCGATGAATATCTTCTATTACTTCCGGACGAGTAAGACACAGCAAATCATTATTCCCTTTCAATTGCCCGGGAATATCCTTAAAACGTTCTCCACGGAAATCTGCTTCCGAAAGATTATATTGCTGTATCATCGTACCCATGGCTCCATCGAGCACCAGGATACGTTCCCGTATCAGTTGTTGTATCGTCTTTGTCTGCATAGTTTTCGTGCACCATTATTTAATTTAGCGTTTGAACATACGGTCCATCATACGTCGGTCTTCTTTTTCTTTCAACGTCTGACGTTTGTCATACTGCTTCTTACCTTTGGCCAGCGCAATGACCACCTTGGCCAGTCCCCGCTCATTGATATACATGCGGGTAGGCACAATTGTAAAGCCAGGTTCATCAGAAGTACGCTGCAACTTGCGCAATTCTTTCTTTGTCAGCAGCAACTTACGGTCACGACGAGCCGTATGATTGTTATAAGAGCCATAAAAATACTCCGCAATGTGCATGTTCTTCACCCACAGTTCTCCACGGGAAAAGAAACAGAAAGTATCTACCAGACTGGCCTTTCCCTGCCGGATGGACTTGATTTCGGTTCCGGTCAGCACAATTCCGGCTGTGTACGTATCGATAAATTCATAATCGAACGACGCCCGCTTGTTCTTGATATTAATATTATTTGAAACAGGTCTCATCAATTCAAAATTACAGACAATTTATTAAACACAAATTCTATCATCACCGGAGAAACCAGTATCAGAATGGAGGCGACAACCGTATAGGAAGTCAACTTGTTTTCCGGTATTCCCAAAAAGCGTCGTGCGCCTTCAAACACCACTAGCACCGTATAGAGCTGAAGAATCCAGTGAAGTATCTCAATGGAAATCAGTCCATTTACAATATCGAGCACAAACAGTACCGTCATGGAATAACCCACAAATACTTGGAGAGTTTCCTTTGGAATATACTTGTTGAACAGGTTCCAGCTGATTTTATCCAGCAGATAAGTTGCAACAAAAAAACCACCAAACAACGATACCGCAATGGCACAACAGCGAGTCAAAGCCCACTGAAAAAACTCCGTACTGACGTCACGCCCGATAAACGTACCTATAAATTCCGACAGTCCGCACAATCCGATAAGCGGATAAACGTACTCCGACATCATCCGGCTTCCCTGCCCTTCCGTAGCTTCTTTTTCCCAAAAACGACTGGGAGAAGAAAGCAAAAAAGCCATTTTATTGAACAATTCTTTATAATTCATTCCCAATTCTTTTCATTATGCGATGAAACGAATTGCAAATTTACAAAAAAGTATGAGATTAAGGAAAGAGGAAGGTATCTTTTCAAGCTATTTAAAATTCGGTATTCCTAAAAACCAAATCCCCTTGAAAAATAGCGCAAAACGAAGTGAAAAAAGCCACTTTTTATGAAGGGTTTTGATACCTTCAAAAAACGCACTTACGTTTGAGACCAAACGCCTTTGTGTTTCAACTAAAACGCCCTTGCGTTTTAATCAAAACTCTTTGACGTTTTAAATTAAATGCAAAGGCGTTTTGAAAAGAATGCAAGGGCGTTTTGGGGAAGAAAAAAAGCTGCATGGCAAAGCCTTACTAAAGGACTTTGCCATGCAGCTTTCTTGTGATAATAAAAGTTCTTCTATTAATTATTAGAAGTTTTTTTGTACAAATTATAAGTAACAGTCTTTGTTTGTTTATTTGTAATTGTCGGAATTGATGAACTAGTGTACTCATATTCCACTGTTACCTTTTCCGGATCTTCGCCGCTATGTGTAGATTTATACATTGAAATCATAGGCTGCAAATTTACATAAGACAACCTGGTGTACTGGATATTATAGTCACTTGCCCAGCTTTCCTTATCATCTGTTTCTTCGGTTGTAGAACCTCCGATACCTGCAATTTCATAACGTAAATATAATTTTAACGTTTTTGCAGTCTCATCGTCTTCACTGGATAAATAGTAAAGAGTCAAACGATGGTTTGCCAATTCTGTAGAAAGATTTTCACTCGTTGTTCCTTTTTTCAAAGAAATAGCAGGTGCCAAAATTAAGTACTTATTTTCTCCCCACACGAGAGCATCCTTCTCTCCCAATGAATAAATAGATACGGTTTTTGTTTCTTCTGGCAAAGCAGCAGATAAACAATCCAATCTTTTCAAATAAACCGGATCTTGCAATAAAGTAACCGGCAAATTCTTAGAAGTAGATGTACCACTCATAATAGACTGCAAATCTGCATCTTCATATCGATAAGCAATATAAGCTAAGTCAGATTCCGGAGCTGTTGTCAAAGATTTATCAGGTACACACACCCAACCATACATTGAATTAAAAGATACACTACCAAAAGAACTCATGTTAACTTCTGCATAATCAGGAATTTCTGTTATACCATCATCTTCTGAGTTCAAACAAGAACTAAACCCCACCATTGTTAATAATGCAGCAAAAATGACTGCCAATTTTTGTTTTTTCATACTCTATTCTACTCTTATCTTTAGTTTATAATCAGTTTTTAGATTTAAAATTCACAAAATAAATACGTAAAATAAAAAAGACTGCATGAGAGCTGTCTTATTTTAACACAAATAAACCATTTAAGCCTGTTGCACCTGAGCAAAACTCTCCAGATGCTCGTCTACGTACGTTGCTATCTGTGCGGTAATCTGCTCTTCCTCTTCCATATATTGTTCTTCCAAGTCGTCAAAAGCCTCATATTGCTCATACATGGCCATGAATTCCTCTTCCGTGCGTTCCTCCTCCAAATCCGCGCGATGGGCATCGTAAATCTTTTTTGCTTCGTAAATCAACTTAGAAAACTCTTTTGCCCCAAACATACGCATCGCTTTGGCAAATGGATTATCAAAGATATACGGTCCGTATCCATTCTGGATAAGCTGCACGAAACCTCCTTCCATCACCTCCTCACGAAAGAAATGATAGCCTAACAATGTATGCTGATACCCGTTCAGCAACGGCATGGTATCCGCATTAATCTTTCCTCCTGTCACTTCCAAGTATTTATCAATAAATACTTTCAAAAAAGCATCCATTCCTTCTTCCGCTCCTTTGCGCAAATCCGCATCCGAAACCGTAATCTGATTCATTTCCATTCTGTACCTAATAATTGTTACCTATTTTTATGTAAACCCTTCACTGGGCATATCGCCGTATTCAGGGCAAAGATACAAGTTTCTCTCAGAAGATAAAAAACATTTTGTCAAGCAGACTTTGCAAAACGACCCAAACCGAAAAAAATATCATTAAAATGTAACAAAAAGTTTGGTTTCCCCCGTTGCAGAACGAAATAAAACGACTAACTTTGCGAATGGATTAAGGAAGAAATTTCCTAATTCAAGGTTTACGAAATACCTATTTTTTATTACCAATAAAACGTAAAGAATATGACTTATTCACACGAAGTTGAACACATGTGTGTTGTAAAAAAAGGACCTAATCATGGTCCAGCTCCAATTCCTGAAGAAGGAAAATGGGTTAAATCAAAAGAAATTAAAGATATCTCTGGTTTAACTCACGGTATTGGTTGGTGTGCTCCTCAGCAGGGTGCCTGCAAGTTGACACTGAACGTAAAAGAAGGTGTTATCCAGGAAGCATTGGTTGAAACAATCGGTTGCTCTGGTATGACTCACTCAGCTGCTATGGCATCTGAAATCCTGCCGGGAAAAACCATCTTGGAAGCATTGAACACTGACTTGGTGTGCGACGCTATCAATACAGCTATGCGTGAATTGTTCTTGCAGATTGTGTACGGACGTACTCAGTCAGCTTTCTCTGAAGGCGGTCTGATGATCGGTGCTGGTCTGGAAGACTTGGGTAAAGGTCTGCGTAGCCAGGTAGGTACTCTGTACGGTACTTTGGCAAAAGGTCCTCGTTACCTGGAAATGGCTGAAGGCTATATCAAAACTATCGCTCTTGACAAGAACGACGAAATCTGCGGATACGAATTCGTTCACCTGGGCAAGTTCATGGATGAGATCAAGAAAGGCACTGACGCAAACGAAGCTTTGAAGAAAGTAACTGGTACTTACGGACGCTTCACAGCAGAACAAGGTGCAGTTAAACATATTGACCCACGTCACGAATAATATAAGGAGGAAAGAACATTATGATTAGAGAAGTAAAATTTGAAAGCCAGGACCGTCGTATCAAACAGATTCTTGCTGCTTTGAACGCTAACGGTATCAAAGACATCGAAGAAGCTAACGCTATCTGCGAACAATATGGTCTTGATCCTTATAAAACTTGTGAAGAAACTCAGCCTATCTGCTTCGAAAATGCAAAATGGGCTTACGTAGTAGGTTGCGCCATCGCTATTAAGAAAGGTTGCAAAAACGCTGCTGATGCTGCTGAAGCTATCGGTATCGGTTTGCAGGCATTCTGTATCCCGGGCTCTGTTGCTGACGACCGTAAAGTTGGTATCGGTCATGGTAACTTGGCTGCTATGTTGCTGCGCGAAGAAACTAAATGTTTCGCATTCCTGGCAGGTCACGAATCATTCGCTGCTGCTGAAGGTGCTATCAAAATCGCTGCAAAAGCAGACAAAGTACGTAAAGAACCTCTGCGTTG
>CAMFND010000026.1 GCA_945965395.1 uncultured Bacteroides sp.
ACTTATTGTTGCTCAGGAACTTATAAATAAAGTTAAATTATAGTGTTGCGGAATTAAGGTTATTAAAAAAGTGGGCTGCCTCTGTGCATACTCGTTAGGTATCGCCAAACACCTGTATATACGCACAGTAGAGCAACCCACATGTATGAGCTGTCCTCTGTGCCTTGTATATACCTCTTGATAATTTGGCGATTTCAACGAGTATAAGGCACTTTCTTTATTATATTCCAAAACTTTGTCCCAAAAGACGTTACAAAGATAGTGAGAAAATTTCTATCTTTGCATATATTTATTTAGTTTAAGCTTTTAAAGATGAAAGAAGTTATTGTTATATGCCCATATTGTGGAGCTAAAAACCATTTTTATCCTCCAAAAACCACTGAGATTCCAGGTATTCAATGCATCAACTGTGAAAAATTACTACTTCCTGCGATTTACGATTTACAACTATCTGATTCCCATCAATCGAGTAATGAGAAGGAAGACCGAATGAAGCACCGTCAGGATATTGAAGAAGTTGAGTAACATATTTATTTAGTTCTTCTTTTTCCGTAAATTCCTCTTTGAAAAAATCTTCTATTTCTTTGCGTCCGTGTAGGTATATTGATTTTTTTATAATCCTTTTATCCCTATAATCGGAATTAGCCTTCATTTTACTTCGTATCGTAATATCGTTGAATAGCTTACGAATACAAATGATACCTAAACTTTCGCCAAGTTTAGGAAAAGTTTTAATAAATCGTTCTTTTAAAAGATGAAGCCGCAATGAATGCTTCTTCTCGTCTTTATAAGAAAAGGCCTCTTCAAACATTATCTGACTGTTTCTTTCTCCTCTGACAATAATAGTAGCTTCCTTATCACCGTGGTCTTGTACTTCGATTGAAATAATTGTTCTGTTCATATCTACAAAGTTTTAATTATACATCTATAAATATAAACTTTGCTAATAGAATAGGCGTATTGTTGCATATTTGTTGTATGCTATAATGATTTTAAGCACTTAAAATATTAGAGGTATTATGATTTTGACTATCTTTGCAGAAGAAACTAATAAAAAGAGACATATGCATTTTGTATTATCATATGATTTAGGAGCAAGTGGAGAAAGACGTACTCAAATTGAAAATCAAATTGAGGAGATACTTTCTCCATATAGACATGTAAGACGATTAACTACATTTTATATTGTCCATATTACAGTAGTATCAGAATGGGATACTATTTTATCCAGATTATCAGAGTTATCTCAAAGCATAACCGAAAGTTTTCATTTTATTATGTCTCCAACTATGCCAACAGGAAGTAGATATAATGGAATATTGAATCGTGGTGATTGGGATGAAATTAACAATATTTCTAATCTTTAATTATGGGAGAAGGAAATCCTAAAGATATTGAACAAAATCCCATAGGCAAAGAACTCCAAGTCGAAGTTTCTATACCCAAAAAATTTGAAGTGAAAATGGTAGATGCTTCATCTTTGGGGGATTATGAATTATGGGTATTTATTGCATCTTTACTATGTAATTTTTTAGTTGGATTTGTTGTAGCTTATATATCTAATACGATAAAGGATAGAGAACCACTATATTTATCTATAACGATAATGCTGTGTATCTTATTCATACTTTCAATAATAATGGTTTTCGTCAAAAGAAGAAAAATGACTATTGAAAAGAAAATCATAAAATTGGGACTTTCAAATTCTGGTAATGAATAAATAATAACGGGAATGGCTATCAAGGTTATTCCCGTTACTGTTTAATCAGTTATTATAAATCAGACAAGCTCATTCATTTAGGGTATTGTCGTAAATAATCACCATTTTTTAATGTAAAAGAAATCGAAACCCTTTCCATTCCCTCTAAAACGGTATTATTGGAGGAAGGAAAGATTGCGGATAAGATATATCTTGTTCGTAAAGGATGCTTGAGGTTGTTTTTTTACAATGAAGGAAAGGATATAACTTTTCAATTTTTTTTGAAGGTGATTTTGTGGCCTCATTTGACAGTCTGTATAGAGGTACACCCAGCTTGTTTTCATTAGAAAGCATTGAGCCGTCTGAAGTTGTGTCAATTAAAAAAGAAGATTTCTATCACAAAATAGAAAGCAATCCTTCATTGAGACTGTTATATGAAGAGAAAATTATAGAATGGTTCAGCTTTTACCAGCACTTGTTTTTGTCCCGTATCAAGAATACGCCACAACAGAGATACGAAGAACTATTGAAGGAATACCCTAATATTATTCAACGGGTACCGCAACATTACATAGCTTCCTATCTTGGTATTACACCTGTTTCGCTGTCCCGTATTAGAAATCGTCGTTAAATTCCATTTCTTTACAATTGTTATCGTCCATTTCCAATAAAGTAGTGACCTTTGTCGCGTAATAAAAACGGAAATGTATGAAAAGAATTTTTGTAATTGACTGGATATTGATAGTTGTATTTATTGTATCAGCCATTTCAGGATTTGGTTTGCATGTGGCTGGACATGGTAGCAGTCATGAAATCTGGCATAACTGGGCTGTGTTTCATGTTTGGGGTAGTATATTATTTCTTATAGCCGTAATATTCCACGTGGCAACGCACTTGGAATGGTATAAAGGGATTATAAAAAAGGGAATAGGCAGTAAGAGTAAAGTTACAGCTATCCTCTCTGTCATATTTTTATTACTGTCGGTCACAGGTCTCGCACTATTGGGTATAAATGGGGCAAACTCTCTGTTGGGATTATGGCATTATAAAATAGGAGTTATAACCATAGTTATAGCCCTTGGACATGTGATAAAGCGACTTTCTGTTTTTCGTAAGTCGCTGAATTGTAGGAAATAGGATTACGGTCAGTTTTGAGGGAATGTACAGGACGTATTCGTCTTCGACTTTCCGAACCATTTGTCAATGAGCAGAGCCAATGCGCCATCACCAGTTACATTACAAGCTGTGCCGAAACTGTCCATGGCAATGTAGAGGGCAATCATCAGTGCCTGTGCATTCTCATCGAATCCCAGCATGGACGACAGGATACCGAGCGAGGCCATGATGGCACCTCCTGGAACACCCGGTGCAGCTACCATTGTCACTCCTAACATAAAGATGAATCCGGCGAACATCTGGAAATCGTAGGGAATGTCCTGCATCATCATCAAGGCCAGGGCGCAGGCCACAATCTTCATGGTACTTCCGGACAGATGGATGGTGGCACACAGAGGGATGACAAATCCGGCGATACCTTCATTCACTCCGTTTTGTATAGTCTGTTTCAGGGTGACGGGAATCGTAGCGGCCGATGACTGTGTACCTAATGCCGTAAAGTAGGCCGGCATCATTCTTGCTAGCAAGCGGAACGGATTCTTGCCCACGAACATTCCAGCGATGCAGTATTGGAATATCAGCAGGAAAATATGTAGGAGGAAGATGATTCCGATAATCTTGACAAAGACAGCCAGCACGTGGAATACCTGTCCGGAGTGAGTCATGTTGAAAAAGATTCCGAAGATGTAAATCGGAAGCAGGGGGAGTATGACAGCCTGTATCGTCTTGACAATGATTTCCTTGAAGTCGTTGCACGCATTTTTCAGGTAATTCGTATCCAGATGTGCCAATCCCAGTCCGACGGTAAATGCCATGACGAGGGCGGTCATTACGTTGAGTGGCTCCGGAATGGCTACCGTAAAGAAAGGGGTAACACCTTTCGCCTCACTGATTTCGGATAAAGGAATATTTCGGGTAATAAGGTCAGGAAAGAAAGTTTCTCCTAGACCGAATGAAAGAAAACCGGAGAACAGTGTGGCTCCGTAAGCCAGAAGTACAGTGGCTACCAGCATCTTCCCGGCACCTTTCCCAATATCGGCAATGGCGGGAGTAACCAGTCCGACGATGATAAGCGGAATGATAAAATTCAGGAACTGGCTGAACAATGCGTTGAATGTCACGAACACGCGTACGGGAAGTTCCGGTGAAACTGTTCCGGCGGCAATACCCAGTGCGATGGCTATAAGAATTCGTGGAAGAAGTCCTAATTTGATTTTCTTCATAATGTTTGTCTTTTGCACAAATATAGTACAATATTCCAGAATAAATGATATTTTCCCTTATAGAAAGGTGTAAAAAATCCCGAATGTGATTTACATTCGGGATAACATTTATTCTTTGTATAAATCTTCATGATAATCAAACAGCCATTCCGTATCGGCCAATAGAGGATGGTGTTTGTCTTTTTCTGAAAGAACGACTTTTTCCGTAGGAATTCTCCAGTCAATTTTCAGTGCCGGATCGTTCCAGGCAATGGCTCCCTCGCTTTGAGGGGCATAAAAATTATCGCATTTATATTGGAAAATAACCTCGTCACTCAATACACTGAATCCATGGGCAAATCCGCGCGGAATGAAAAACTGGCGGTGGTTGTCTTCTGTCAGTTCCACGGCTACGTGCTGTCCGAATGTCGGAGAGCCTTTCCGTATATCTACTGCCACATCCAGTACGGCTCCTTTAATGACTCTTACCAGTTTGCTTTGTGCAAAGGGTGGTTTCTGGAAATGCAGTCCACGTAATACTCCATAGCTGGATTTACTTTCATTGTCTTGTACAAAATGAATGGTGCGTACCTGCTTGTCAAAATCTCTTTGGGAAAAAGATTCAAAAAAGTAACCTCTATCATCTTTAAACAGGCGAGGTTCAATGATGACCACTCCTTCAATCTCAGTCTTTATTACTTCCATTTTTATATGATGAAAATCATTTATTGGTTGTTTCTTTCCAATTCGTCAATTACCTTCAATAGATATTGGCCGTACTGGTTTTTCAACATCGGCTGTGCCAGTTCACGCATCTTTTCAGGGCTAATCCATCCTTGTCGCAGGGCAATACCTTCCAAACAAGCTACTTTCAGGCCCTGGCGTTTTTCAATGACTTCGATGTAAGTGGATGCTTCAGCTAATGAATCGTGTGTACCGGTATCCAGCCAGGCAAATCCTCTGCCTAAAGTTTGCACTTTCAGTTCACCGTCGGCCAGGAAACGCTGGTTGACAGTGGTAATTTCCAGTTCTCCGCGTTTGGAGGGTTTGATGTGTTTGGCTACTTCTACGACCTTGTTAGGATAGAAATAAAGTCCCGTTACGGCATAGTTTGATTTTGGATGCTGTGGTTTTTCTTCAATGGAGAGACAGTTTCCTTCTTTGTCGAATTCTGCCACTCCGTAGCGTTCCGGATCGCTTACCCAGTAGCCGAATACAGTAGCTTTTCCATCTTGTTCTGCTGTGCGTACCGCTTCTTTCAGCATGGTGGTAAAACTGTTTCCATGAAAAATATTGTCTCCTAATACCAGACAAGCTGCATCATTGCCGATAAATTCTTCTCCAATAAGGAATGCTTGTGCCAATCCGTCGGGAGAAGGTTGTTCTGCATATTCAAAATGTACTCCGAAGTCACTTCCGTCACCTAGTAATCTACGGAATCCCGGCAGGTCATGTGGAGTAGAGATAATCAGAATTTCTTGTATTCCTGCTAACATCAGGACAGAAATCGGATAATAAATCATGGGTTTGTCGAAAATGGGAAGAAGCTGTTTTGACACCCCTTTGGTGATGGGGTAGAGACGAGTGCCCGATCCCCCTGCAAGAACAATACCTTTCATTTCTGTTGTATTTAAGTTGGTTTTTTGCAAAGAAAGACGTTTTTTGCGAGAACTCAAAGATAAGAGGAAGTAAAAGGGAGTAAAAAGTCGTTTTTGTAAAGAAAAATACAATTTCCTATCTTCAGGTATTGCAGGTTTAAAAAATAGTTGTACCTTTGCAACGCATTTGAGAGAAACAAGTGCAGCGGACATCGGTTCCTTGGATGAGTGGCTTAGTCAGCGGTCTGCAAAACCGTGTACGGCGGTTCGAATCCGCCAGGAACCTC
>CAMFND010000027.1 GCA_945965395.1 uncultured Bacteroides sp.
AAAATTTTGTGGTATTTATTTCTTATAAAATAATAAAATGAAATATGTTTAATGTATTTTCTTTTTTACTTCAATAAATAGTTATACATTCGTGCGGTTTTTGCAAAATATGCAAAGAGAGAAAATAGAGAAGTCTAACCGTTAGTAATGTTATACTATGAAGCTAAAGTATTATTCTGTCTTGTCTTTGTGTGTACTTGGGGGCCTGTTGACTACCCCTGCCTCTGTATGGGCTGCACAGCAGACTGAGATAACTATCAGCAGTGCCAGTGTGCTGAATCCGTCGGCGGTGGAAGTGGTCTTTTCCAACCAGCAGCGCATGACGCTTGATTTTTATGGTGAAAATATTTTCCGGATGTTCCAGGACAATCAGGGAGGCATTGTGCGCGACCCGCAGGCTTCTCCTGAAGCTCAGATTCTGGTAGACCGTCCCCGGAAGGAGGTTGGCGAGCTGTCGTTGACAGACAAAGACGGGGTAATTACGATTTCTACTGCCAGAATTCAGGTGGAAATGGACAAGCGTACGTCGCTGTTTAAGATTACGGATAAAATCCGTCAGAAGGTGGTGGTGGAATCAGCACATCCGGTGGACTTTATGGAAAAACAAGTCTGCCTGTCACTCAAAGCACACGATAATGAGTATTTTTATGGAGGTGGTGTACAGAACGGCCGTTTTTCTCACAAAGGGAAAAGCATCCGTATTGTCAATACGAACCAGTGGACAGATGGTGGAGTGGCTTCTCCTACTCCTTTTTACTGGTCTACAGAAGGATATGGTGTCATGTGGTACACGTTCCGTCCCGGACTATATGATTTCGGAGCAACCGATAAGGAAGTGGTGAAGCTGTCGCATGAAGAAAACTACCTGGATGTCTTTTTCATGGTAAATGACAGTCCGGTAGCCTTGTTGAATGATTTTTATCAGCTGACCGGTAATCCGGTGCTTTTACCGAAGTTTGGTTTTTATGAGGGACATTTGAATGCCTATAACCGTGACTATTGGAAAGAAGACGAAAAGGGTATTCTGTTTGAAGACGGAAAGCGATACAAGGAAAGCCAGAAAGACAATGGCGGTATCAAGGAATCGCTGAATGGTGAAAAGAACAATTACCAGTTCTCGGCGCGTGCGGTAATTGACCGTTACAATGCGGCCGATATGCCGTTAGGATGGATTCTGCCTAATGACGGTTATGGAGCCGGCTACGGACAGACCTCTACGCTGGAAGGTAATATCCAGAACCTGAAGGAACTGGGTGAATATGCCCGTGCCAAGGGAGTGGAAATCGGATTGTGGACACAGTCGGACTTGCATCCCAAAGAAGGAGTAGAAGCTTTGCTTCAGCGTGACATTGTGAAAGAAGTGCGTGATGCAGGTGTACGTGTATTGAAAACCGACGTAGCCTGGGTAGGAGCAGGCTATTCTTTCGGATTGAACGGAGTGGCCGATGTGGGACAGATTATGCCTTATTACGGCAACAATGCACGACCGTTTATTATTTCACTGGACGGATGGGCAGGTACACAGCGTTATGCAGGTATCTGGTCGGGCGACCAGACTGGAGGTGAATGGGAATACATTCGTTTCCATATCCCGACCTATATAGGTTCAGGATTGTCGGGACAACCTAATATTTCTTCGGACATGGATGGTATTTTCGGTGGAAAGAATATTCCGGTCAATGTACGTGACTTCCAGTGGAAAACATTTACTCCTATGCAGTTGAACATGGACGGATGGGGGGCAAACCCGAAATATCCGCAAGTGCTGGGTGAGCCGGTTGCTTCCATCAATCGCTGGTATCTGAAGATGAAATCGGAGTTCATGCCTTATACTTACAGTATAGCCCGTGAGGCTGTGGACGGAAAGCCGATGGTTCGGGCCATGTTCCTGGATTATCCGAATGACTATACACTGGGAACGGCTACCCGCTATCAGTTCCTTTACGGGCCTTATGTGCTGGTGGCTCCGGTATATCAGAACACACAGGCCGATGCGGACGGAAACGATGTACGTAATGGCATTTATCTGCCTGAAGGAAACTGGATAGATTATTTTACCGGCGACTTGTATCAGGGCGGACGGATTCTTAATAATTTTGAGGCTCCTTTGTGGAAACTTCCATTGTTTATCAAACAGGGGGCTATTTTACCGATGACTACAGCGCATAACAATGTGAGTCAGATGGATAAGCACTTACGTGTGTATGAACTTTATCCGGCTGGCGATACAGAGTTTACGGAATACGACGACGATGGAGTGTCTGAAGCTTATCGTGCGGGGCAGTATGCTACTACGCATATCCGTTCCGTGGTAGAGGGAGAGAACTTGACAGTGTGTGTAGAACCAGTGCAAGGCTCCTTCGAAGGAATGGTAGCGCGTAAGCGTACCCATTTCCGTATCAATGTAACTGCGCAGCCGAAGAAACTGACAGTACGTGTAGGCGGAAAGAAAGTGAAACTGACTCCGGTGACTTCTTTGGAAGAATTGCAGAAAGGAGCGAATGTATATTATTATGAGTCGAATCCGGAGTTGAATCGTTTTGCCACTCCGGGTAGTGAACAGGCTCGTCTGCACGTCATTAAGAATCCGGTGGTACATGTGAATCTGGAAGAAATGGACGTGACTCAAAACGATATTCAGTTGGAAATGAAAGGTTTTGTATTTGCACCTGCTGAGAGACTGCTGGTGAGCCAAGGTACACTGCGTGCTCCGGAAGCAGAGGTAACGGAAGAAAATACAGGGGCTTATGCACTGACACCTTCATGGAAAAAAGTTGACAATGCCGATTATTATGAAATCGAATACAACGGTATGCTGTATAGTACCATTCGGAACACTCAACTCCTGTTTGAAGATTTACGACCGGAAACGACCTGCACGTTCAAGGTACGTGCGGTGAATGCTACAGGTGTATCTGAATGGGCTAATGTGACAGCTACTACTAAATCAGACCCGTTGGAATTCGCCATTCATGGAATTAAGGGAGAAACCACTTGTCCGAACCAGGAAGGTCAGGAGGTAAATAAACTCTTTAACTTCGATGAGGGAGATGCATGGCATACGAAGTGGAGCACGGTTGCAGTTCCTTTTGATTTGATTGTTGACCTGAACAGTGTAAATCAGCTGGATAAGTTCCAGTATCTGCCTCGTCTGGATGCCGGTAATGGTACATTGGGTAAGGGTACCGTATATTATAGCATGGATAAGTCTGATTGGCACGAAGCTGGCACCTTCGACTGGAAAGGAAGTGACGTGAAGACCTTTGTATTCGAGAAACAGCCTGTTGCACGCTATATTAAGCTGTCGGTTGTATCTGCTACAGGTCAGTATGGCTCAGGTCGTGAATTGTATGTATTCAAGGTACCTGGTTCAGAAAGTTATATCCCGGGTGATATTAACCAGGATAAGCTGGTAGATGAGAACGACTTGACCTCTTATATGAACTATACAGGCTTGCGCAGAGGAGATTCTGACTTTGAAGGTTATATCAGCAAGGGTGACCTGAACGAGAACGGTCTGATTGATGCGTATGATATTTCAGCGGTAGCCATCCGTATGGAGTCAGGAGTAAGCAGCCGTCAGGTGCCTTCAGTAGCTGGAGAAATCACGATCACTCCATCTAAGAAAGTGTATAATGAGGGAGAAACCGTAGAAATTCGTGTCTCAGGTAAAGGTTTGCGTTCGGTCAATGCCCTCAGCTTTGCATTGCCCTATGACCCGCAGGCACTGGAATATGTGGGAACAGAGATGACTGGCATGAAGGAGATGCGTAACCTGACCAATGACCGTCTGCATACGAACGGAACAAAGGCTTTGTATCCTACTTTTGTAAATACTGGAGAAAAGCCTTACCTGGAAGGGGATGCAGAACTTATGACAATCAAGTTTAAGGCAAAACGCAAACAAAAGATTGACTTGAACGTACTGGACGGTATGCTGGTCGACAAGAATCTGAATACAGTGAAGTTTTGATAGTTTATCCGGGACTCGTTCCCGGATATAAAATAAAAAAGAGAGGAAAATGGTTGTCTGTTGAGTTGGACAATCATTTTCCTCTCTTTTTATAATGCAGATAAAGATTCTATCAGATTTTTAATCCGTCCAAGATTTGCACATAGGTTGAAATTGCTTCCTCTATTTCACTGACGAGAATGTATTCATCGGCGGTGTGCGAGCGGGAAGATTTTCCCGGTCCCATTTTTACAGAAGGGAAGGGCATTAATGCCTGATCGGATAATGTGGGTGAGCCGAATGGTACTTTCCCCAGTTCTATGGCACGTTTTACAAACGGATGATCAGACGGAATGCTGGAAGAATTGAGACGGAATGAGCGTGCTTTGGCCTCACTCTGTATATGTTGGCAGATTTCGGCGAATAGCTCCTCGTTAGAGTAACATTCGTTGCTTCGGATATCTACCACGATGCTGCACAAATCAGGAATTACATTATGCTGTGTACCTGCATTGATTTGAGTGACACTCATTTTTACAGGTCCCAGGATGGGTGATTCCTTCGGGAACTTATATGTACGGAACCATTCAATATCTGGAAGTAGTTTGTAAATGGCATTTTCTCCTTCGTTACGTGCGGCGTGACCGGATTTTCCACGTGCAGTGACGTCGAGCACCATAAGTCCCTTTTCTGCAATGGCAGGTTGCATTTCCGTAGGTTCACCTACTACTCCTAATGCAATAGGAGGAAGTTGGGGCAAGACGCTTTCAATACCGTTTTTCCCGGATACCTCTTCTTCGCAGGAAGCCAGGAAAATCAGGTTATAGCTTTGGGTTGTCATGCTAAGGTGACGGTACACCTGGAATAATGATACCAGACTGGCACCGGCGTCATTGCTGCCCAAACCATATAATTTCCCGTTTTCATTTTTTGGAGTAAACGGTTGCTTTCTCCATCCGCTGACCGGCTTCACGGTGTCGATGTGTGAATTGAGCAGGATGGTAGGTTTATTGATGTCGAACATGGGGCTGATGCACCAGATGTTATTTCCGGATCTTCCGGTCATGATCCCCGTTTCTTCTATGTAGTTTTGCAGGAAGTCTGCTACGGCTTCTTCTTCCCGGCTGATGGACGGGATTCCAATCAGGGAATGTAACAGAGTCAGTGCTTCAGATGTGTAGTAACCTGTGTCTATCATAAATAATCCGTTTTTTTGATTCTTTGCAAAGATAGTCTTTTTTAGGAGAAATGCTTTAGATTGGCCGGACATTGCAAATAAAATCCTATATTTGCAGAATAAACCAATAAAATGAAGTAAGATAGATGGTTAATTCATGTTTGTCCCGGCTTGTACGACAACAAGCTGAAAAATATGGGGATAAAGTTGCCTTAAAATACCGTGATTACACCACTGCTACATGGATTCCTGTCACATGGAACGGGTTTGCTGATCTGGTAGATAAAACAGCCCGTGCGTTTGTAAAATTAGGAGTGGAAGTACAGGAAAATGTAGGAGTATTCTCTCAAAATAAGCCGGAGTGTCTGTATGTAGATTTTGGAGCTTTTAAAGATAGGATTGTAACTGTGCCTTTGTATGCCACAAGCTCAGAAGCGCAGGTACATTATATTGTAGAAGATGCTGGAATTCGTTTTTTGTTTGTAGGAGAGCAGTATCAGTATGATGTGGCTTACCGGGTGCAGGGCTTATGTCGTTCATTGAAGAAGATTATTATATTTGATCCCGAAGTAAAGCGTGCCGAAGGTGACAATAATTCTATCTATTTCTCGGACTTTTTGCAGATGGGTGAAAAAGAGGAGTGCCAGCCGGAAGTGGATAAACGCACTTCAGAGTCTTCTTTGGATGATTTGGCGAATATTCTGTACACTTCTGGTACGACTGGTGATTCGAAAGGAGTGATGCTGCATCACTCTAACTACGACGTTGCTTTTAAAGGACATAACGCACGTTTGACTAATCTGGGTGAAAATGATGTCGTCATGAATTTCTTGCCGTTTACGCATATCTTTGAAAGGGCATGGTCGTATTATTGCTTGTATAAAGGATGTATGCTGTGTATCAATCTGCGTCCGCAGGACATTCAGAAGACAATTAAGGAAGTACGGCCTACAGCTATGTGCAGTGTGCCTCGTTTTTGGGAAAAGGTATATGCCGGCGTACAGGAAAAAATCAATGAGACTACGGGCCTGAAAAAGAGCTTGATGCTGGATGCGCTTCGGGTAGGGCGTGAACATAATATTACGTATCTGATGAACGGAAAGACGCCTCCTTCCTTGTTGCACATGAAATATAAGTTTTATGAGAAAACAATTTATAGCCTGTTGAAGAAGACAATTGGAATAGAAAACGGGAATTTCTTCCCTACAGCGGGAGCTGCTATTCCAGAGAAAGTAGCAGAGTTTGTGCATTCGGTGGGCATTAATATGGTAGCTGGTTATGGACTGACAGAAAGTACGGCTACAGTCTCTTGTGAATGGATTGGAGATTTCCGTTTAGGAGCGGTAGGTCGTGTGCTCGACGGAGTAGAAGTTCGTATTGGAGAAAATAACGAGATACAGCTTCGTGGAGGTACCATAACGAAGGGATATTATAAGAAAGAAGCCATTACCCAGCAGGCATTTACAGAAGATGGTTGGTTCCGTACGGGAGATGCCGGATATATGAAGGATGGTTTCTTATACTTGACAGACCGAATCAAGGATTTGTTTAAAACTTCCAACGGTAAGTACATTGCTCCGCAGGCCATTGAAACCAAGCTGGTGGTAGACCGTTATATTGATCAGGTGACCATTATTGCGGACCAGCGGAAATTTGTATCGGCCTTGATTGTGCCGGAATACAGTCAGGTGGAGAAGTTTGCGCAGGAACATCACATTGCTTTTGGAAGCAGAAAGGAGTTGCTGGAGAATCCTCAGATTATTGAGTTGTTCCGTCTTCGAATTGATACGCTTCAACAGGAGTTTGCGCATTATGAACAGGTTAAGCGCTTTACTCTTCTTCCGGAACCGTTCAGCATGGAACGTGGCGAGCTGACCAACACGCTGAAACTGAAACGTGCGGTAGTAGCCCGTAACTACAAGGATATTATCGACAAAATGTATGAAGAAAATGTCGGTTAAATAGCTGACTTTTATCTACAGGCACTCTTTCAGGGGTGCCTGTTTTTTCATATCTTTGCAACGAGAAAAAATAACAGACTAATTTATCGTATTTTATGATTACCATAGAGCAACTGAAAGACGTGAAGGAACGTACGGAAGCCTTGTATCGTTATCTGGACATTGAAGGAAAGAAAATACAGGTGGAAGAAGAACAGCTTCGTACGCAGGCACCCGGTTTTTGGGATGACCAGAAGGCTGCCGAAGCACAGATGAAAAAAGTAAAGGCTTTGCAGCAGTGGATTACCGGTTATCAGGAAGTGAAGACATTGGCGGATGAACTGCAGTTGTCTTTTGATTTTTATAAAGATGAACTGGTTACTGAGGAGGAAGTGGATGAGGCCTATTCAAAAGCTATCTCTGCAGTGGAAGAGCTGGAATTGAAGAATATGCTTCGTTCGGAAGCTGACCAGATGGACTGTGTATTGAAAATCAATTCAGGTGCAGGAGGTACAGAAAGTCAGGACTGGGCTTCCATGCTGATGCGTATGTACATGCGCTGGGCTGAAAGCAATGGATATAAGTTGTCGGTAGCTAACCTTCAGGAAGGAGATGAGGCCGGTATCAAGACGGTGACGATGAATATTGAAGGATCCTATGCTTATGGTTATCTGAAAGGCGAAAACGGGGTGCACCGACTGGTTCGTGTATCTCCTTACAATGCACAGGGTAAGCGAATGACTTCTTTTGCATCTGTTTTCGTGACTCCTTTGGTAGATGATTCAATTGAAGTAACCGTAGAACCGGCTCGTTTGTCATGGGATACATTCCGAAGTGGTGGTGCCGGAGGACAGAACGTAAATAAGGTAGAATCTGGTGTACGTCTGCGTTATCAGTATAAAGACCCTTACACAGGCGAAGAAGAAGAAATCTTGATTGAAAATACGGAAACCCGTGACCAGCCGAAGAATAAGGAAAACGCCATGCGTCAGTTGCGCTCTATCCTTTATGATAAAGAGTTGCAGCACCGTATGGAAGAGCAGGCTAAGGTTGAGGCCGGAAAGAAAAAAATCGAATGGGGTTCTCAGATACGAAGCTACGTATTCGATGACCGACGTGTGAAAGACCATCGTACCAACTACCAGACATCGGATGTCAACGGGGTGATGGATGGAAAAATTGACGGTTTCATTAAAGCTTACTTGATGGAGTTTTCGGATAGCGAAATCTGATAACTTTGAGTAAAATCGCTCTTTTTTATTTGTCTTTTTGCAAAGATGTTGTAATTTTAGGGTTGTAAATCTAAAATTGAAAACTTATGGGACGCAACAGAAGTGTAAAAAGACAGAATTTTGAGAAACGTGAGGAAGAAAAAGCCAATAGATTGTTCAAGATGATTTGTATTGTCTTGATTCTATTGGCTATTTTAATGATTGTAGGTTACACATTGGCTTCTTGATAGCTTAGATAGAATATGCCGCAGGAAATAGAACGGAAGTTTCTGGTGCGTGATGATTCATATAAGGCTATGGCTTATAAAAAGAAGCGTATCAGGCAAGGGTATATCTGTAGTGAAAGAGGGCGCACCGTGCGGGTACGTATCCAGAATGAGGAAGGTTATCTGACCATCAAAGGACCTTCAGATGTATCGGGTATGAGCCGTTATGAATGGGAGCATGCTCTTTCTTTGCAGGAGGCGGAAGACTTGATGAGGTTGTGCGAACCGGGAATGATTGACAAGACTCGTTATCTGGTACGGTGGGGGACGCACGTTTTTGAGGTGGATGAATTCTACGGAGAAAATAATGGACTGGTCGTGGCAGAAGTTGAATTAACCGACGAGAAGGAAACTTTTGAATGTCCACCTTTTTTAGGGGAGGAAGTCACCGGACAGGTGAAGTACTATAATTCGTTTCTGATGAAGTCACCTTATGGTAAATGGGGTGAAAACCTTCCTGAAAACTGTCAGAATAAGGGGTAAAAACTCTCAATTGACAGTTTTTACCCGTTTGAATATCAGATTTTGTGAAGAGTCTTCTTTGTTTTTCTACTAATATTGCAGTGTCGAAACCAAGACAGACATTGTTTCAATTAAAGAAAAGAAAGACTACAAGAATTATGAAAACGGCAACATTTGCTCAGAACTTATTGAGCATGCAGACAGAACTACTTCATTTCGCTTATAAATTAACGGCAGACCGCGAGGAAGCGAATGACCTTCTCCAGGAGACTTCATTGAAGGCCTTGGATAATGAAGAAAAGTATGTAGCAGAAACGAACTTCAAGGGATGGATTTATACCATCATGCGTAATATATTTATCAATAATTATCGCAAGACTTTGCGTGACCAGACATACGTAGACAATACCGACAATCAGTTCTTCTTGAACTTGGGAGTGGATATTGAGGATGACTCCATGCAGGGTGCTTATGATTTGAAGGAAATGCGCCGCATTGTGAATGCATTACCGAAAGAATATCGTGTACCTTTTGCAATGTATGTATCGGGCTTTAAGTATCGCGAGATTGCTGATAAATTGAATCTGCCTTTGGGAACAGTGAAGAGTCGTATTTATTTCACTCGTCAGAGATTGCAGGAGGATTTGAAGGATTTCAGATAAAAACGATAACTCTCTATCTTTAAAATAATATATTTAATAGACGCCGGTTGCTGTGAGAGCACCCGGCGTTTCGTCTTTTTATGACTTGGAGTCAGGAGTCCGGCTGTGATATTTTTTCTGGATGAACGGGCGATAAATGTAGTGCCCTGCCAGTGAAGCTAAGCATACTCCTGTGCAGTTGGCAATAAAATCAATCCAGTCTCCGCTGCGGTTATCTGTACAGCATGACTGCAGGATTTCAATGCATCCGCTCATCAGGATGGGAAACAGGATGCTTCCCATGATCAGTGGGAAACTTTTGATTTGCTTGTGCTGAATCAGGTATTCTATCCATATAATGGAACTTAGACCGCCATACATGCATACATGTACCAGTTTGTCGAAGTTGTTGATTTCCTCCAATTGAGTGTGTGGAGGAGTAAAAAAGGATAGGTACCAAATGGCAAGAACCGTCAAAATAGAAAATGAATAATGTCTTAAAATCTGCATTTTGTATAAAACTTTAATTTTTCGCGCAAAAATACGATATTTTTTGTACTTTTGTCTCCGTTTTGAAGTGTAATTATAATAAAATGATGTATGCAGCACAAAAGTGAAAGAGTGAACTTTGGAAGTAAATTAGGTGCAATTCTTGCGGCCGCAGGCTCTGCGGTGGGTTTGGGTAACATTTGGCGTTTCCCTTATGAGACAGGAAATCATGGTGGAGCTGCATTTATATTGATTTATCTGGGCTGTGTCATTGTATTTGGACTGCCTATAATGATTGCGGAATTTACCATTGGCCGGCGTGCCAAGGCGTGTACGGGTGGAGCGTATGAAACGTTGGCTCCGGGTACGCACTGGAAATGGGTAGGCTATGCCGGAGTATTAACCGGCTTCTTGATATTAGGATATTATTCGGTAGTAGCCGGATGGACTTTGGAGTATGTATGGCAGGCTGCTTCATTCGGATTGTCGGGAAAAACCTCTGGAGAGTATGTATCCATGTTCCAGGATTTCTCTCAACAACCGTTCCGACCGCTTCTGTGGTTGTTTGTGTTTATGTTTGTGACTCATTTCGTTATTGTGAAAGGAGTAAAGGACGGGATAGAGAAGTCTTCTAAAATCATGATGCCTCTGTTGTTTGTTCTGGTTATTCTCTTGGCAGGGTGTTCTATTATGCTGCCGGGGGCAGAAAAAGGTATCAAATTTTTGCTCCATCCGGATTTTAGCAAAGTAACCCCTGATGTCTTTTTAGGAGCCATGGGGCAAGCTTTCTTTTCCATGAGTCTGGGAATGGGATGTCTTTCAACTTATGCTTCATATTTTGGAAAGGAGACTCGTTTGGGACATACGGCCATGAGTGTAGGTCTGATTGATACATGTGTGGCTGTTTTGGCCGGTTTGATTATTTTTCCGGCAGCTTTTTCAGTTGGTATCCAGCCCGATGCAGGTCCTTCTTTGATATTTATCACTTTGCCTAATGTGTTCCAGCAGGCTTTTGCCAATGTACCTTTCCTGGCCTATATATGCTCCGTAGCTTTCTATGTGTTATTGGCTTTGGCTGCCTTGACGTCTACAATTTCTTTGCATGAGGTCTCTACGGCCTTTTTGCATGAGAAGTTTCATTTTACACGAGGACGTGCAGCCTGCATTGTAACAGGAGGATGCCTGTTGATTGGTGTGGTTTCCTCATTGGCTTTAGGAGAATGGAGCAGCGTGAAGATTGGTGGATTGAACATGTTTGATGCCTTAGACTACCTGACGGCTAAAATTATGCTTCCGGTATGTGGTATGTTTGCGGCAGTGTTTGTCGGTTGGGTATTGGATAAGAACATCGTAAAAGGGGAGGTGACCAACTACGGCATGTTGAAGGCTCCTTATTATCCAGTGTATCTGATTGTGCTGAAGTTTGTTGCTCCTATCGGTATCCTTGCCATCTTTATCAATGAACTGGGATTGTTGAGCTGGTAATGTGGAAAGATTTTTTCTATTATTCCCGTTCTGAAAGAAGAGTAATTCTACTTCTTTTAGGGCTGTTGATAATCTTGGGCATTTCTTGGTTGGTATGCTGGAGACTCTATAGGCCAGAATATGTGCGTCAGGAAGATTCTGCTGAGATAGATTCTTTTCTGGCTTCTGTGAAGCAACGGGAGGCTGCCTATGCTAAGCGTAACTATACGGCATCCGGTGTCAGGAAAGGGCAGGAGGTTGTTTTGTTTGATTTTAATCCGAATACAGCCGATTCTGTGCAGTTGAAAAAACTGGGGTTGTCTTCTTTTGTGGTTCGTAATATTCTTCGGTATCGGGAAAAAGGAGGTGTCTTTCGTACTCCGGAAGCTTTTGCACGGATTTATGGATTAACAGAGGAACAATATTTGTTGCTGAAACCTTATATTCAGATACCTCCGAGAGAGGAGAATAGGCGAGACTCTGTGTATAAACAGGTTCAACCACAAAGAATCGAGAAATATCCGGAAGGAACCCTTGTGGCCTTGAATGAAGCGGATACAGCCCAATTAAAGCGTATACCAGGTGTAGGAAGCGGTATCGCTAAAATGATTGTGGCTTATCGTAACCGTCTTGGAGGTTTTGTTCGTTTGGAACAGTTACAGGAAATTCCGCATGTAGATACCTGCCTGAATAAATGGTTTGTTGTGCAAGGTGCTCCTTTTCGGAAAATACGAGTTAATAAAGACGGATTGGACAAATTACGCAATCACCCTTACATGGATTTTTATAAGGCCAAAGCCATTTTAGAGTATCGCCGGAAAAGGGGCAATATAAAAGGTCTTTCCCGGCTTTCTCTCTTTGAAGAGTTTACCGAGAAAGACCTTCAACGCTTGTCTCCTTATTTATCTTTTGAGTGATTTATTTGCGTGTATAGCCTGCTGCTTCAGCTATTTTTACCGGAATCTCGGTATTGTCAATTCGGTTCTGGAATTTCTCGGCTCCGGCTCCAATGGCAAAGACAGGTACATATCCTGCAGAGTGTCCTCCACTTGTCCAGCCAGTCAACGCTATTTCATTGATAATTCGTTTAGCTTCTGCTGCAATGGGTTCGTCTTGAGCATATTCGCTCTTTTCCATTTTTACTTGTTGGTTTTTCAGAGTCTGCTCGTACACGGTTTTCAAGCGAGCTTCCTGCTTTTCGTTTAATTTGATTTTATCCCAAAAACCAAAGTTGTCTTTTAAGGCCTGTTGTACAGCTTCCCAGGATACCTGGTTATTTGTTTTAGAGCGAAGTTGGTTGATGACTTTGGTGAATCCGCTTTCACTGACCTTCTGGTTCTTGAGTACCTGCAGGTTCAGCTCATACGGACCTTTTCCTAAAACAAAACCTCCGGTTTCATGGTCGGCAGTAACTACAATTAAGGTTTCATCCGGATGTTGTGAATAGAATTCGTAAGCAACCTTAATCGCATTGTCAAAGTCGATTACTTCATGAAAGGTTGTAGCGGCATCGTTGCTGTGGCAAGCCCAGTCGATTTTCCCACCTTCTACCATCAGGAAGAAACCTTTTGATAAATCTTTAGAGAGGAAATTAATTGCCGAACGAGTAATTTCCTGCAAAGTAAGGTCACTTTTTCCCCGGTCAATAGCGTATGGGATAGAAGAACGGTCTGCCTTAGAAGCGGCTTCCGGCTGGAACAGAATCATCTTGTCGGCTTTTTTGCTTTTCTTGAGATAATCTTTATATCCTCTGGCGATAGTGTATCCGTATTGATCAGCCAGTGAGTAAAGGTTGGTTGCTTGAGGATTTTTCTTGTCTTGCGGCTGAAGAAAATCTGAACCGGCATAGAAATCGAAACCTGTTTCATATAAATCTTTTCCGATTTCGTAATAACTTCCTCTACCTGAAGCATGTGCATAGAAAGCGGCTGGAGTTGCATGATCCACACTGACGCTGGTAGCTACTCCTACTCGGCATCCATGTTCTTTAGCCCATGTAGCTACACTGTAAACTGGTGTTTGCAAATCTTTTAAGACCCCGATAGCTCCATTTTTTGTCTTGTTTCCTGTTGCAAGCGCTGTACCGGCAGCGGCAGAGTCTGTTACTCCGTTAGTTGCAGAAAAGGTCGTTGCTACGGTTGCGTAGGGGAACTGAGTAAATTGTAAGGGTGTGATACCGATTTTTCCTTCAAGTTCGCCCAGATACAATTCTGTACCTTGTACCTGATTGACTCCCATTCCATCTCCAATGAAATAGAATACGTACTTGGCTTGCTGTGCATTTATCTGACAAAAAGCCAGTAGGAAAAATAAGATAGTGATGGATAATTTTTTCATAAAGATTTGTATTGAGATTATTTTTTGCGAAAATAAGAAAAATACAGTTTCAAGAATTTTTTTTCATAAAAAGATGCGATAAAAAGGGAAACGTTTTCAGATTCTTTCATTTTAATTATTGAATTATGTTACGTTATTAAAACATTTAGTTATGAAAAAGAAAAATCTATTGGGGGCATATTTAGTCTTGTCCTTTTGGACTTCTTGTCAGCAAGTTGAGAATTGGCAACACATGGGTGATGAATTGAAGTTGAGTTTACAAGCTTCTGTGTATACTCCTTCCAATGAATCCAGAGTTGTAACAGATGAATCTGGGGTTACAACTTTTTCAGAAAGAGATGAGCTTGGTTTTTTCATGCCGGAAGAAAGTGAACCAGTGAAGTGGACATTGACTGAAGGCCAATGGGAATCAGCATCTCCTTTGTCATGGGAAAATAAGGTAAAAAAGTTTACTTATTGTGCTTATTATCCTTATTCCGCTGAATCTACGACTCGCGACAATATTCCGATGCCTGATTTGAGTTTGCAGAAAGGAACTCTTGCAAGTATAGGTGAGTTTGATTTTCTGGCAGCCCGCTGTGAGGCTAGTTATGAGGAAACGGATAATGGAACTGTTTCTTTTACAGGTGAGTCTTCTTTCAGACATGCGTATAGCTTCATTTCCATTACGATAAAGAAAGATTTATCGGAAGAAAATGTATTAATCAGTCAGGCCTCTTTTCAAGGAGAAAATTTATTTAGCCGTAGCACTTATCACTTTGCAGAATCGGAAGCAGAAGATGGTATTTCTTATCAGGAGTCATCTGAAATACATGCATTGACCTTGAATTTAGAGGAACCGGCTGCTGTCACAGAGGAATCAGGCTATTCATTGTTTCTGTTATGTAATCCACAGTCTCTGGCAGAAGATTCTGGATTTTCTATTTCCTATCAGCGTGATGGGGTATCTTATACGGCATCCACCAACAAATTAGGGAAGCAGTTTGAAGCTGGAAAATATTACCAGTTTGTGTTGAGATTAACCAAAGAGGGTTTGAAACTGGAAGGCGGTGAAGTTACTGATTGGGTTTCTGAGAAACTTCCGGAGATAGCCATTGAGGAAATTCCGTCGTAAATCAGCTGTTAATAATTGTTCCGGAGAAATCTTGAATGGGTTTTTCCGGATTTTTTATGTCTGCTTTTATCTCTTGAAATAGAATTGTCATAAATCTCAGAAAAAACATATAACTTTGCACTTTCAAATAAACTAACAGTCAATTTCGTTCATTTAACATAACAATGAAAGCACTTAAAGACCGCATCATTTGTGATGGAAAATGCTTTGAGGGAGGCATCCTTAAAGTGGACAATTTTATTAACCATCAGATGGATCCCATTCTGATGAAGTCAATGGCAGTAGAGTTTGTACGGAGATTCGCCAGTACGAAAATCAATAAGATTCTGACCATAGAGGCCAGCGGTATCGCTCCTGCCATTATGGTTGGCTATCTGTTGGAACTTCCGGTTGTTTTTGCCAAGAAGAAAAAACCGAGTACAATGGAGAATATGCTGACAACTACTGTCTATTCGTTTACGAAAGACCGCACGTACGATGTGTGTGTAAGTAAGGATTATTTATGTCCGGGCGATAAGGTGTTGTTCATTGATGACTTCTTGGCCAATGGCAATGCCGCAAAGGGGATTATTGACCTGGTACAGAAAGCAGAAGCTGAATTAGTGGGGATGGGCTTCCTGATAGAAAAATCATTCCAGCATGGGGGAGACTATTTGAGAGCACAGGGGATTCATGTGGAATCTTTGGCGATAATTGAAAGCTTGGAAAATTGTCAAATTAAAATAAAAGACTAAATCTTTAAATGGAAAAAGAACAACAGCAAACTGCCCAGAGTGCTGGGCTTATTTACGGGTTGAATGACCGTCCGCCTTTAAAAGATTCTATTTTTGCCGCTTTGCAGCATTTGTTGGCAATCTTTGTGGCTATTATTACTCCTCCGCTGATTATTGCAGGAGCATTGAAGTTGGACCTGGAAACCACCGGATTTTTAGTTTCCATGGCTCTTTTTGCATCGGGTATCTCTACATTTATCCAGTGCCGCCGCGTAGGACCGATAGGTTGCGGACTGCTGTGTATTCAGGGAACCAGTTTCTCCTTCATTGGTCCGATTATTTCTGCGGGTTTAACCGGTGGACTGAGTGCTATCTTCGGGGCTTGTATTGTAGCTTCTTCGGTTGAAATGTTAATTAGCCGGGTGTTGAAGTACACACGTAGAGTCATTACCCCTTTAGTATCAGGAATTGTGGTGACACTGATTGGTATGAGTTTGATTAAAGTGGGAATCTCTGCTTGCGGAGGTGGAGCTGCTGCACAGGCAGATGGTACTTTCGGAGCTTTCCGCCATATTGGTTTGGCCGCTTTGGTACTTGTCTTGATTATCTTTTTCAATCGTAGTTCCAACCGTTATTTGCGAATGAGTTCCATTGTCATCGGTCTGGTGGTTGGCTACGTATTGGCATGGGCATTGGGAATGGTTGATTTTTCTGCAGTACAGAGTTATGGTGGTTTCAATATTCCTATTCCTTTCCGTTACGGTATTTCATTTGATATTTCTGCAATTATCGCTTTGGCATTGGTTTATTTGATTACGGCAATCGAAGCGTATGGAGATATTACAGCCAATTCGTTGATTTCTGGGGAGCCGGTAGAAGGGGAAATGTTTGTCAAACGTGCTTCCGGAGGTATCTTGGCCGATGGTTTTAATTCCATGCTGGCCGGATTCTTCAATTCTTTCCCTAACTCTATTTTTGCTCAGAATAACGGTATGATTCAGTTGACTGGAGTAGCCAGCCGCTACGTAGGATACTTCATTGCAGGTTTCCTTATTTTGCTGGGCTTGTTCCCTGCAGTAGGATTGATTTTCTCGTTAATGCCTGAACCGGTGTTAGGTGGAGCAACTCTGTTGATGTTTGGAACAGTGGCTGCAGCAGGAATCCGAATCATTTCTGCACAGAGAATCAACCGTAAGGCTACGCTGGTGATGGCTTTGAGCTTTTCTTTCGGCTTGAGTGTGGAACTTGTACCGGATATTCTTTGTCAGTTGCCGGAAACCGTGCGTAATATATTCTCTTCAGGTATTACAACCGGTGGGCTGACTGCCATCTTGTCTAATCTGCTGATTCAGATAAAAGAATAAAAAACATATTGGATAAAAAGAAGAAAGGCTGCCTCAAGATTTTTGGGACAGCCTTTTTTATGGTTTTAGGATACTGCTTATCGAGAAGCAAACATTGACTGGCTATTAGCCTGACGTGCAGAAATCATACCTTGCAAATCGGGAGATACAGTCACCGGAGTGCCGTCCTGCTGTTTGAAAGTGATAGTTCCGTCTTCATTCATTGTAATCAGTTCAAATGTCTGACCTTCGGCTGAAGCGTTCCATGTATTCTTTTCTTTGTCATAAATCAAGGTAAGTGGCTTGTCTTCTTCACCCTTCTTTGTGATAGTGTAGCCATCTTCATTGGTCTGTACAAGATATTCTCCGCTTTCACCCTTTACGGTTTTTACGCTACCTACATCAGCCAAAGGATTTGAACCAGACCAGAATTCGATAGAGTTCAGTACAATGACGTCTGCCAAATAAGCTACTTCATATACAGGTACGATATGGAATGCAAGAAAGACAATTTCATTCACGAATTTATTGCCAATGTTGTTGTTCCAGTCCTTCAGGCTACTCCATAAACCAAATGAACCGATACATGAGGAGCATATAATGCTGCCGCTCAGAATCAGGCAGGCAGCCGAGAATTTTAGTTTTTTCATACGCAATTTCAATTTGGGGTTAATATTTTATATGTATTGTCGTTTCGTTATTACAATTTGTTACAAAGTTAGAAGTTATTTTGGATTATAAAAGAAAAAGGTAAAAAAATAGTATCTTTGCGCTGTTTTTTGAGAGAAATTAGTGATTAAATAAAAATAGAATGAAAGAAACAATTCAGAAGAGATTGAGCGATTCGAAGACGGCACGCTGGACAGCCTTGTTTATCGTTTCGTTTACCATGATGTGTGGTTATTTTCTGACGGATGTGATGTCACCGTTGGAAAACTTGTTGACAACAAAGGGGCAGGTGGTATATTTTACAGATGATACCTCCATGCCGGCAGACAGTCTGGTGGCCAAAGTGAATTACTTTTCTTCGGAAGAAATGCTTTCAAATCTGTTGCTGACCGCAGAGCAACTTGAGGAAGGAAGTAAGGTACAGTATTATGAAATGCAGAATGGCGTACAGACACAGACGGAAAAGACAATTAGTTCTGTCGCCAGAGGAGAAGGCTGGTCAAGTACAGAATATGGCTTCTTTTCAGGAGCTTATGGCTTGATTAATGTATTCTTGCTGATGCTGTTCTTTGGTGGAGTGATTCTGGATAAAATGGGAATCCGTTTTACCGGAATGATGTCTTCTGGATTGATGTTTATGGGAGCTTTGATTAAGTGGTATGCCCTTTCTTCTGATTTTGGAGATGCACAGCTCTTTGGAATGGATATGCAGGTGGCATTGGCTTCTTTAGGATTTGCAATCTTCGGAATGGGAGCTGAAATCACAGGTATTACAGCGTCTAAAGTTATTGTAAAATGGTTTGCTGGAAAGGAATTGGCGCTTGCCATGGGACTTCAGGTGGCAATGGCTCGTATTGGTACGGCCGTGGCTTTGGCCGTAAGCTTGCCGGTAGCCCGTTGGATGGGTGATGTTTCTTATCCGGTGTTGTTCGGAGCAATTTTATTATGCGTGGGATTTGCTTCATATATGATTTACTGTGTGATGGACCGCAAGGAAGATGCTTCTGCCGCAGCTGTTCGCATGGAAAATGGAGAGGCTGAAGAAGAAGGCTTCAAGCTGTCCGATTTGAAACTGATATTCTGTAGCAAGGGCTTCTGGCTGATTAACCTGCTGTGCCTGATGTTCTATGCCGGTGTGTTCCCTTTTCTGAAGTTTGCGACAAAACTGATGATTTATAAGTACGATGTACCGGAATCTTTTGCCGGATTGATTCCTGCCTTATTGCCGTTTGGAACCATTTTGTTGACACCCGTATTCGGTTCTTTATACGACCGTATCGGTCGCGGCGCTACCTTGATGATTATCGGTTCGGTCATGCTGACAGTCGTTCACGTGCTGTTTGCCCTTCCGGTAATGAACTATTGGTGGTTTGCTGTTATTGTCATGATTGTATTGGGAATTGCGTTTTCTTTGGTACCCAGTGCCATGTGGCCTTCAGTTCCTAAGATTATCCCGATGAAGCAGTTGGGTTCTGCTTATGCCACTATTTTCTATATCCAGAATATCGGATTGACAATGGTACCCTGGCTGATTGGATGGGTTATCGAACATTTTGCTACTTTGCGTAACGAAGCTGGTGTAATTGTTGGCTATGACTATACGGCTCCGATGGTTATTTTTGCAGTGTTTGGTCTGTGTGCCATTCTTATTTCTACATTGCTTCGTGTAGAAGACAGCAAAAAACATTATGGACTGGAAGAAGCCAATATGAAAAAATAACAATAAGTTACGATTGGTGAAGGAGCTGAAGAAGCATGTGTTGTTTCTTCAGCTCCTTTTATTTTATTAATACCTCATAAAAAACGGGTAAACGTGGTATATCTTTTGTCTTGTTGATTTTTTTCCCGTATCTTTGAACTGTATTTGTGGGGGATGCCGAAAATTTTGGCTTGTACAACAAGTAGTTGTTCTTATTTGCCGGCAGGCTCCCGGATACTTATATCTACAAGGAAAATGTTTGACAAAAATTTAGCTATGAATAATACGAAGAAAAAATCACCTATATCATGGGTTCCTACTGCATATTTTGCCATGGGACTTCCTTTTGTCGTACTCAATATGGTTACCGTGTTAATGTTTAAAGGGCTTGAGGTAGATGATAAACTAATCACCTTTTGGACCTCGTTGATTCTTCTACCCTGGACATTGAAACCATTGTGGAGTCCTTTCCTTGAACTTTTCCGAACAAAGAAATTTTTTGTGATTGTCACTCAGTTAATTACGGGAGTTACTTTCGGGCTGGTGGCTTTTGCATTGAACCTGTCCCATTTTTTCAGTATCTCCATTGCGCTGCTGGCCATTGTTGCTTTTAGCGGAGCTACTCACGACATCGCCTGCGACGGAGTATATATGAGTGAGTTGTCCAATGAAGACCAGGCAAAGTTTATTGGCTGGCAGGGAGCCTTTTATAACATAGCAAAGATTCTGGCAACAGGTGGTTTGGTGTACCTGGCTGGGTATTTTATCGAACTGAATGCAGATGCCGGATTGCTGACAGCCAACAAAAGGGCTTGGATGATTATCTTGCTGATTCTTTCCGTAACCATGATTCTTTTGGGAATCTATCATCTGTTTGCTCTGCCCTCTACCCAGTCGGCTTCTTCCAAAAAAACATTACGAAGTAACAAGGAAGTGATGAAGGAACTGGGACAGGTGTTGATGGACTTTTTCCGCAAGACACACATCACTTATTATATCTGCTTCATCATCCTTTACCGTTTTGCAGAAGGATTTGTGATGAAGATTGTGCCGCTGTTCCTGAAAGCAGACCGGGAGATGGGAGGCCTGGGACTCAATGAAAAGGAAATCGGACTTTATTATGGTACGTATGGAGCTGCGGCCTTTGTGTTGGGTTCTTTGCTGGCAGGATATTATATTGCCCGTAGGGGATTGAAAAAAACGATTTTCTCGTTGTGCTGTATCTTCAACCTTCCTTTTATGGTGTATGCCTTGTTTGCTTACTTCCAGCCGGAGAGTGGTTGGATAATATGCAGTGGTATTGTTTTTGAGTATTTCGGATATGGTTTCGGCTTTGTCGGACTTTCTTTGTTTATGATGCAGCAGGTGGCTCCCGGCAAACATCAGATGGCTCATTATGCATTTGCTTCAGGAATCATGAATTTTGGAGTGATGATTCCGGGAATGTTAAGCGGCTGGGTGTGCGAAAGTCTTGGCACATGGTTTGACAAGCCGGGAGGCTATGAGCCTTTCTTTATCTTTGTGCTGATTGCTACAATTCCAGCCTTCCTGATTACTTATTTCCTTCCGTTTAAGTATGACAATGGGGGAAATCTGATAGAAGGCGAAAAAGAATATGTATAATTATCAATTAAACTAACTGGATATGAATGAAAAATTTGTAATGCCCTGGGAAGAACGCCCGGCAGACTGTAAAGAAGTAATGTGGCGCTATTCGAAGAATCCCGTCATCGGACGCTACCAGATACCTTCATCGAATAGTATTTTCAATAGTGCGGTAGTTCCCTTCAAAGATGGATTTACTGGGGTGTTCCGTTGCGACAACCGAGCTGTACAGATGAATATCTTTGCGGGTTTCAGTAAGGACGGCATCAACTGGGAAATCAATCATGAGCCGATTGTCTTTAAGCCCGGCAATACGGAGATGATAGATTCAGAGTATAAATATGACCCTCGTGTCACTTGGATTGAAGACCGTTACTGGATTACATGGTGCAACGGTTATCACGGACCTACTATCGGTATCGGTTATACATTCGATTTCAAGGAATTCTATCAGTGTGAGAATGCCTTCCTTCCATTTAACCGTAACGGCGTATTGTTTCCGCAGAAAATTAACGGTAAGTATGCCATGCTGAGCCGTCCGAGTGACAACGGTCATACACCTTTCGGAGATATTTATATCAGCTACAGTCCCGATATGAAGTATTGGGGTGAGCACCGTTGTGTAATGAAAGTGACTCCTTTCCCGGAAAGTGCCTGGCAGTGTACAAAGATTGGAGCCGGATCTGTGCCTTTCCTGACAGAAGAAGGCTGGCTGATGTTCTATCACGGGGTTATTACTACTTGCAACGGTTTCCGTTACTCTATGGGAGCAGCTATTTTGGATAAGGATCATCCGGAAAAGGTGCTTTATCGTACACGTGACTACCTGTTGGCACCTGCTGCACCTTATGAACTGCAGGGAGATGTGCCCAATGTTGTGTTCCCGTGTGCTGCTCTTCAGGATGGAGAAAGAGTAGCTGTGTACTACGGTGCTGCTGATACCGTGGTAGGAATGGCTTTCGGTTATATTTCCGAAATCATTGATTTTGTAAAGCGTACTTCTATTTTATAAATGTAAATATTTAATAAGGTTGTTCCTGTAGCCAGACGCTATGGGAGTAGCCTTTTTTATTTTAGGCCTATGAAAAAACTAATCGCATCTCTGAGCTTTTTGTTCATCTGGAATTGTGCCAATGCGCAGGACCCGGTGGACTATGTAGACCCGTTTATTGGAACAACCAATTATGGTACTTGTAATCCGGGAGCTGTCTGTCCGAATGGTTTAATGTCGGTTGTTCCTTTTAATGTGATGGGGTCGGATGAAAATACCTATGATAAAGACGCTCGCTGGTGGTCTACTCCTTATGAATACACGAACAGCTATTTTACCGGACTCTCTCATGTCAACCTGAGTGGGGTGGGTTGTCCTGAAATGGGTTCTCTGTTGCTGATGCCCACAACCGGTGAATTAAATGTAGACTATCATCATTACGGAAGCAAGTATGAAAAAGAAACGGCTTCACCGGGATATTACAGCTTGCAACTGACCAAATATAATATTAAGGTAGAGGCTACTTCTACATTGAGAACAGGGCTTACCCGCTTTACTTTTCCAAAGGGGAAGAGCCATATCCTGATGAACTTGGGAGAAGGACTGACCAATGAATCGGGAGCTTATCTGCGCCGGATAAATGACCGTGAAATTGAGGGTATGAAGTTCTTGGGAACATTCTGCTATAATCCTCAGGCTGTGTTCCCTATTTATTTTGTCATGCGTATCAACAAGGCTCCTAAGCAGACGGGGTATTGGAAATTCCAGCGCAAGATGACAGGGGTGGAAGCAGAATGGGACAAAGACAATGGCAAATACAAGTTGTACACGCAGTATGACCGGGATTTGGCTGGCGATGACATCGGTGCATGGTTCACTTTCGATACAGAAGAAAATGAACAGATAGAAGTGGCCGTAGGTGTATCGTTTGTAAGTATGGAAAATGCCCGTCAGAATTTGGAAGCTGAGCAGCATGGAGCTGGATTCGATGAAATCTATGCCAGCGCACGGAAACAGTGGAACGACGATTTGAGCCGTATCACCGTAGAAGGAGGTACAAAGGAACAGAAAACGGTGTTCTATACTGCCTTGTATCACACGCTGATTCACCCGAATATCCTCCAGGATGTAAACGGGGAATACCCAGCCATGGAAACCGGAGAAACGAAGACGACTAAAAACAACCGTTACACCGTATATTCTTTATGGGATACCTATCGTAACCTGCATCAGTTGATGACCCTGGTGTATCCCGAACGTCAGATTGACATGGTACGTACCATGATCGATATGTACAAGGAGCATGGGTGGTTGCCTAAATGGGAGTTGTACGGACGTGAAACCCTCACTATGGAAGGTGACCCCAGTTTGCCGGTGATTGTGGATACCTGGATGAAGGGTCTGCGCGACTTTGATATGGAAACAGCCTATGAGGCTATGCGCAAGTCGGCTACTCTTCCTGGAAAGGAAAACCTGATGCGTCCGGACAACGACGATTACATGAGCAAAGGCTATGTACCTTTGATGGAACAGTTCGATAACTCCGTATCGCATGCCTTGGAATATTACATTGCCGATTATGCTTTGTATACGCTGGCAAAGAGCATGGGAAAGAAAGAGGATGCCGATTTGTTCTACAAACGGTCTATGGGATACAAGCATTATTATTGCAAGGAATTCGGAACACTTCGTCCTATTTTGCCGGACGGAAAATTCTATTCTCCATTTGATCCGCTTCAGGGGCAGAACTTTGAACCGAGTCCGGGATTCCACGAAGGTAATTCCTGGAACTATACCTTCTACGTGCCGCATGATGTAAAAGGACTGGCTCGCCTGATGGGAGGACAGAAGAAGTTTATCGACAAGCTGCAGATGGTATTCGACAAAGGTTATTATGACCCGGCCAATGAACCGGATATTGCTTATCCTTATCTGTTCAGTTACTTCAAGGGTGAGGAATGGCGTACCCAGAAAACCGTTCGCGAACTGCTGGCTAAGTACTTTACTCCCAAACCTGACGGCATTCCGGGAAATGACGATGCCGGTACCATGTCAGCCTGGGCTGTATTCAGTATGATGGGCTTCTACCCTGACTGTCCGGGTGTTCCCGAATATACGTTGACCGACCCGACTTTCGACCGTATTACCATCCGTTTGAATCCGGAATTTTATGGAAAAGATAAGCTGGTCATTGAAAAGAAGGAGAATGGTTCACCGGAAGGGTATATTCAGAAGATAGAACTTGGCGGCAAGAAAACAGGTTACCGGATTAATCACAATGACTTGGTAAAAGGCGGCACGTTGACGTTCTATAAATAAGCAGATTAGTTTTCCCCTTTAGTTCGTCTTTTCTTTACGGTGTGGCGCACCAGAAAGATGCTGACTTCGTATAAAAGCACGATGGGGAAGGTTACAATCAGCATAGTAAACACGTCTGAGGTAGGAGTGATGATGGCAGCGATAATCATTGCGACAACCCAGGCGTGTTTTCTGTATTGTGCCATGAAATCGGCAGACAAGATGCCCAGTTTGGCCAGCAGCCAGGTAAGAATCGGAATCTCAAACGTGATACCCATCATCAGGCTCAGCATGTTCAGCGTGTCAATATAAGAACTGAGCAGAATGGTATTTTCCACCTCTTGACTCACTTGATAGGTCGAAAGGAAGCGGAATGTAAAAGGGAATATCAGGAAATAGCTGAACAATACTCCCGTCAGGAAGAGCAGATAACCCCAGAATATCAGCCAGCGGGAATATTTCTTTTCATTCTGGTAGAGTGCCGGCGAAATAAAATGAAAAAGCTGATAGAGAATGTAAGGAGAAGCCAGCAGAATACCCGCATAGAACGAAACACTCATGTGGGTGAGAAACTGTCCTGAAAGTTGCGTGTTGATAAGTTTTACCGGCAAAGCTTCCGCTTCCAGTCCGGCTATATGCAGTATCCTTCCTAACCACGCAAAGAAACGGTAGGTACAGAAGTCACCCTCTTTGGGAGCAAGGATGAGGCCGAAAAGTTCTTCTTTGAAACAGAAGGCCAGCAGCATAAGCACAATTACCGCACAAGCGATGTGGATAATCGTTTTACGCAGCTCGTCCAGGTGGTCCCAGAAAGTCTGTTCCGTTGGTTGCGTTGGCTTCACGGCAGTTATTTTTCTTTTTTCTCGTTCGAAGTGGTTTCTTCCTTCTTTTGGTCTGTTTCTTTCAGGTTATCTTCCACTTCGTTCATGCCTTCCTTGAAACTTCTTACACCTTTGCCAATACCTTTCATCAGTTCGGGAATCTTCTTTCCGCCGAACAGCAGCAGGATGATTAAAGCAAGAAATAAAAATTCCTGGGTACCGATACCCATAAACAGCAATGTAGTATTCATGTACTTTTTGTGTAAATAGTGAGTGAATTTGTCATTTATTCTTCCGCAAAAATATGGATTGTTTTTTATCTGCGCAAATGTGTGTCGAGGGCATTTTACATTAAAGTGAAAAATGACAAGGGCTGATGTATTCTTTCAGGTGCCTTTTTATATTCTTCCAAGTTCTTTGACATATTCTCTGTTCCACAGTGCGGGATTTGTATCCCACAGTGTGAAATATGTATCCCACACTGTGGTTTTTGTATTTCA
>CAMFND010000028.1 GCA_945965395.1 uncultured Bacteroides sp.
TCTGAATTCAGCTCAATATAATATGGGTTTTCTGTAAATATATTTGATTTAGTGGATAGGTTTAAGAGCTCTTCTGCCATATATAGTTTTCTTTTCTCAACAGAGTGGGAGAGCAGAAATAATCATCTGTTATCTTATAAACCTGTTCAAGTGAAAATTCTGTATCCTTATGAGACCTGATGAGATGGAATGCTTGTTTGTTCTTGTCAAATAAGAATATTTGGAAGATTCCGATATTGGTTCTGATGATTTGCAAAGTATGTTTGTTGGTTTTATTGGTTATAAACATGCATATTTTTGTTGGATAATATTCGGATGAAAGAATTTCCTTTGCTTGCTCTGTTGTGGCATTACTGATTACTACGTTTTTTCTTTCTCCCATTGAGATGGAAAAACCTTTTGGCCTGTTTTTCCATAACCAGCATAGTGTACATAACAGCATGCCGCAGGCTATTAATAAAACTCCATAACCATTAAGTGTACCTTCCAGTTTATTACCATAACGACCTCCCCATACTACTCCGTGGCTGCTACCTTGAGTAGCTAGCAGATAGATCGCGATACCAAACATAATGATTGTAAAGATTATTAACAGATAAGAATAGGTCTTTTTTGATTCGTTGCTTTGGAACATATGATGGTCTTGTATATCGAATAATTATTATTGTAGGAATTTTCGGATGATTTAATTTTGTCAGGGGGCGTTGCAAGCATTGTTATGCTTTACCATATATTGCTGATTGCCATTTTTCCATCCATATTACTTTTTTTGGGGGAAGCTCTCAGTTCTTTTAATAATTTCCTATATTGCTTGTTCTCTCTTTTCATCTGTGCTGATAGATTTATATCTTGTTGATAATCATAAAAATATAAGTATAATATGTTTGATTTGATGAATAATAGTAATATTCAAAGATATGAAAATTCATTTATACTTCATTTAAAGAATAAATATTTGTTAACATATATGGTAATTTGATGATTATGTTTTTTTCTAAGGTATAAAAGATTATTTAAAAGACAATGGCATTTTATTCTTGCGACAATAAAGATAGTGAAAGTTTTCTTAGTTTTATTTTGCTTTTAACAAATCAAAGTGTAAGTTTTGTCTTTTTCCTTTCTTTTTTATAAATTGCATACTGACATGGGGACTTGTGGTGAAACTGATGTTATGGCTTGAATTTCAAAATGTATGATTTGCTGATATTAGTTTAGATTTTGAACAAGAGCTGGATGGCAGAAGAACTTTTTACTTCATTTAGAAGCCGTTCATTATGAAAGAAACGGAGAAACTGCGTAATCCTGAATATATTAAGTTAAGAGATAATGGATGTGGAAATAAAGATATATCAAAGTTTATGGAAAAACTTGCTGTTAGTTATATGTTGCATGTTTTTTGCCATAGGGGCAATTTTCATTATTGCAGATGATAGTTGTAAAATCATGACAAAAATTTGTGGAGGCTGGTTAGGTGCTATGTTTTTTGGAGGTGGAGGGTTGTTTTTGTGTGTCACTACTTTCTATAACTCTATAAGACGTATTCCATATTTAATCATATATAAGGATAGGGTTGAGATATATGTACAGCTTAAGGGTATCTATAAGGTGGTTAAATTTGCAGATGTGAAATCTTTTCGGCTGATAAAGGTGCATCATACAAGGTACATAGCTGTTGACTATAAGACGAAATATATATCACAAAGGATGGAATCTCCAGCAACGTCTAATTTTATAAAAAAACTTATGGTATTTAGTTTGCAATTGACAGGCTCCATTGAAGCCATCCTTACGCTTAATTTAACGATGAAAGGAAATGAGATTTGCGATATGCTAAATGAACGTATAAAAAATGAGTCTTGATTGCTTGGAAGTCAGACTAAAGAGGTTTTGATTTCCTGCTGAATATTGGAATGAACAAAGTATAATGGTTGTAAAGCTATGAAACCTAACATTGATATAGTTGATGATATAAAGGTTAATGCGATGATAAGTTTAACCGACTCTAATAGTATCAATAGAGGCTGGCTCAAAATAAGTTTGAAGTTTATTTGGGCCAGCCTCTTCAAATTGGATTAGCGTTTATTCAATCATTTCCTTCAAGGTATTTTTCATGACTTCATGGTCACGGAAGTCATTACGGAGCTGATAGTGTCCGGACTTGTCCACTAGTACATACGAAGGAATACCGTCAATCTTGAACTGTTCGCAAAGGTACTTCCATTGCTTGTCGTTCAGGCGGAAATGTTTCCCTTTGATGTTTGGAATCGCTTGTTTGTAAGTGACGAGGGGAGACGTTTCGTTGGCCAGGTAAATCCATACCAGGTTGTCGCTCTTCAGTTCTTGTTCCTTCAGCGGTTCGTTGGCACGGATAGACATGCGGCAAGGTCCGCACCAGGTGTTCCAGAAATCTACCAGGATGACTTTTCCCTTGTAGGGCGCGATGAGGGCTTCGAAGAGCTTGTCTGGGACAACTTCGGGTGTCTTTTCGATAATGGCTTTTCCTTCTACCGCTTTGAGTGCGATTTGCGCGTTTTCCTGCATCTTCAGCAAGGCTTCACGCCAGAAAGGATTTTGTACATCATCCAGTATTTTCAGATCGGCCTCAGTGAGAACAGCGTTTGAAGCTTTCTGTGTCAAAGGCAACACCAGCTTCAACTCGGAAGCAAAGGTGCCTTCCAAGCCCGCTTCTTTAGGCCATGCGATATCAGGGCTAGATACAGCTGATACATAACTTATCAAATCCTTTCCCATTAGCAGTTTGGGGTCGGCAATGGAGAAAAGTTTGCACAATTCCGCACGATTTTCAGCTGTCAGCGGGTCGATTTTGATGTTCAGGGGCTGTGAGCGCTCCCATTGGTTATGTATTTTTCTGTAATTATGTTCGCGGAACCAGTCGCCTTGTGCCATGGCCTCGACTGCCTCCTGCTTTAAATTAATTAAGGCCAGTTCCTTGCCTGCAGGCGGCAGCTTACTTTGGGTAATGCTGTCTGAAAGTGCCTGATAACTGCTGATGACATGCTGTGTGTATTCGGCAGCCGTCATCTTGTAGTCGGCAAACTCGCCTGTGTACAAATTCATGCCATAATACTTGTCTGAATACAAAGACGAAGCTGATAGTCCGGCGTATGTACCTGAGAAGTAACAGAAAGGAATGCTCTTGAATGTCGGCAACTGTTTCTTTTCTGTTCGACGTTTCAGAATATACTGCCCGCTACGCCGCATGTCCACATAGAGGTCTATTTCCTCTCCTGGTGCCAACCATATTTGTTTATTTATCATGCCTACACTGAGCAAAGCCTGTGCAGGCCCGTATTGCCAGAATTTGAATTCAGCCATACCCATAGAGTCGATGGTAGCCTTATAGGGCTGCTGGCCATTCATTAGCGTATTGAGGTAAATATCGGCTTCCTTGGCCAGTTCTTTCCGATAGCCAGAAAGGTGCATGTGTACCACCGTCTCACCTACCTTGAATTGAGGGTCGGGTATGACATCGGGGACGGTTTCCGAAGCACGGACTATTTCGGCAGGAACATCGGCCGGGCGGTCGAGAACCTTCTTGCCCGTCAGGTCGATACCGAATAGTTTGAAACATTCGTCGCAGTCGGATTCGATGAAGTCGAACGAGCGTGTGTCGCGGGGAAGGGGCTCAAAGCTCAGCCGGAAGGAGGCTTCTCCTGTTTCGGGCATCCAGAAAAGAGAATCGGCTTCAATGCCCTGTGTACCTTTCAAGGCATATTTCTTGCCGTTGGCTTGCAGGTAAGATTCGGAACTGATTTTTATCCAGTAGTGCGGGCGGAAATAAGCGTCCGTATAAAGCACCGTAGCCGTGTCGCTCAGTTCTACTTTCGAAATGTCGAGTGTCATGGTGTTGGCAGATTCAATGAAGGGGTTTTCTACGCTTCTGGGGACAGGTGTGTTTGCGGTGGTGCCCAGACATGCTGTGGCGGCCAATGCCAGTAGGGCCATTTTATTTTTCATGTGGATTCAGGTTTAATTGTTTGCGTAAATATTAAGGAAAGGCAGATTAAAGACAAAGAATGTGTCTGTTTTTTAGAAATCTATATCTTTTTTCATTGTCAAATCTCTTCATAGACTCCTTCCCGCGGCAGAGGCTTGTCGAGGTTGGCTACACCTAAGGCAGTGATGGCGGTGACGGTTGCCGTATGCTCCAGGTATTCCGGGATGTTCTTGGTAAACAGATCACGTTCCGTATGCCAGATTTCCCCATAATTGAAATTATATCCTTTGACATCTTTTGTGGTAAATCCGTATGTCGGGACACCATACGTGGCAAACACTTCCGAGTCAGTACCACCCGCTACCTTCGGTTGTTTACGGGGCGGGCGGACGGTCACTTTAAACGGAATGTCTGCCCGAATCTTCTGGATGGGTTGGGCTATCTTGACGAAATCATCATACATCGCTTGCGAGACAGCTATTCCAACGGGAGGTTCCGGCCCGCCGTCACGGTTGAACACGTTGACAATCTTCGGCAACTCCTGCTGATGTTTCTTGCAATAAGCTTTCGAACCTAACAGGCCGAACTCTTCCCCGGCAAAGGCGATGAAGAGGATTGTTCTTTTGGGTTTGGCGCCCGACAATGCCAGCATACGGGCAGCTTCCATCATGGGAGCAATCCCTGTGCCACAGTCGATGCCGCCTGTACCAGTATCAAAGGCATCTAAGTGTCCGCAGACGATGACTTGCTCGTCCGGGTACTTGCTGCCCCGTATCGATGCCACTACGTTGTGGTATTTAATCGGTCCGAGCTTGAAATGATTGCGGATATCGAACTCCAGCAGGAAGTCTTCCCGCCGTTCTTTTACCATCTGAGCAATGATGTCGAATTGATGTCGGTCGAGCTTGATGTCAGGAACTTCCGGCAGGTTGTCGAACGTCATGCTGTCAATCATCTTCCGGTCATAGAGCGCGCGGATAGGTACCTCTGATGACTGAATGAATCCTAAGGCACCGGCTTCAACCATCTCATGGTAGTAAAGCGCCGGGAATTCCTTATAAGGAATCATCTTGTTGTTTTCACCCTTCTCCCAGTTCCTTTTTCGGAGTTCGGCATTCTTCTGGTCGATTTCCTTATTCTCTTGTTTGATAGCCTGACGGATAGAATCAGCCTGTGTCGTCTGGTCGATTGGCCAGCCGTTGTTTGTGCCGGAAATCAGTACCCAGGCTCCTTTTAATTTGAGTTTGATGCGTTCGAATTCCTGGTCGGTACGGGGTTCCATCAAGACGTGGCCGCGCTGTACCCCTTTCGTTCCGGAAGTATACGAAGGAGTCGCGAAATGGAGGGTCATTCCATGGTCGTGGCTCAACAACTTTCCAAACCAGGGCCCGCGATTAAAACCTACAGAGAGTTCGCCGGCTTCTTCCAACTGGGCATCCAGTCCCCACTTTTTGTATTCGTGTACCATCCATTCGGCAGCATTCTCATACGCATCCGACCCGATGGGGCGTCCGCCAAAACGGTTGGTCAGTATATCCAGCTGGTGTGTGGCCTGATTATCCTGGTGTCCGATTTCAATAATCTTCTCAACAACGGCTTTCTGAGCGAAGAAAGGTTGTGTTCCTAATGACAAAAATACAGTGCAGCAAAATAGTAGCTTTTTCATGTGTCAAAGAATTGAATGTTTTTGGTTGCAAAAGAAACGATAAAGCAGGTAAAATCAAAATAAAGAGTAAGCTTTTCTTTAAAGAATCTTTATGGATTCGACTTTTCGATTCTGTAAATACAGGTTTGTGTGTCTTTCGGTTGTCCATTGGATAAAAAGAAAAAGTGTCGTGAAATGTTGATTTTACGGAATTTATATTGATTTTACTACCTGGTGCCTTAGGTTTCAGCGGAGAGGCAGGATTATGAACCTACTCCCCAATATCTTTCAAATTCAATGCGTTATAATATGTCAAAGCCTTAGAGGATACAACTTAGATTACAAGAATAACGTTTTTCTGCCACCTTTTGGCTGTTCGTTGTCTGCCTAAAACTACGGCTCAATGATACGGCATTCTTTTGTAATATGCAAATCACTAAAAAATATCCTGCGGTTAGGTATAATTATCTTATTTTTGACTGAGTGAAAGCATTTGTTT
>CAMFND010000029.1 GCA_945965395.1 uncultured Bacteroides sp.
GTCTTTCTCAAGAAGGAGCTGGGACACAGGAACGGGCATGTGAACCACTGCCTGTGCTGGCTCAACCGGCTCATCTACATCGCCGTGGACCGGGAAGTATTGCGGACCAACCCGATAGAAGATGTGGCATACGAGAAGAAAGATGCACCTAAACTAAGGCATATCAGCCGCAATGAACTGAAGCGGATGATGGAGACCCCGATGCCCGACCCGATGATGGAGCTGGCGCGCAGGACATTCATCTTCTCCTGTATGACCGGGCTTGCCTACGCGGACACGAGGGCTCTCCATCCCCGGCACATCGGGAAGACCTCGGAAGGGAGAAGGTATATCCGCATCCGCCGGGCCAAGACGGACGTGGAGGCGTTCATCCCGCTGCACCCCGTGGCCGAACAGATACTGGAGCTTTACAACACCACGGATGAGGGCAAGCCGGTATTCCCGCTGCCTGTCCGCGACGTCCTCTGGTACGAGGTGCACGGGATGGGCGTGGCACTGGGGATGAGGGAGAACCTGTCCTACCATATGGCCCGGCATTCGTTCGGGACCCTGACGCTGACCGCGGGTATTCCGATAGAGAGCATCGCCAGGATGATGGGCCATACAAACATCGACAGCACGCAGGTCTACGCCCAGGTCACCGACCGGAAGATATCCTCGGACATGGACCGGCTGATGGAAAGAAGAAAGTCCGCGGATGCGGCCGGCAAGGAAGCCGCCGACTAAATAAGGATTGCCGCCGGAATCGTAAATGCAATTCCGGCGGCAATCCTTAAACTTGAATACGATATTATACCAATGCAGGGTGATAATTCTCCTCCAGCAGCTTCTCGATGTCCGACTGCCTGTACAGGATCTTCCCACCGAGCTGGATATAGGGAATCCGTCCTTGGTCCCTGTAATCCTGCAGGCACCTGCGGCTGATCTTCAATGTCTCGGAAAGCTCCCTGTCGGTCAGGAACTGTTCCCCGTTGAAGGGAGGACGGTTGTCACAGGCAAGACGTTCCACTTTTTTCTCTATATTGTCCAGCAGGGCGAAGAACCTGCGGATGCGCCCGTCTTCCTTATCGATAATTCCTTCCATTTCTTCCGTTCTTTAAAGGTATCCGTTCTTTCTTCTTTCCCTCACCGCCTTCTCCTTGCGTCTGATGCCAACGTAGGTCATCAGCTTCTCCACATCCTCGGGTTTGTAATAGAACTTCCGCTGGAGGCGGGTGAACGCCAGCCGTCCAGTATCGCGGAGGGTCTGCAGGGTACGCGGCGAGATGTCAAGGCGCAGGCAGACATCCTGGCCGTCCAGTCACTCGCCGGGTTCCTTACAGCGGTTTCTCTCATACAATCTGTCCACATGTGTGGACAGGCTCTCGACACGTGCTAGCATCCTCTCAAGGACACCGGCCTCGATGTAGCATATTTCCATATTTTCAACTCATTTAAATGTCGGAGCGAATATAAGGGAAAAAAACATGAGAGGCAAGCACGACCGGCACACTGGCAGGAATAGTCATGGATAGTCGGCTATTGTCATGCGAAAGAGGTAAAGAAAAAATCCCCACCGTACAAAATAAGTATCAAAAAAATGAGTATAAAACCTCTGGAGTGCTCCATATAGGCTAAGAACTTTATCATTGCGATTTCAACAAGTGGTTCCAAACGAGGAATTGCTCCTGAACCTTATGTGTCCTTCGTAGTCTTTTCAATAAAAAGAGACTGGAACATTTAATTATTTGGAATTTAAATCTTATTTTTGTAACTATGATTATAAAATCACTGGTCAATAAACACTTTTTAAGGATATAAACAAACTTCTTGTTGACATTCAGAGAAAATTTGCCGTTTTCAAAAAGATGTGGAACAGCTGGTTTCCAAAGGCAACAATGTGGCAGGTATGAAAGCACGTAAAGCTACGTTGGAATTAAGGAGTTTGCTTAAGGAATTCCGTAAGATGTCGGTTGAAGTGGCCAAGTGATCTTTTATCGTCAAGTAGAATATATGTTGAGTTTATTTTATATGAAATAAATAGCCTTCAAAAAATTGTAGTATCATCATGGAACAGAAATCAAACGTTCAATACAGGGCAGAGAAAGAATATAAGAATAGCCGTGAAAAATTCTTTCTTTTATTAAGAGAGATAATTTCCAATTCCATACATGCCGTTTTAATTCGGCAAAATAAAGAAACGAATTTTATCCCTCAGCTAGACCTGAATATTACTTTTGATGAAAATCAATGTAAAATCGAATTAAGGGATAATGGTGAAGGCTTTACAGAAAAAAATCGTCTCTATTTTGAAGAACTTGATAAAAAAAACCTGGAAAAGGAGCAGTTTAATTTCCATCCTTTGGGCCAAGGGAGATTGGCTATTGTATACTTTACCGACTCATCTGAATATGAAACGGTGTATAAGGATAAAGATGGTACATATCAAAAGCGAACCATTCCATATCCAAATACATCTGATGGACTTTTTAATTTTGATGAGTTTGTAGAAGAGATGCCAGAAATAAAAGATACCTATACCAAGCTGACAGCATACTTAAACAAACAAAACACATTAGGACGAGCAAAAACTTTTTTTTATAAATACCCAAACTCAAAAGCATTTAAACAATGGTTTATAGAAACTTTTTTTCCATTCATTGTAACCAATGAACAGCTTGTAGTAAATATTATTTTCAATGGAGAGGATGTTACTGTAAAAAAAGGAAATATTGAATCTGAAACAGAAAGAAAACCTTTTGAAATCAATCTCGCAGAGGGTAATAAATCTTTTATGCTATGGTTGATAAAAAAAGGAACACAAATGCATGGAGAGAATCCGGTAACCTGTTTTGCAAGGAACTTGAAAGCAGATTTATCCAATGGAAAATTAAGTTATTCAATTGATAATAATGACGGTTATTTATTGTATTTAACATCGGAATATTTCGATGAACATGTCGACACAAAAGGCGAAAAAATAGAAATCCCAGTTGATGATATATTAAAAATAAATAAGAAAATAAATGAGATCTTGGATATTGAATTTAGCTCTATTATAGAGAACAACCAAAAGGAGACAAAGCGTAATTTAAAGAATTTCAAAAAGAAGTACCCCTCGCTTGAGACATTTATTGAAGATAGTAATATTATCGATGATAAAAAGATAGTAAATGAGAAAGATATTGTACAATCTGCTATTGACGAGAAGAGTAGGATAGAGAAAAAGTTCTGGAATCAAATAGATAGAGAGTTCGAAAATGAAGAAGATAAACTTTTTAGTGATTCTGAAGAATGTTATAAGCTTTTAAACTCAAGTTTGCATATATATGTCAAACATCGAGAAAGTGTATTGAAACGTTTGCATATGTTAATTCAAAAATTTGATGAAGACGGAAATGATAAATCAGAATTAGAAAGCTCTGTACATGAACTCTTTATTAAAAGAGGAACAACTTTAAGTGATTCTTCAAATATCAATCATTTACATAATCTTTGGATTCTTGATGACAAGTTCACAACATTCTCAAACGATTTCAAAGTTAAAAGCACCAAGTCAGGGCAACCTTTGTCAGATGTTTACATTTGGGCTGATGACCCAGAAAAAACAAAACAAATTCTGATCCTTGAGTTAAAATCAACAACAAACGCACATAATGCAGGAAATACCAAAGAAGGAATGATAGCACAGGTTAAAAGATACGCTCACGATTTTTATAAGCATCCACATAAAACATTGAATTGGACTGTGAATACGGAGCAAGTACAATATACAGGTATCATTCTTGCTAGAAAATCCGATATAGACAAGGAGTTGACATCCAATAGTTTTAGTGGCGGATATAAACCTATCCCATTCCTGGCAAATTCATATTACTTTGAGGACAATTTTTCTAAGGATGATAATCCGAGAAATAAAATGGATATTAGGATAGAATTATATTCCTTTGAAGACATTTATGAACTTGCATCGAATAGAAACAATGTATTCTTTAAGTTATTAAAGAAAGAATTTGATATTGAATAAGTTAAGGAGAAGAAAGAAGGGAATAAAACTTTTTTTAGGATAGGGATAAACGGAATTCATAGGTTTGAATCATTCATTACCTATCAAAAGAAAGCAAGATACGGTGAGATGTTAAGGAGCAGGCAGACATCCTGACCGCCCAGTCATTCTCCGAGTTCCTTACAACGTTTTCTCTCATACAATCTGTCACATGTGTGGACAGATTCTCGAAGCATGTCAGCATCCTCTCAAGGACACCGGCTTCAATGTAGTATATTTCCATACGCTCAATTTTTAATGTTCGTTGATACGAATGTAAAGAAAAAAAGATACCTGCTAAACAGAACCAGTCCACTGGCAGGAATAGTCATGGATAGTTAGTTTTTGTCATATGGGAAAGAAAAAGAAAGCCGAAGCAGGGCTGGACTCACTCCCCCCCTTGGGTATGTGAAAGGAACGTTGCGATGAAAAAAACTCCTCTTCACACATGGACGAAACAACGCCGAGAATTCGGTAATAAAAGATGTGGCTTCTCTGCCCGGGTAAATGCCATGATTACAGAGTTCTTCATGTTCCTATACCATCAGGCTGGTTACCTTCAGATTAAAAACTTATCCAACCTGTGACAGACCCGGATGGGAAAGGCGATGATACCGCCGGATACGCACATAGCCATATGTTTAGATATAGAGATACGACGATAACGATACGCCCTTCTATCGGAATAAGGATATAGCGATATACACGGATAACCATATATAATTATCGGAATAGAGGTATGGCAGGTTGTGGGTGTATGACAGCGTCCATATACCTGATTTCGTTTTTATTATCGGTATTTCAAATGTTCCAAAAAACTCTTTAACAGATTACCATCTGGGATGATCTCCTAAATTCACATGTACCGGACTTTCTATTTACCTGATTACCAAACAGCCGGAATACCAACAAACAGGATACCTTGAAATCCTTTTTCCCTAATGACAATCGGAGAAAACTACCATAACAAACATTCTTGTACCTGATGGCATAATATACCTGAACAGCCCTTTGACGGCTGATTGACCGGAACTTCAGATCCGAGCTTGTCTCCAAAAACAGCCGGCTATTTGTTGAAATCTGTCATTCTGTAACCGTCCCTTCCATCCGTTTTTTCTCTGTGGGCGTCGTCTTTTTTTCTCGTGGTATTATGGTCATGTTACCGGATGGGAAGAGCCATCTCCATCACAACCATGAATTATAGTGTAGCCATATTTGTATATAGCCGTATAATACGCTAGCCGGATAATGCTATCACAGAATTGCAATATAGCTGGATATTAAAATAAGGATAGCCGGAAGCGAAGGGAGCACGCACCTTTCCAGATACAGATATCTTAAAATCTCCATTTACAGAAGTGTATAAATATCAATTCACTAATGGAGAACTATAAAGAAAAACATAAGTCACACATGGCTACCTGTCATTCTCCATTTGCAGATGTGTATAAGTAGCAATCTATTAATGGAGACGATGAAGAAAAACAATAAGGTGTATACGGCTACCTGTCATTCTTCATTTGCAGATGTGTAGAAGTGGCAATCCATTAATGGAGACGATGAAAAAACAATCAGGCATATACGGCTACATGTTATTCTCCATTTGCAGATGTGTATAAGTAGCAATCCATTAATGGAGACGATGAAGAAAAACAATCAGGCATATACGGCTACATGCCATTCTCCATTTGCAGATGTGTATAAGTATCAATCCGTTAATGGAGACGATGAAGAAAAACAATAAGGCATATACGTC
>CAMFND010000030.1 GCA_945965395.1 uncultured Bacteroides sp.
TCAGTGCATTCCTTTTGATAAGATTCCATTTAATTTTTCATTGGTAAACCATAATCCTTCAATTTCTGATTTGTTCTATTGTATAGACTACTCCGGTCGCAAACATGAATTGTTTGCTCGATTTATAAAAAACAATACAGAGCGTAACGGAGCATTGTATACTCCTGCAAGTGAAGTGCAGCACTTTGAGGAGCCGGAGATTTTAGCAGAAAGGTATAATGATGTGTTATACAGAAAACATCAGCATTTGCGTATTGAGTCGTATAAAGGATATTTTTATATTAAAGAATATGAAGACCATGTTCGAGATATAATCTCAAATTTGTTGAAGCATACAGAAAGTGGGATTAGAAACTACGTCAATTCAGTGGAATCTTGGATGAAAACTCCGGAGATTAATATAGATAGTGAAGAAAAGAAAGAGGCAATAAAGACTTTGTTCAAAGATTCTAAAGTTGCTCTTATTTATGGTCCGGCTGGTACGGGTAAATCCATGATGATAAATTATATTTCTTTATTTTTTAAAGATAAGCATAAACTTTTTTTAGCAAACACAAATCCTGCGGTAGAAAATCTTCGCCGTAAAGTGACGGCTGATAATGCAGATTTTATGACAATTACAAAATATCTTTCGACTAGCAGTTCTAATCTGGAATGCGATATTTTATGTGTAGATGAATGTAGTACTGTCAGTAACAGAGATATGGTGAAAGTGTTAGAGAAATCAAATTTTCAGCTTCTGCTGTTGGTTGGGGATGTATACCAGATTGAGTCCATATTATTTGGTAATTGGTTTAGTATTGCCCATTTTATTATGCCTAAAAGTGCTGTAGTTGAACTGACTTCTACATATCGTACGACGGATCATGGTTTGAAAGAAGTTTGGGATAAGGTACGACGGATTACGGATGACAGATTGGAATTTATTACTAAGTATGGATTTTCATCAGCTTTGGATGATTCCATATTATCAAAAAGTAGGGAGGATGAGATTGTACTTTGCTTGAATTATGACGGTTTGTATGGAATTAATAACATAAATAAGTTTCTGCAAAGCAATAATCCCAATCCTTCTGTAAGAATCGGAGTACAGACTTATAAAGTAGGAGATCCCGTTTTGTTTAATGAATCAAACAGATTTTCTCCTTTGATTTACAATAATCTGAAAGGAAAGATTTTGGCTATAGAGGAGAAAGAAGACGGTGTGTATTTCACGATAGAAATATATATGGTTGTCAATGAGCTAGATGTATTGGGGTTAGATTTAGTACTGCTGGATTCTGTGGCTGAAAATACTTCTGTTATCTGCTTTAAGGTAGAACTTCAAAATGATGGTGATGAAGATGATGATGATTTGGGCTCTATTGTTCCGTTTCAGATAGCTTATGCTGTTTCTATCCATAAGGCTCAGGGATTGGAATATGATTCCGTGAAAGTCGTGATTACTAATGAAATTGAAGAAATGATAAGTCACAATATTTTCTATACAGCTATTACAAGAGCTAAAGAGAGATTGAAAATATATTGGAGTCCCGAAACGGAAAAACGTGTTTTGGAAAGTATGAAAGAGCAGTTTAACGATAAAGACTACAGACTTTTTAAAGAGAAATTTAGGTCAGAGCTTAATTTATGATATATTTATTCATCTCTATGACTGTAAATTAAATAAGATTTATAATGATAATTTTAAGACCGAAAAACCATGACTGATTTTGATGAATATATAAGACAAAGTGAGCCGGACAGGCAGCAACGTGCGTATGCCTGGCGGACTGCAATTGGACTTCAGGCTGTAGACGGTCTGAAGCCCTCTGAATATCTGAAAGATATGGCACGCAGGCATATTGAAGGTGAAATGACCATTGATGAAGTGCGTGAACAGATAAAGAGTTATTATCAGTCAAAAACGAATCGTGAGCCGGATGACGAGGGAAAGCAGGAGGCCGACAAGGTCTCTGCTAATATTACGAAGATTCTGTCTACACGCACATTGGATTTTAGTACAAATGGATATATTTCATTGCACCGAAGAATATTTGAGGGGGTTTTGAAGTTTGCTGGACAAGTACGGGAATATGATATCATGAAAAAAGAATGGGTGCTGAATGGGGATTCTGTCAGTTATTTGAACTGGGAAGATTTACGGAGAGCCATAGACTATGATTTGGAACAGGAGCGAAACTTCAGTTATGCAGGACTTTCAGCGGATGAGATTGTTGCTCATATTGCACGGTTTGTTTCGGGTTTGTGGCAGATTCATGCTTTTGGAGAAGGGAATACGCGTACTACAGCTGTTTTTACGATTTTATATTTACGTTCCATTGGCTTTGATGTGAGTAACAATCTGTTTGCTAATCATTCCTGGTATTTCCGTAATGCATTGGTGAGAGCGAATTACAAGAATGCACAGAAAGGTATTGATTATGCACCTATATATTTGGAGTGTTTTTTCCGGAATCTGTTATTGGGAGACCAATGGGACTTGCGCAATCGTTATCTTCATATTGCTCCTCCCGCTGAATGGAAGAACTAGCCTAACTTGGCAGAAACCTTGAAAACAGGACAAGTTCAGGACAAGTTCAGGACAAGGTTCATACAGATAACCCTGATATAGAACGTTTGGTAGCTGTGATTGGGAGGGAGCAGATGTCCGTAAAAATGATGATGGAGAAATTACAGTTAAAGGGAAGGGATAATTTTCTTCTTCTTTACCTTTTCCCTGCTGTAGAAGATGGCTTTGTGACTTTGTTGTATCCCGACAAGCCGCGTCATCCTCGTCAGAAATATCTTTTGACGGTAAAGGGACTGTCCTTGTTGTCTGAAGTTTGACGTCTTACCATATTTTTTTTCTTCATATCCCCCTATATGGCATACCTCCAGGTGTATATTTGCCATACATTATGAAAATCATTAAAAGAAAAAATGTATGGAAGAGAATTCAGATAAGCTATTCGATTACAGACCGCTGATTCCGGGAAGTGGACGTTTTGCATCCATAGTGGGCATTGGCGGGGGAGCAGGTCGTGTGGTAGACCAGATGCGGAAATGCTGTCTGCCAGATGTGCAACTGCATGCGTTTGGCATGAACCGGAAGGAAATGGACGAATTGTCCTTGTGCGGCAAATACCTGATTGGACAGGAAGGGCTGGGCAGCGGTAAGGACCGTTTTCTTGCGGAGTATGAGTGCAGTAAGTCTTTCCCTGCAATAGAGGGTGTATTAAGAGGCAGACTTGTGGCGGTGTTTGTGGTATGCCTTGGTGGAGGAACAGGAGAGGGGTGTATCAGGTCTTTCCTGCAGAAGGCCAGAGAGGTGGGAAACAAGGCAATTATTCTGGTGGCAACGATTCCCCATTCGTCGGAAGGAGCGGAAAAGCGGAAGAATGCTTTAGGTCTGCTGAAGGCGTTGGAACCGATGGCAGACGTTCTTTATACAGTGGATTATGATGACTCCCGGTATGCCATGCTTACGGAAGTGTATCAGGAAGCGGACCGGAAGATAATCGAGTTTACGGATTCGCTTTTGGGGATGGTGCTTCGTCGTTGCATGATTACCTTCGACTTTAATGATTTCAGGACTTTCCTGCAGTTTCCGACTCCTTCTAAACACATCGACTTTTTTATGCTTGCCGGTAGTCTGGATTTCCTGAGGAAGGAAGTGAAGGACTGGTGGAAGAAGCTGCCGGTGAAATATTCGTCTGCAGATGAGGTGGCGATGGCTGTGTTCTCAATAGAGAATGCGGACTGGTCGGACGACAAGGAAACGACGGAGGCAATGGACGTGGTGCATGAATGTTTTTTACAGCTGCCACCTGATGCGGAGGTTAAATGGGGGATATACCCGAATGAGACGCTTCCGCCGCACCAGTTCAGGTTGCGGGTTTTCACCAAATGCAAGAGATAATATGGCTTAATGTATAATTGCAGAAAAAGAGGAAAGACAATGAAAGCAATTGATAAAAAAGAAGTGGTCATCTGGTTGATGACCTTAGTTATCGTTCTTATCATCTGCTGTTTGCTTAGCCTGTGCGGGGGAAACTCGTCGGAACGGTGGATACGGCTTTGGTGAGGCGGATGTAGGGGGTTGCCCTTATCAATTTATTGCCCCCTTTTAATCACTAAATAAATGTGTTTGAACTTCACGATTGGCGTGCCTAAGTAGGTGGAAGTCTGGTAACCATTTTGAGCAGCCCATGCGACGACGGCATTTCTTGCTTCTTCGGGATAATAGAGACTGAGCATTTTCTTTTGCGCCAGTTCGGACCATGGAAGGAAAGTGGCATCGGGGGATATTGATTCTATAGGAACGATTCCCAAGGTGATGGCAACAAGGCTTTTGGTGAAATCTCCTTGTCCGGAGAGTGGGTGCGCATGTACATGTTGCTGTACGTGGATTGTAAATTTCTGGATGGCAAGTAGGTCCTGAGTTAAATCCAGTTGTTCGATGAGAGTGAGTTCATTACTAAGTTGCTGCTGGAGGATACTTTCACGGCCATTGAGCTGTTTAAGTCCCCATTCAGCCTGAAACTGGAGTGTGGTGAGGGCTTTCTTTTGAGATAGGGCTACTTTTCGCTTCTGATTCTTGTTTTTGTTCATAATTTTAGGAGTTAATGGTTCGGAGGGCAAAATAAGTAAGGGGGTATGCAATTACACTGCATAGTCGATAAAAAGCGGATATTTTTTTATTTTTTCGGGGTGTGCAGTGTTTTTGCAGATATTATTTTTAGTTTTGCGACAGAGTCATTTTAGAATGTATGGCTGCTGATACTGAATGATAAACAGATGAGAAAATGATTAGTAAGACGTTTAACCGTTATATTTGGTTGCTCAATTTACTTCTACAACACCCCGGGCTGACTTTTGAGGAGATTGCTGACCGTTGGAAGCATAGTTGTATGGGAGATGGAAATCCGCTTGCAAAACGAACGTTTCATGTACACAGGGAGGCTATTGCCGAATTGTTTGATGTGGAGATAAAGTGTGATTTGTCAACCTGTAAATATTATGTATCTTCTCCTGAATTGCTGAAAAGTGATAAGACCCGGCAATGGCTGTTGAATTCATTTACCGTATCGAACATGATTGATGCGGGCCGAAACATGAAAGACCGGATTTTACTGGAGGAGATTCCCGCGGGTGGGGAGTATTTGCAGCTGGTGATGGAGGCTATGCAGCTGAATAAAAAGTTGCAGATTGATTACCAGCCGTTCAAGGGGAACCGACAGACTTTTCATTTTCATCCGTATGCGATGAAGGTGTATCACCAGCGCTGGTATGTAGTTGGTTATCTGGAGGAGCAAAATGGAATCCGAAATGTCTCTCTGGACCGAGTTCAGGCTATGCAGCTGGAAGAGGATTCTTTTTTGATGCCTGACGATTTTGAGGCGGAAAGGTATTATGCGCATACGGTAGGGATTTTTGTGAATGAAGCGTTACAGCCTCAAAGGGTGGTGCTTCGGGTGTATGGGGTTCACGTGGAGTACATGCGCTCGCTTCCGCTGCATTCTTCCCAGCAGGAAATAGCGGTGAAAGAGGGAGAGTATAGTGATTTTGAATACTATTTGTGCCTCACTCCGGAGCTTACGAGCCAATTGCTGGCCATGGGTGAAAAGGTGGAGGTGCGTGAACCACAGGAGTTGAAGGATAGTCTGCTGAAGCGGGTTTGTGCTACGTGGAAAAGATATAAATGATATCATCGTAAAATATTGAAAATATGGCATATATTAGACGAGGTGAGTTTAAGGACCACCGTATTTGGAAGGGCAAAGGCAGATGGGCTGGGTTTATAGCCTATGCGAATGACACAGTCAACAATCCTGAGGTACCGATAGATGAAAAACTTGATGTCCACTTGAGAGGTAATGAGGTGCATGTTTATTACAAAGGAGGGCGGATATTAAAAATCACTTCACGGACAAAGAATTTTGATTCTAACTATTTTTATCTCAAAAAAGAGCATCAGAATATTCCAAGGACTTGGATGGAATTCATGGCTAATGACGAACAGGCAGAGCTCCGTAAAAGAAAGATTGGGAAAGAACAATGCTTGTCTGTGGTCGAGGCTAAAAAGGTCTTTGCGGATTTGAAAGCAAAAAGTGATGGATTGATGAAGATTGAAACTCCGGAAGCATATTTTAAGGAGGCAGGAAAGGTAATGGATAAATGGAATCAGGAGTTGTTGGAAGAATCGAATGGGGCGCATGAAGAAAGATTGCTGCAACAGAAAATATCGGTGTGTAACCGGAAAAGGGAAGAGACTGATTTCATTGTGATAGATATTGAGTTTTCGGTTACGGACGATGAAAGTGTCAGCTATCATTCGAATGAATATTCTCATCCTCGCTTTGACCTCATTGCCGTACAGCCAGGAAAGAATTATCGGCTGGCTGTCATTGAACTGAAAAAGGGAATAGGGGCTACGGGGCTGCAAGGGGATGGCTCTTTTAATAAAAATATGAAGTCTGGAGTACAAGATCACATCGCCAAGTTTAAGGATACCTTAGGGAGCGACAAGGGATATCGTGAATTTATACAGGAAATGGAAGGTGTATTGTCGGCAAAGGTAGAGTTTGGAATCTTGTCGAAAGAATTTGAGGGTGTAAAAATCCCGATTGAGAAGCCTGAATTCTATCTGGCATACGCGGGTCCGGAGATGGAGCGTTTCAAGAAGGCGTGTGACGAAATCGGGCAGCCGTGCATCTGCATCATGGACGAACAGAAACCGCTCTTGAAACTATGAACATCACGATTCATCGGGGGGCCAACCAGATAGGCGGGTGTATTACGGAAATCTCGACGGAAGGATGTAAGGTACTGATTGACTTGGGAAGCAATCTTCCGGGGACGGGAAAAGTGGAACTGACAGCCGGACAAATGGCGGAAATCACTGAAGGGGCAGATGCGGTGTTCTATACGCATTATCATGGTGACCATGTCGGACTGCATCATCTGGTTCCGGCTTATGTGCCGCAATACCTTGGTGCGGGCGCCAAAGAAGTGTTGCTTGGTAAGTATGAGGCCTTGATGGCTCACGGTGATTATACAAAGCTGGTGGAAGCGGTGAAAAGAATGCACACTTACCATACCGCCAGACGCATGGATGTATCTGGCAAAGGCAAGATATTCGTTACACCGTATTTTGTGAGCCATTCAGCTTTCGATGCGTATATGTTGCTGATTGAATGTGAAGGGAAGAGAATATTGCACACAGGCGATTTCCGCGGACATGGCTTCTTGGGGAAAGGATTGTTTCCTACATTAGAAACATGGATTGAAAACGTAGATGTGCTTATTACCGAAGGCACGATGCTTGGCCGGAAGCAAGAGCATGTGCTCACGGAAGGTGAGATAACCCGTCATGTGATTCAGGCTTTACGTATGCACAAGTATGTATTTGCTCTTTGTTCTTCAACGGACTTGGAACGCTTGGCAGCGTTTCATCAGGCCTGCAAAGACACGAAACGCCTATTTATTGTGGATAAATACCAGAAAAGCATATTGGATATTTTTACGAGGTATGCAGGGAAAAAGTCGGACTGCTTTCGGTTTGATGCGTTTGAGTTGATTAATTATCGGACGAAGAAGGTGAAAGATAAACTTCAGTCTATGGGATTTCTTATGCTTGTCCGTGCAAGTAGTTTCAGGTTGATAAAGGGAATGCTTGACGTGTATAATGACGAGCAGCCTTGGTTGGTTTATTCTATGTGGAGCGGGTACGTAGAGCCAGATTCAGAAAGTGCGAATGAAGAGGTAATTCGTATTCGCAGCCTTTTCCCAGGTCGGATATACGATGGAGTAAAAGATGGTTTTCACACAAGTGGTCATGCCGATGTACAGACTTTAAGAGAGGTATGCCAGGCTGTAAAACCTCGGATAGGGATCATTTCTATTCATAAGGAATCAGGCCATAGGTATGAGGAGCTGGGGCTTTCCGATTATAAGGTGTTTGGAGAGGGTGAAACAGAAACTGATAACATTCATATTTCAATTCAATGAGAATTCTTCAATTATCAGATACGCATAATCAGCATGCGCGGCTGACGGAACTTCCGGAGGCGGATGTAGTGGTGCATTGCGGAGATTTTACAGAGAACGGGACGGAAGAGGAGGTACTTGACTTCCTGAACTGGTTTGCAGGACTTCCGTATCCTCATAAGCTATTTGTGACAGGGAATCATGATTTGTGCCTCTGGGATGCGGAGGGGATTGAGGACCTGCCCGACGGGATCCACTTTCTGCAAGACCGTGGGTGCGTGATCGACGGAGTGAGGTTCTTCGGTCTGGCTTACAATCATCCGGAAAGTTTAATTCCTGATGGGGTGGATGTACTCCTTACGCACGAGCCTCCGGTGATGTTACTGGACAAGTCGGCCGGAACGCATTGGGGGAATGCACCGCTTCGCCGGCAGGTGTTGGAAGTAAAGCCCCGTTATCATCTGTTTGGGCATACTCACGAAGCCTGGGGAGTGATGAAGATGGAAGGTATTGTGTTTTCCAACGGGGCCTTGGCGGACAACTGTAACAGGTTGTGCCGCCGGCCCCGGTTGTTTGCTTTATAAAGTCAGCGCAGACATAGCACTATTCTTCTGCTTCTTGAGTTTGTTGCAGAATGGTTTTTCTGTTGTGCTGTACTTTCAACATGTACTTGTAAGTATCGGGAACAATGAGATAGCGGTAGCTTCCTTCGGAAAATATGAACGACCCGTCTTTCTCGATAAATTTACCGGTCAGTACCAGGTCGGGTTTGTCTGACATCTGTTTTCCTTTTTCCCAGGAAGCATATCGCATGGTTTCTCCGCCCAGGTTGTCAATGCGTATCATGTAATCTTTCGTTCTGAAGAACAACGCTAACCGTTCGTAGTTGTGCAGTTGGGGATGCAGCCAGAAAGGAGCGTCGGTTTTCTGATAGACGAAGTCGGTGCCATTGAAATGGTAGATGTCATATCGGTCGGTGAGACTGTTGATGCTGTCTGTGGTGGCTACGTACAGGTTCTGTGCCTTTTCGTCGTACTGGAAGAGCCAGTTCCATCCTTCACCCAGATTGGAAAGAAAGTACCAGTCGCCTACGGTATGCTCAAGGCGGAGGTTGTCTGTGCGTTTTCCTTGACGTACGAACCGGGGGGCAGCGACAAGTTTACCGTTCTCTATTTGCATGGCAACCAGGGAGCGCAAAGAGTAGTCGCCTGATATTTTGAAGTAGCTATAGGCTATGTAGAGCATGCTTCCGTCTGTACAAGGACGGGTATAGATGGTATCGATTAAACTGCAATAGTCTATTTCTGATTCTGTGCTATCTTGGGGGTGGAGCTGCATATCAAGCGAATGGTGGGCAGACTTTACTTCGTCTCCGCTTTTGTACTGGACGAGGTTGTCCCAGCGAATCATGGTTCCGCCCAGACCGGTGTTCCATGAATAAATGCGCAGGAGGTTGTCGTCTGAGGTGGCAATGGTGACATAGTTTTTTTCGATGCTTCGGGTGAAAGGATAAGAGAGGGTGGCGGTGTCGGTGAGTACCCAGTTGATCAGTCCTTCACGCGAGGTGCCATAATAGTCTTCTATAGTGTCGCCTTCTGATTCACTGATTTCAGGTTTGGCTTTCTTGAGCATTTTCAGCTCTTTCTTTTCCATTTCTTTCATTTTTTCCGTCTGAGCTGTACGGGATGGCTTACATGCAGAAATTGTCACAAAGGAAAACAGCAACAGATACAGTAATGAATAAATTTTCATGTTTTTAGGAATTTGGATGTGTGCATTTCAGGATAAAGATACTACTTTTTCAGCTGATTCCATACGGCTTCTACCCACTGGCGGATATTCTCACGGGCGACTTCCGGACGGATGGCTTCTTCAAGGGGCATACCGTCGGGCGTGAGGCTATCTACCCGACTGAATCCGGCATTTAGCAGGGATTCGGTATCACTGGCTTTTCCGGCTACCAGCCAGACGGGGACATGTTGTGCCTGTGCCCGCCGCATTACTCGTTCGGGAAGCTTGCCCATGAGTGTCTGACGGTCGGCATGTCCTTCACCGGTAATGACAAGGTCGGTATGTGTCAGGAGAGTGTCGAATTTGCAGAGATCGAGCAGGAGGTCGGCCCCCGATTGGGTGGTAGCCTGAAAGTATTGCAGGAAAGCGTATCCCAGTCCGCCGGCAGCTCCGGCACCGGGTTGGAAGGATGCGTCTCTGCCCATGCGTCGGGCGGATTCTTCGGCAAACTGACGGGCGCGTCGGTCCAGTTCTTCCACCATCTCGGGAGTGGCTCCTTTTTGTGGGGCGAAAACTTGGGCGGCTCCTTCGGGTCCGTAGAGCGGATTGCGTACGTCGCTGGCCAGAATGAAGTGGCAGCCGGACAGGGGACCGTTCAACACGTCTTCTATCGTGCCGCCGGGAGTCAGGGAATCGGTCAGGCCCTGAAGCATGCCTTTTCCGGCATCGCTCGTACCGCTTCCGCCCAGTCCGATGAGGAAGCGCCGGCATCCGCGCTGTATGGCGTGTGCCACGAGTTCGCCTACGCCGTAGGTGGTAGCCACTAACGGATTGCGTTCCTCGGCAGACAGGTATGTCAGTCCGCAGGCTTGTGCAGTTTCAATGACGGCGGTTCCATCGGGAGCAATGCCGTAGCAGGCGGTGACGGAGCGCATCAGCGGGTCGTGTACTTCCGCTTGGAGAAGTTGCCCGTGGAGGGCGGTGATAAAGGCTGGAAGCATCCCTTCGCCTCCGTCGGACATGGGGAGGGAACGGACTTCTGCCCCGCGGATGGTCAGGGCGTGGGAAAAGGCTACCTCTACTTCTTCGGAAGAAAGGCAGCCTTTGAATGAATCGATGGCAAGCAGAATTCTCATGAGTGAGTGGATTTAGTAACTTTTGCAAAGTTACTAAAAATAGACGGAAGGCTGCAAGCACATTGGTGTGATGTCAGCTTTTAGAGTCGGAAACGGTGTAATTAAGCAGGTAAATGTCATCCGGAGAAATTTGTCCGTCTTCCGTCAGGATGCGCCAGTCAGTGATTTCAGAGACGTGATACACATTTACATCACCACAATGTAAAGAACTGATATAGTAAGGTTCGTTCAGTGCTTCTGCCTGGAATGTGTCGGGACTGATGAAACCTTTCATGCGGAACCAGATGTGTTCTTTCTGTTCCTTTTCATCGGGGTCTGTGAATTCCGGATCGACTGTTAGCCCTAGTTTGACAATAGCCGATTCCGGGTTGGATGCACAAGCTCTTCTCATATAGTCAAGGCGTTCAAGGGCCATGTCTTTCATACGTCGTGTTTCGGCATTGGTAATCATGCACAGCAGGTTATCGTCCATTTTGTCCACAAGGTCGGTAATAGGTACATATTGATGCTGATCCATGGCTTCTTCACTTGGGTAGGCAAAAAGCATACAGGAGTGGGTGTTGTGTCCGTATTTGCGTTGCTGGAGTCCTCCGTTTACCTCCTGGGGGTATTGGTGCAGTGCTTCAGGCCATGGTATCAGTGTGCCTACTAATGGTGAGTTGTCAGCAAATCGCGCCAGCAATACCGGCTCTCCTGCTTCTGGAATTTCTTCGTTGTCAAGTAGGCTGCAGGCCATAGTGTTCATTACTTCTCCAATTTCGTTCAGGTTTTTCTTTCCTGCATCCAGAATTTCTATTTCCGGCAAGCCGCATCGGGCCAGTCCGTGTGTATGAAGCCATACCTCTTCCTTTTCATCCGTCACGGCATGTATCTGATAGATGTACTGCGGGCTGGGAGGAGTATTTGAAACAGCAGCCAGGTGGACCCATTGTCCGGAGAAAATCTGTTCGGCACTTTCGTCGATGACAGCTATCGGTTCCGGCATCAGGGTATCAATGAGCTTGAGCTGGAAATGGAAGGATGACTTATGGTCTTTCCCGAAAGTCATGATAACCATCAGGCCGAATTCAGCCTTTGCCAGTTCTTCATTTTCTTCATCAGAGAAAATGTGTCTCCGCTGCATCGCTTTGTAACTTTCGTAAGCGGGATAAGGAGAGAGGTCGAGAGCGTAAGTCTCTCCATGATAGCTGATGGTAATGAAAGGCTGATCATCGTTGTTTTCAGAAGCCACGGACAGGATTTCTACTTCCTCCATCCGGCTGATGCGTTTGATTTTTTCTTCGCGGTCGAAAAGCGTGTCTTCCTGGTCGCTCCAGGGAATGGCGAGCATGTATGATTTTTCTTCGTAATAGGATAAAGGCTGTTCGGAAGGAGAGGCGAGGAAGTCGGTCACATGTCGGCATTCTTCCAGTGCTTCTTTCACATCGCTCCAGAATTCTTGGGTTTCGGGGTCGTCATCTATCATTTGTATGACGGCATCGAAATAGGGTATAGCTTCTTTTTCACGTTCCAGGTGCATCAGCGCGTATCCCATTCTGCAATGCCAGTTCGGGTCGTTCCGGCCTTCCTCTCTGGTCGATTCTAACAAATCCAGTGACTTGAGCAGGTAAGATTCTCCATGGTTTATACTGTGGCCATAGTTTGCGTATTCACGTGCCAGAAGGCCGGTGAGTTCATAACTTCGTTCTACTTCGGGAACAGATTCCATCAGTCGGATGGCTTCTTCTATTTGTCCTTTTTCCAGAAGTGCCTGCACTTCCTTTATCATGTCATTTTGATTTTTCATAAAATATGTGTTTTTTAAGGTGACTATTTCTGTCAGGATTTCAATTGTATGGATTCTATCAGCTTCTGGGCTTCAGCCTCATGGCTGTCGTCTGTGGTTAAGCAGATAATCAGATAGCCTTCGAGTGTTTCACGGTCCAGCCGGAATACCAGGGTCTGCAGTACATGAATGGTGCCTCCTCCAGCTACCGGATAGTCCATAGGGACAGATATTTTTTCGAACTCCTTTCCCTGGACGTTTATTTTCTCAACTGGTTCTCCTTGCATGGAATGCAGGATGGTTCGGTGCATCTCGTCCAATTCCTCTTCGGTATCAAACTTGTTGTGATTGATTGCTATGCTGTTTTGTTCATCCAGCAAATAGAGAATGCATTGTTCGTTTGATTTTTGTGTCATCCAGTGTGCCGGATAAGAACAGCTGAATCCAAGCTGGTCGACAGTATAAGTTTCCCATTTGTCTGGGTCTGTTGTGGTAGGAGGAGATAAAATGGGAGTCTCAGAGTTGGCAGTTTCCTCCCCATCTGTTTCTTCAGTGGCATATTTTTCCAGTTCTCCGCTTTTCCATGCAGCTTGTATTTCCTCGTACTCTGATGGGGCAAGACGTGTCTGTTCGGTAAATGCCAGTATGAAGAGCACCAGAAGTACTCCTTCTGCGATGCGAGAAATGGCCCGACTGTCTATTTGCATGCGGTCGGCCTGCACGTAGCCTGCTCCTAGCAATAAACCGCTTATCAGTCCGCCTACATGGGCTGCATTGTCAATTCCTTCCGTTCGGGCTCCTATGAGCAAATTATATACAACGAAGAGTCCGATGCTGTACAGCAACGACTGCCGTTGGTGACGTTCTATGCGATGGAATAAAAGGTAGGAAAGAAAGATGCCGTATAACCCGAAGATTGCTCCGGAAGCTCCTGCACTGATGCTGTCAGGGTGTATCATCAGACTGGCAGATGCAGAACAGAGTCCGGTGAGTACGTATGCTACACTCAGCCGGTCGGTACCCACAAGTTGTTCCAGGTAGGCACCGATATAAAGCAGGGCATACATGTTCATCAGGAGATGAATGACCCCGATGTGGATAAAGTTGCAGGTAAACGTGCGCCACCATTCGCCGGAGAGGGTAAGCGGACCGAAGTCGGCTCCCCATTTAAGGATGGAAATACCTGTGGGGAATAGAAAATTTACTCCGCAGAGCACCATCAGCAGGAAGATGGCTACGTTGATGTATACCAAAATAGGGGTAGCCATATTGCCTTTTCGTGGGGTCAGTATGGAACGGAATGTCATTCTGTTGCTATCGTCTAATATGACTCCGTCGTTTTCTGCGGAATGAAACGCACTGTAACCTTCACAAATGTTTTTACGGTCAGTGTGGGCAATGTGTGAATAGTCTTTTAGTTTATCAAGTAGATTTACCAGGCCGTTAGCCTGCTTGAACTCGGTCTCTTCTTTATATAAAGGATACAGTTCGTAGAACGCTACTTTCTCACCATCGGACAATGTACATTCTCCGGCCTGTTCGTCCCGTTCTTCAGGGGAAAGGAATAGAAGGGAAGTCATGGCTGTGTTTTCATGCAAGGAACTGCCGTCGGATACCGTATGTCCGCATGTCAGCCAGATGTCTTTCTGCCGGGTAAGTTCAGCACACCGGAACAGCCATTCCACGGGCCATCTGTCTTCCGGTTCATTGCTTTCGGGGTTCCATTCCGGTGGAAGGCTGATGCAGAACTCGCACCGGGAAGGGAGATTCTTTTGTGGCATTTGCATGGAGCTGGCACCCGCTCCACAGGTGACCAGTGTGTAATAATCATATCGGTTGGTTGGAGCAACGAGAAATATTTCTACCGGAGAGTTTGTCTCCTCATTTTTTAAAACGGCACTGATGCTACCGAAATATTTACGGATGTGTGCCTGTACTTCCTCTTTCTGCTCACTGGTATAGGCAATGTAGGGGTGTATGCTCTCCTTGTTATTTGTAATGCAGTGGCTGTCGTGTAAGCGCTGCATGGTTTTAAAAAGCTTTTTTAGATTGGATTTGTTCTTTCCCCAGTCCATCATCTGTATGGTAGAACAGGCACTGGTGGCCACAATCTGTCCGTTTATTTCGCGAAGTGTTACTTTTTCCTCCCACGACCTCATGCTCATGGGGGTATAGAATATAGCTTCTGTGCGTGTTATTCCTCCCGTTCGCCATCCCAGTTGTCTGGCTGCTTCTGATGCAACCAACAGGGTTTCACTTGGGCTGCAGCCGGGAAGACTAAGTATCATTTCTGCTTTAGGTTTGAATCCGATTGCCATAATTAAATTTTTTGGTGTAGTAATTTTTGTTTAAATCAAATGTTGGCTTTTCGGTGTGTGCTTTACAGAATAGTCCGGACTTAACAAAATGAGAGCGGACATTTAATTGTATGAAGGGTTGTTTTAATTCGTGCGGAACTAAATTAAGTATATGAATTGACAAAAGCAACTTCTACTGTAAGTTTTAATATATTTTTAATAACTGCTAAAAAC
>CAMFND010000031.1 GCA_945965395.1 uncultured Bacteroides sp.
GTATATACCATATAAATAGTTTCCAAAATTTCTGTTTCCTGAATTTCTTGAAATAAGAAACATATTTCTCGTTCCTATCTATAAAAACATGATAAGTAAAATATATCATTATACAAAGAATAATTATTAGTAATCCCAATACCATTTTGTTATTGAAAAAATCATATTCTTCTATATCTGTTTTTATAGCTATAGCATCCAGTATTGTAAGTAAGTTAATCAGTATTGTAAACGAGTTAATGCAAATAAATAAAATAATTCCTGTGTCTGCCATACTAAGAATCTTAACCGGCGGTTTCTTTTTATTTTCTGAAAACCACATCGATTTATTATACATCTGCTTAAAGTTGTTTACATATTTCCAGTAACCATTGCTTTTGCAGAACTTTCGTGTACATACATTGTCCAATATAGAGAAAACAAGCCAATCAAGACCTTTTTGTACCTTATGAAAAATCATATAATTACAATAGTATAGCATATTCATAAACAATTCTATCCGTTTCATCTTAATATGTTTTCGCTAATGGTTTGGTGAGCAACAGCGTTTAGCTGTTATCTCGACCTTGTTAACATTCTATTTTTATTCTCATCAAATTATGGTATTTCCAAATTCATCTTCTTCATATATGGCAGTATCTAATTCAGCTCCTTTCCAGTTTATGTCAGGAGGGAACTGTTCCCATCCGCCTTTGGGGGGTGCAAGCACCCATTTAGGAACAACCTCTAAAAGTAGCTCTGAATGTTCAACCCATTTATTTGAATATTTGACAACCAATCTTAGATTTTTCAAATCTTTATCATGTAGTCCAAACCTTGTATCAACAATATAAATTGAATCACCCACTTTGTAATTAAATTTGCAGATTGAACCACGATAATATCCTATGTCAGAAAACGTGCCTATTGTATATCTTCTATTATCCTCATTAAAAAAGAAGAAAAAATCCAGACAGCGAGTGGCAATTATTATAATCAATAAAATTGTTGTTCCTGTATAAATTATTATTTTCCTATTGTTTAATCGCATAATTTGAAGATTATAATGTTAATGGCTAAGCGGGGAACGCTGTTAAGCGTTATCACGCTTTGTTAACAACATATTTTATTTTCATTACTATGTATCATATCAATATATCATAACGCCTCAATATTAATTATACTTTTGAAGCCTCCATCATAAATTATTCTTTCTCATCAACCCTTATCATCAAAGGCCACATTAAATCATCGCCTATTTCAGTAATGCTCCAGAAACGTCCTTCTCCAGATACAGCATATGCAGACAACAAAGAGCAGCCGGGGGGATATTCCTTATGCCAAGTTTTTCCTCTATCCTTGCTGTAATAATAGCGATTCTTATATTCATTAGAGCGTTCCCAACTAACTACACCTATATAATCGCCACATACAGAGAACACACCTATCGGGAATTTCACTTTTATCATGTTTCCCGTATCTAAGTTATATAGCAAGAATTTACAGTCATTACCCCATTGTTTTTCTCTGCAGATCATATACAAGGCATTTCCGGCATCATCTGTTTGTATCGGGGAGTCGATGCAATACCCTTCAGGCAACGCTATAGGTACTTCTTCCATCTTGTCAGTTCGTACGTCCATCTTCCAAACCCTATCTTTACCATCTATCCCCCATAGGAAACCGGATTTGGTAACAGTGCAAATGAGTTTATTGCCCATCTCTACTTGTTGAAGAAGCAGCCACGTCCTTCCTCCGTCTGATGTTTTGTACAGTTTTTCCCATTCTTGGTCTCGGTCATACGTTTGCATGTAACCGACTTTATCGTTGTAAAACACAACTTCCTCCACACTTTCTTGCGTGGAAAACACTTTTTCCCATGACCGACCAGTATCTTTAGACATCCACAATCCGTCTTTTTCATCAGAGGCTTTATTTTGGATAATGCAGAGAAGACTTTTATCTGCAGACATACAGAGTCTCGACAAGCTACGCGCTTTACCAAAGGAATAATGCACAAATGATTTTCCGTTATCTTCACTACGAAGCACAAAGGTTTCAACACCTCGGTATATGGACTCCACACGATGATCCTCGCAAAGCAATATGCCTATACTATCATCCATCAGATATATACCCGTTACTTGACGATCTTTCCACACCTCCTCATAATCAAATAGAGCCTTGAACACATATTTGCCTTGTGCTCTTATGCAAGATTGAAAATTCAGCAACATAAGTATTATAAAGAATTTATATATTGATAAGTATACTTTCATCCACATATCCTGGTTGTTGTTAATGGCTAAGCGTTATCTCGCTTTGTTAGTCGTATATTTCAAATCACCATTTTTCTATCCATAATAGCTTTTTAGGTGAAGCTCCCAATTCCTTCAATAACTTCCGATACTGTTTGTTTTCTTTTCCTATGCGTAACAGAATATCTGGATCTTCTTGATAGCCATAGAATTTGTATGCACATAAAATATAATACAGTAGTTCTGCATCGGAAAGGTACTTTTGAAGACAGGAAATTTGATTTGGTGAAGCTATTTGTATAAAGGAAAATAGAAGATTGACTCTATTATCATCTTTCGCGCTAATAGCCTCTTTCCAAAGATTTTCTGCTATAAGTATATCCTGGTTTAGTTCTTCGGAAGATCTATGTATAGAGGGATAATCAAAAGGATTATTTTCAGGAGATAAAAACTCCAGCTGGGGAGGGAACAAATCAGATATTCTTTGGCTATCGACTGCTTTAAGGAATGTTTCAATATTTCTGAAAACAGGTATTGGGTATAATAGAAACTCGTGACAGACAAACATTATTTTTCCTCTCATTATGCCATCTGTGCAGACTCCGGCATAATTACTTTCTTCATCCTCCCATAAGATACAAATATTCCTCAATAGAGATTTATTCTCTGCATAAAAGGCATTAAATTCTTCTTGGGTTTCTACAGAACGCAAAGAGATACTTCTTTCTCCATGTTTATGTTTTTGGTCCCAATCATTGATTATTTGTATTTCTTCTGCCGTGAGAGCAGAGGAATCAATTTGAAGTGATTTGAAATAATCGTTCATATAATGTGTATTTTAAGTTACGACTAATGTATTGTGAATAACTGACCATTTGGGCAGCTCATTCGCTTGTTAGCAACTTATTTTATTTTCACTTGATATTCTTGTAATTGCCATTGTTTATCAATCAACAAATATGTTGCAGACAATTCGTTTTTAGAATCGTCTATTATCCAAGTTAAATCTTGAACTTTAATACCTTGCTCATTGTCTGCATATCTTTTCTCTTTCGGATTGCCAAATAACTTTATACAATGTTCATAAGACGAAGTTTCTATTACAGATAGTTTATATTGTCCGTTTTCGTTTGGTAGCCATAAATTTTCGATAAGGAATAACCGCATATCCTCTACTAATTCTTTTTCTACTGATTTGAGAACGGGAAGTTTATATATGTATTTATGTATATTAGCAGAGAAAAATGGAAAGAAGTGTTTTCCCATTATTCTTCGCTGCATAGATACATTATCTTTGTATGGATTAAATTCATCCAGTGGCATTATTAAATCCATACCCAACCAATTTACATCTTTTTCATATCTCACTTTCGACCTAATACCTACAGTGGAATATAATGCCCTAAAACAAAACAAGAAAACAAAGTCTATTTCACTATATTTCGTTTCTATAATTCCCGAAAAATCTTTCAAATCATTGCTTATGTCTGAGACCTTGATGTATCCCGGAGAATCCGATGTTATTCTTATTCGTTCCATATTTGTTGATTATATTGTTGCTAATGGTTCAGCAGGGAACGGTTTTTGTCCGTTATCCTGCATTATTAGTGATATTCTTACTTATATTCAATTTCCATACTATTATTTTGGTAATACTTGCAATTAGCAAGCATAGTCCCAAAGAAAAAAGACCTACAAAGTAGAATGTCATTATGAAAATAGAGAAGATATAGCTTAATACACCGCTCAGAGTTATAGGTTCAGTACTAAACACATGAATTCCACGACAAGATAAAATGATAACTGGAATACTGCAACAAATAGTCAAACCCACATGAAATAGAAATGCGGTAAACAGACCACACAATAAATACTTACCATAAGAAAATGGGCGTATCCAACACCATGCAATCCAGCTTGCAAACAATGCAGAGCAGCCTGCACAGAGATAAGAGCCCATAACTCCAAAAAGATGATTATAAGTATCAATCGGAATTGCTGTACTCATAAACACCCACGTAGTCAGTACTGTTAAACTAATATATATAATTTTCGCTATATCCATATCATACACATTTATCACTAATTTGTTTATAAATGCACCTTTAGGTGTAGGATATTTCGATAACCGACACCTGGCAGGTGTGTTTCCTAATCTCTAATAGCTGTACCTGATTGGGGCTGTTTGACTTGTGTATACTCGCCGAATGAAGACAGATTAAGGTGGTCTTGATATTATTATAACCCTGCAGTTCCTGTATAAACCTCAGGTTTGTTCCTTGTTCCAGCAAATGGGTAGCAAACGAATCAAACGAATGGCGCAGCATGTATGCATGTACCTGATGCTTGATTAATGAAATCATGCAGTGGTGTTTCTGATTGGACAGGAACGAGAGGATGCGGCCCACCTCATTACAGCTCAATGCGGAAAGTGACTTGTATTCCTTTGCTTGAATGATGAGATTATTGTGTTTTTTGATGTCTGCCACATTTAGACGGCTCATGTTGCGTCTTTTATGGTATTTCATGAAATCGCCGAAATATGCTCGATAGGTTTTTATGACAGATAGATTATACTGTTCCGGTTCAATGTAAATGTGTGGAGAATAATAGTTGTAGAGATTCAACAAACTGAAATTGGTTATCGGTATGTAAGTTGAAGTATTATCGGTTATTTTCACATCTGTATTTAGGATAGGTAGGGACATTTTTCGTTTGTCTACATACTCTGTTTGTATGTAGCCCGCACCGTTCTTTTCTTTCTTGTGCAGCACGATGCTTCCTCTCTTTCTGAGCATAGTACATGTTGCTGAAAGTAAAATCATTATTACAAATATAGTGAAAAAAGAATGTGAAAACAAACTGATTAGCTTGTTTTTGTTGTGTTGAAAATCTTGGTAGGAATGAGCACGGAAATATATAAATGGGTATTATAAATTATCTATTATTAATTGGTATAGTATAAGAAAGGCTGCATTATTTATCTAAGATAAGGGAGAATATTTCTCTGGCAAAGGAAGTAATAGTTTTTTCAAAAAGTATCTATGGAGTTGTTCTTAATTGAAATACTAGTCTTAAAAGCCAAAACGTGAAATATCCATATCTTGTTTTTTAGTTTCTTTATATCCTTTAAACTTGTAACTGAATGACAGAGTCAGTGCTCGTTCGTACTCTTTTGTTGCCATGTATAGCCATTGATTTCCATTACGTACTTTTGTATGTGGGTTTTTAGAGTCAAAAATATCATTGGTTTTTAGCTGTAACATGGCATTCCCATTTGGAAGTGTATAACGGATTGCCATATCTATTCCGCCTAAAGCTTTGATGATATAACTACCTTGGATAGCTTCTGTTTGTCCGAATGCGGTCAATTCTAATTTAATATTCGGTTTGCTGCTTAGTGTGAAGGTGTTGTTCCACATGCCAACTCCTATCCATTTCTTATTGTTAAACGGAGCGTCAAAATAGCTTTCTGCTTTATCATGTTTCAGTATCAAGTTTAATACAAGTTGACTGTCCCACCATTCACCTAATTTGAAGGGAAGGATAGAGGTTAATCCGAATTGACTCATATAATCCCAATTCTGGAAATTATAGATAACTTGTAATTCTGAGGGGTTCAGATAAACCATTTGTGTAAAATAATCTGGTTTGTAGCTATAACTCAAACGGAAGATATACTTTCGTTTGAAGATGTAAGTAAGGCTTCCCGAATAGTTAGTGTATGGTTTTAAGGCTGTATTACCAACAGATAGCTGATAGTTGTTCAGAAAAGTGGTGGCACCTCCTAACACCCAATAGTCGGGGTAGGTTTTGTCGGAACTGAAAGATAACTGAAGGATGTGTGAGGGAGAAATAATATAATTCCCCTGAATCATAGGGTAAACTGCCCATTTCTTATAATCTATCATTTTGTAGTACTCCAGTGCTACTGAAGCACTTGCGTTTAAGCTTTTGCTAAAACGATATTTGAATCCGCTATATATATTATAGGTATATTCATGAATTTTAGAATTGGTGTTACGGTTGTCCGATTCGCTTTGGTTGTATTTCTGTTTGTTCTGATTGCTTACAAACGCAAAAGAGGCACCGTAATTTATTTCCCAGGAAGAGGATAGGGAGTGCTCCTGATTGGTATAAATTTTCAATCGGTTAATATTCTGATTCGACTGGCTTATGAAATCGGCAACATCATTTGTAGAAGAATGAGTAGAGAATGCTTGTTCTTCTTTATTGCTATAATTAGTGTAGTCTACTCCGATGTTCAGGCCAGATTCTGATATATAATTGAGTGCTGCATTATGCATTTGTACTTTATCAGTATAAATATTTTGGGATTGGAATAAATTGCCGTTAGCTCGTAAGTCACTTTGGTTTTCAGGGGTGAAACTGGCAGTATAGCCTGCACTCAAACTGCTGTTCTCGTTAAACTTATACGTACTTCCTAAACGCCATGTATGTTTGGTTTTTCTTCCGTCTCCATCTGTATATTGGTTGATGTTATATAACTCCTCATTAACGATGTGTCTGGTTTTCAACTCATTTCCTTTTCGGGTATACATGTTATTTACATGATACATAAAATCGACATCCAGTTTGGAACTCATATATGCAAGAGACAGACCTCCTCCTCCTCCAGCTTCATTCTGTTGTACATAGTTGCCGGATACTTCCCCCTGTAAACCGCCTTCTCCTTTCTTATAATCTTTCAAACGGATATTGATTGAAGCTCCACGTACATGATACTGTGGTGGAGTGGTGTACATTACTTCAACTTGCCCTAATCGAGATGCCGGGGTACTTTTCAGTAATGCTACAATTTGTTCATAGCTCATGGATGAAGGATGTCCATTCAAGATGAGATGAATTTTACCAGCTCCTGCCAATGTTAAGGTTCCTTCTTGCTCAAGGATGCCGGGTACTTTTCGGATAGCTTCATAGGCATTGGTAACCAGTTTATCAGCAGTCAGTTGAGGAATGTCATATGCTAATTTGTCACCTTTTACTGTTACCAGGGGACGTTCACCTTTCACAACTATCTCTTTTAATGTATGCTCTTTGGGAGATAATACAATATTGCCAACATGAATATTTGCATAAGTCTTTTCAAAGATGTGGTAAAGCAGGTGCTGAATTATCAGACGAAAATTATTTTTTTTGGTGTGAAACAGGAAATATCCTTCGGAATTCGTAATCGAAGCTTCCACAAAAGCAGAATCAACGGATTGTAAAATCACAGTGGCTCCATCTACTGCACATGAATCTGTGTCAATGACTCTTCCTTGTATTGTTTGAGCAATTGCATTAGGGTGCATTGACCATACAACGATAACATTTAGAAACCAACGAAAGGCTTTCATTGCATAACGAACTAAAAAATAACAAATCAAAGATACTTACTCACTCTTTTTTCCCTTGGAAAAATTCTTCCGTCTTGATGGCTTTTACACGTTCCTCTGCATATTCAATGGATTTTTTGTAGATGTCTTGTTTGTTTTCGTTTTGAACTGCTTGCAAGAATTTTTCGAACCAGGTTTTTTCCTGGCTGGTATTTTTCATTAAATGGTTCAAATATCCTAAACGAAAAAGGCTCATGTAATTGCGTGGATTGTACTCCAATACTTTTTTGTAACACTTGGCTCCTTCTTCATATTTGCGTGATGAGGTATAGTTGGAGGCTTTGGTTTCGTAAAGGAGCGATACCAGCATTTTGTCGGGTTGCAGCAGTTCGATAGCCTCATCAATGATTTCATTTCCTTCATTCAGGAATCCCAGGTTACTGGCCGCAATTCCATATTGAGAAAGGATATACACATTTTTTCGTTGCGTCTGTTCTGTTGCAAGTCTCAAGTAATCGTAAGCTTGTGAGAAACTGTCCCGACGTGCATACGACAATCCTAAATAGTAGTTGGTGCTGGCTTGGTTATCTCCTTCCTTTTTTATTTTCTGATACAAATCGATAGCATTCTGGTATTGTTCTAACTCATAGTATACATGTGCTTTCAATCTGTTGACAGCCAAATCGGTAGAATCAATTTCGGTGTATTTCTCTAAATAGTAAAGTGCGGTATCGGGTATCTCCAGCCTGAGGCAATTCTGTACTAATGACAATACATTAGGTTGATTCTCGATATTGCGTTCAGCCATTTGGCACCGATATATCAATGCCGAATCGGCTAATTCCAGTTTGTCATAGCATTTGGCCAACAATTCCAGCTTTTGTTCCGAAGTGTCATGATTTAAAGAGTCGCGATATAGCTTGATACTCTTTTGATAATAGCCTCTTTGGTAATAGCAATTTGCAACGGCATGTACTAATGTATCGGAGAAGTGAAGTTGTAGAGCGTGTTGATAATTCTCTAAAGCTTTCAGAAACTGACGTTTCTGAAAGTAGATTTCTCCTTGAGCATACATTATCTTCCAGTCTGCTGTATCAGTTTTTTCAAAAATGATAGAAGAGGCTTGGCAAATGGAAATTCCTGCCAGGTAGCATATAAACATAAATATTCTCATATCTTTTTTATTTTTCAGGTTGGAAAGAAACAGGTAGCGTAAATTCTATTCTCACTTTTGTTCCATCGGCCAGCTCTGCGGGAGACCATTTGGGAGAACTTTTCAGCAATGTGATTACAGCGTTTTCAAAAGCTTTTTCTTTGGGAGCTTCAAGCACTTCAAAGTCACAAAGTGTGCTATCCGTGTTTACTACAAACCGGACAATTACCTTTGCTTTTATGTTTTCTAAACCTTCGGGGTATTTCAGATTCTGACCGAACCATTGATAAAAAGCTGTTATGTCCTTGTCTTTATCAAAACGAGGTTGCCGGGTTATTTGGTCTTCCGGATATATGGATATGGTTTGTAGCATTTTGCCTTCTGTTGTTTTTTTATCTTGCGACAGAAGCCATTTTCCAGCTAATAGAATGAATAGCAACATAACCGCAGAAGCTAATATGCATATTGTTTTTTTCCCATGAGGTGTTTTCTTTTCGCTTCCCAAAAAGTATACATCATTTTCTTCTTTCATAATATACC
>CAMFND010000032.1 GCA_945965395.1 uncultured Bacteroides sp.
TAACCAGCTGAGCTATCCCGCCATCGTTTCTTGATTGCGGGTGCAAAGATAGAGCAAGTTTTTGAATTACGCAAATTTATCATCTATTTTTTATTCTTTTTCTCAGCGACTCCAAAGAAATATCTTTTACAAATAGCTGTAAATCACTAAAAAACAATACTATTATTTACATAATTAATAATAACAAATAATTATAACCGACCATCCGACTGCTATACAAACTTTCAAAAGTGAAGAAAAAAGCTAAAAAAAATTCTTCAATCATTATGGAGTAAACAAAAAAATACTTTAATTTGCCGCCGTTGCTAAAAAATACAAATAAAAACACAAAAAACATCATGAAAAGAAAAACACAAATCGAATATCCGCTCAATCCGTCTTCAAGTATCATTATATGGAATGCCATCAGCAGCACAGCAGGTTTGGAACGCTGGTTTGCCGACCGTGTAACCAAAGAAGGAAAAACCTACACTTTCCGCTGGGGAAAAACAGAAACACGTCAAGCTATTGTGGTAAACAGCCGACCTGAATTTTTTATCCGCTTCCACTGGCTGGACGATGAAGAAGCCAAAAGCTATTTTGAACTGAAAATCCATTACAATGAACTGACCACTGACCATACACTGGAAGTTACAGATTTTGCAGAGCCGGGAGAAGAAGAGGATGTACGCAACCTTTGGGACTCACAAATTGAAACCTTAAAGAGAGTTTTCGGAGTATAAATCTATAAAATATACAAAACTTTATTTTGCTGTCCGTTTTTTGTGCTACTTTTGCATACTGATAATATAAGACAGGAATGCTACGCATAAAAAAACTTGATATATTCGTTTTAAAGAGTTTTCTGCTGCTCTTTTCCGGGACATTCTTTATCTGCCTTTTCATTTTCATGATGCAGTTTCTATGGAGATATGTCGATGAATTGGTCGGGAAAGGTTTGGAAATCAATGTTCTTGCCCAGTTTTTCTTTTTATCGGCACTGACATTGATTCCGTTGTCTCTTCCGCTGGCCATTCTGCTGGCCGCTCTGATGACTTTCGGTAACTTTGGAGAACGCTACGAACTTCTGTCCATGAAGGCAGCAGGAATCCCTTTGTTTCGTATTATCCGTCCGGTTGTATTGTTCTGTATGTTTTTAGGTGTCATGTCGTTCTTTTTCCAGAATGTCATCGGTCCCAAGGCACAGAAAGAGCTTTGGACACTACTCGTATCCATGAAGCAAAAATCACCGGAAGTGGATATTCCGGAAGGAGTATTTTACAGTGACATTGAAGGATATAATATCTATGTAAAGAAAAAAGACCGTGATACAGGTATTCTGAAAGACATTCTGATTTACAACTTCTCTGACGGATTTGAAAACGCCCATATCATCTGGGCAGAAGAAGGTAAGCTGGAACTGACAGCCGACAAAAGACACTTGTACCTGCACTTATATAACGGGGAGCAATTTGAGAATCTGAAATCGCAATCCGTCATTTCCCGCAATGTACCCTACCGCCGGGAAACCTTCAAGGAAAAGCATACCCTGATTGCTTTCGACACTAACTTTGAGATGGTAGACGGTAACTTCCTGAACCAGCGTTCGGATATCAAGAACATGAACGAAATTTCCCTGGCTATCGACTCACTCAACATGTATGCCGACAGTGTGGGACGCGCCATGTATTCGGATGCCATGAAAACGACTTACCGGAAGCCTGTTCTTTCCAAAACAGACTCTACAAAAATGGAGAAAGAACATCTTGCCGTTATCAATACAGACAGTATTCTGAACGGTATGACTTCTGCCCAAAAGCTGAAAACGCTGAATACAACAGAAATGCGCCTTTCTTCGCTCATGTCGGACTGGAACATGAAGAGTTATATGACCCGAGATGCTGACAGCAACATCCGTCGTCATCAGTCGGACTGGCATAAAAAAATAACTCTTTCACTGGCTTGTATTATTTTCTTCTTTATCGGAGCTCCATTGGGAGCCATCATCCGTAAAGGAGGACTGGGTATGCCGGTCGTAATTTCCGTGTTGATTTTCGTGCTTTACTACATTATCGACTCCGGAGCTACGCGTGTGGCCAAAAGTGGAGAGATGAACATCGTGTTAGGTACATGGATGAGTACCATCATACTGGCTCCGTTAGGCGGTTTCCTTACTTACAAATCAAACAAAGACTCTGTGGTTTTCAACATCGACGTGTATGTAAACTTCTTCCGCAAGCTGTTCGGAATAAGAGTATCACGCCACGTTTTCAAGAAAGAGGTTATTATCCACACACCAGACTATACTCGCATCTGTCAGGATTTGGACAAACTTTGTCTGGAATGTGAAACTTACGGAGAAAGTCATAAGCTGCTGGGCCCACCGAACTATTATCAGGTGTTTACCAATAGCAAGCATGATGATGCCATCAAGGAAATCAGCTTACAAATGGAAGAGCTCATAGAAGAAATGTCCAATACGAAAGACAGAGTATTATTGAACTTATTGAACAATTATCCGTTCTTATCTGTAAAAGCCCACAAGAGCGTATCGGACAAGCGCTGGCTGAACCTGCTGATTGGAATCATCGTTCCGGCCGGACTGCTTATCTGGCTGAACATCTGGCGCTATCGCGTGCGCCTTGACAAGGATTTGAAAATCATTGTCAAGAACAGCCGCGATATACAAGAAAGAATCAAAACAACATTCTAAAACTATCAATATCATTATGGAGAAAATCAAACTGAATACAATTGAAGAGGCAATCGAAGATTTCCGCAAAGGAGAATTCGTCATCATCGTAGACGACGAAGACCGCGAGAATGAAGGCGACCTGGTAGTGGCTGCAGAACTGATTACCCCGGAAAAAGTAAATTTCATGCTGAAACATGCAAGAGGTGTACTTTGTGCCCCTATCACCATATCACGTTGCGAGGAACTGGATTTACCGCATCAAGTATCCAACAATACTTCTGTATTAGGAACTCCGTTTACCGTTACCATTGATAAACTGGAGGGATGTACTACAGGTGTATCGGCAGCCGACCGTGCCGCAACAATCCGCGCTTTGGCTGATCCGACTTCCAAGCCGGAAACATTCGGCCGCCCGGGACATGTCAACCCCTTGTACGCACAGGAAAAAGGTGTATTGCGCCGCGCCGGACATACAGAAGCCTGCGTAGACATGGCACGCCTGGCCGGTTTATATCCTGCTGCTGCCCTGATGGAGGTTATGAATGAAGACGGTACCATGGCCCGTTTGCCGGAACTGAAAAAGATGGCCGACGAATACGGTTTCAAACTGATTTCCATTGCCGACCTCATCGCTTACCGCCTGAAACAGGAATCACTGGTAGAAAAAGGAGTGGAAGTAGACATGCCTACCGAACACGGTCATTTCCGTCTGATTCCGTTCCGTCAGAAAAGCAACGGTCTGGAACATGTAGCTTTAATTAAAGGTACATTCTCTGAAGACGAACCAGTACTGGTACGTGTACATTCTTCATGTGCTACCGGCGACATCTTCGGCTCCATGCGCTGTGATTGCGGCGACCAGTTGCACAAGGCCATGGAACAGATTGAAAAAGAAGGAAAGGGAGCCATTATCTACCTGAACCAGGAAGGACGTGGCATCGGCCTCATGGAAAAAATGAAAGCCTACAAGTTGCAGGAAGAAGGAATGGATACGGTAGACGCCAACATCTGCCTGGGACATCAGGCCGACGAACGCGACTATGGAGTAGGTGCTCAGATTCTGCGTGAAATCGGTATCCACAAAATGCGCCTGCTGACCAACAATCCGGTAAAACGTGTGGGACTGGAAGCTTACGGACTGGAGATTGTAGAAAACGTACCTATCGAAGTTACTCCCAACCCATACAACGAGCGTTACCTGCACACCAAAAAAGAAAGAATGGGACATACCCTACATTTCAATAAATAATTAAGAAGGATTATGGAAACAAATAATTTAGTAAAAAATTATGCCAGCAAGGCAGCCCAGACTGCTTTGTTCCGCAGCGTATACCTGTGGATGACCCTGGCACTCGTCATCACGGGCTTTGTAGCAATGTACATAGCTAAGTCGTACACCCTGATTGAAGCCATCATGCAGAACTCCATCATGTTCTGGGGATTGCTGATTGCTGAAGTAGGACTGGTAATGTATCTTTCTGCCCGTATACACAAAATCAGTTTCACCACGGCCACTCTCCTGTTCATCGCCTATTCGGTATTGAACGGTGTCACGATGTCCGTTTTGTTCCTGATTTATACGTTAAGCTCCATCGCTACCACTTTCTTCGTGACAGCCGGTACATTCGGAGTAACCGCCCTCTACGGGTACATCACTAAGAAAGACCTTACCCGTATCGGCAGTCTCTGCCTGATGGGAGTCATCGGACTGATTATCGCTTCGCTGGTCAATATGTTCCTGCACAACTCGATGATGGACATGATTATTTCCTATATCGGCGTGCTGCTCTTTGTGGGACTGACGGCCTACGATTCACAAAAAATCAAGCAACTCCTGTCGCACGATGACATTGAAGTCAACGAAACCACACAGAAGATTGCTCTGATGGGAGCCTTGACACTGTATCTCGACTTCATCAACCTGTTCATTTACCTTCTCCGGATACTTGGAGACAGAAAATAAACCTTTTTAGAAGCTAATTTCTTTTATATGTGGAAGAAATTAGCTTCTTTTGCAAAAAATTTCCAACTTTAATAACACAATAACATGAACCAACTTTCAGATCGTTTGAATAGCCTGTCGCCTTCAGCTACATTGGCTATGTCACAGAAAAGTAGTGAACTTAAAGCTCAGGGGGTTGACGTAATCAATCTGAGCGTGGGAGAACCGGATTTCA
>CAMFND010000033.1 GCA_945965395.1 uncultured Bacteroides sp.
TCAAACGCACTTGCGTTTTACTTTAAACGTCGAAGCGTTTTAAAAGAAATGCCCTTGCGTTCTGAATCAAACACAAGGGCATTGTTTTATAAGTTCTTTAACACCTTAAAATCAGTGTAATAAAGGAGTGCTTTTATCGCCTCACTTTTATTTGTTGATTTTGCTCCATGTATCTTTCAATGATACGGTGCGGTTGAATACCAGGTGGTCAGGAGTAGAATCTTTGTCCACATTGAAGTAACCGATACGCTGGAACTGCAGGTAGTCGAGCGGTTTGGCATCGGCCAGGAATTTTTCTACGTAGCATTCGTTCAGCACTTTCAATGAGTCCGGATTGATCATTTCCTGCATGGCTTCCAGCGGAGAGCATCCTTTGGCTTCACGGATAGCTGCCATTTCATCACGCGGATTTTCTACCTTCCACAAGCGGTCGTACAAACGTACTTCTGCTTTCAGGCAGTGGTTGCAGCTTACCCAGTGGAGCGTACCTTTCACCTTGCGGTTAGCTTCCGGCATACCGCTCTTGGTGTTCGGGTCGTACTCTGCATACACTTCCACCACATTTCCGTTTTCGTCTTTCTTGCAACCCGTACATTTTACGATGTAAGCGTTTTTCAGACGAACTTCCTGTCCCGGAGTCATACGGAAGTATTTCTTCGGTGCATCTTCCATGAAGTCATCGCGTTCCATCCACAATTCACGGCTGAACTCAATGGTATGTGTACCAGCGCTCAAATCTTCCGGATTGTTGATGGCTTCCATTTCTTCCACTTGTCCTTCCGGATAGTTGGTCAGAATCAGTTTCACCGGATTCAGAACGGCAGATACACGGGTAGAACGTGCGTTCAGGTCTTCACGAACGGCACTTTCCAGCAAAGCAAAGTCGTTCAGTGCATCGTATGTAGTATATCCGATTTTGTCAATGAATTTGCGGATAGACTCAGGAGAGTATCCACGACGGCGGAAACCGCAGATGGTCGGCATGCGTGGGTCGTCCCATCCGTCTACCAGTCCTTCTTTTACCAGTGTCAGCAGGTTACGCTTGCTCATCAGTGTGTAGCTCAGGTTCAGTTTGTTGAACTCATACTGATGCGGGCGGTTGTCGTCCAGGTCTTTTCCGTCTTTCACCCAGTCTACAAACAAATCGTAAAGCGGACGGTGTACCACGAATTCCAGTGTACACAATGAATGTGTTACTCCTTCAAAGAAGTCGCTCTGTCCGTGTGCGAAGTCATACATCGGGTAAGCCTTCCATTTGTCACCGGTACGGTGGTGAGGAGTTTTTACCACACGGTAGATAATCGGGTCGCGGAAGTGCATGTTCGGGTTGGCCATGTCAATCTTGGCACGCAGTACCATCTTGCCTTCTTCAATTTCTCCGGCATTCATTTTCTGGAACAGTTCCAGGCTTTCCTCAATCGGGCGGTTACGATAAGGACTTTCCGTTCCAGGCTGGGTAGGAGTACCTTTCTGGGCTGCAATTTCTTCCGAGGTCTGTTCGTCTACATACGCTTTTCCTTCTTTGATAAGACGGATAGCGAAATCCCAGAGTTGCTGGAAATAGTCGGAAGCATAATATTCATTTCCCCACTGGAAGCCCAGCCACTGGATGTCTTCCTTGATGGCTTCTACATATTCTACATCTTCTTTCGTCGGGTTTGTATCATCGAAACGCAGGTTACAGGTTCCTCCGTATCGCTGTGCGATTCCGAAGTCCAGACAAATGGCTTTTGCATGTCCGATGTGCAAGTATCCGTTAGGCTCTGGCGGGAAACGGGTTTGAATTCTTCCACCGTTTTTGCCTTCCTGCAAGTCTTTCTCTACAATTTGCTCAATGAAATTCAGGCTTTTCTTTTCTGAATTTTCGGTTGTATTTATTTCTGTCATACGGAAACTTTTTGTTTTTTCTTTTAACTCTGCAAAAATAGTAAAAATAATCTCCTTATAGATAATTGGAAAGAATATTTCTTCGGAGCTACATCCTTTTACTTAAATTTGCTTATCTTTGTAGAGCGCGAAGATGCATCTTGTTAATAATGCCAAAGGAAAGAAAATGAAAAAAAACGCAGAATGTGTTTTATGACATGTTTTTTTATTTGGTTACCTGAAAAAAAGGCCGCATCTTTGTGCCGTTATCCTGAAAACAATCTTTTTACCTTAAGAAAAAAAACTAATACCTATTGAAAACTTAAAAAGGCCCTTTGTGAAAAGCGCCTTTTTTTTTGCCCTTACATTTGCATTTCAGTTGTGTTTCATCGTGTGATTTTTGTGTGTCGCCGCAGGTTTTCTTTGCGTGTATTCAGAAACTTTCCGTATCTTTGGGGAATATTAATTAAGGTAGAACTATGGCACAACCATTGGCTGAAAGAATGCGTCCGAAGACGCTGGATGAATATATTGGCCAGAAACATCTGGTGGGAGAAGGGGCCGTGTTGCGCAGGATGATTGAAGCGGGGCGGATTTCTTCGTTTATTTTGTGGGGACCGCCGGGAGTCGGAAAGACCACCCTGGCGCAGATTGTAGCGAACCGGCTGGAAGTTCCTTTTTATACACTGAGTGCGGTTACTTCGGGAGTGAAGGAAGTGCGTGAGGTGATAGAAAAGGCGAAGGCCAACCGTTTCTTTTCCCAACAAAGTCCGATATTGTTTATTGATGAAATTCACCGTTTCAGTAAGTCACAGCAGGACTCATTGTTAGGTGCGGTGGAAACGGGAGTGGTGACGTTGATAGGTGCCACTACCGAGAATCCGTCGTTTGAGGTAATCCGGCCGTTGCTTTCCCGCTGCCAGTTGTATGTACTCAAGTCACTGGAAAAGGAAGATTTGCTTGAACTGCTTCATCTGGCCTTGACTAAAGACCCGATATTGAAAGAACGGCAGGTGGAGTTGAAGGAAACGGATGCCATGTTGCGCTACTCCGGAGGAGATGCGCGTAAGTTGTTGAACATTCTGGAACTTGTGATAGAGGCAGATACTGCTAATCCGGTGGTTATTACCGATGAAAAAGTGGTGTCAAGCTTGCAGCAGAACCCTTTGGCTTATGACAAGGAAGGCGAGATGCATTATGATATTGTTTCTGCTTTCATCAAGTCCATTCGTGGCAGTGATCCCGATGGAGCCTTGTACTGGTTGGCCCGTATGGTAGAAGGAGGAGAAGATCCGGCATTTATAGCCCGTCGTCTGGTAATTTCTGCTTCAGAAGATATTGGTCTGGCCAATCCGAATGCACTGTTGCTGGCCAATGCGGCCTTTGAGGCAGTGATGAAAATAGGGTGGCCGGAAGGGCGTATTCCATTGGCTGAAGCTACGGTGTATCTGGCCACCAGTCCGAAAAGCAATTCGGCTTATGAAGGAATCAATTCTGCATTGGAGCTGGTGCGGCAGACGGGAAATCTTCCGGTTCCGCTACATTTGCGCAATGCACCTACCAAACTCATGAAGCAATTGGGATATGGAAAGGACTATAAATATGCGCATGCGTACAAGGGAAATTTTGTCAAGCAGGATTTTCTTCCGGAAGAAATTCGTACACAGCGTATCTGGCATGCACAGGATAATCCTTCCGAACAGAAACTGAAAGAGCGGATGGTGAGCCTGTGGGGTGATCGTTTTAAAGAATAATATGAATATAGCTTAAGAAGATAGATATGAAAATTGTAATATTAGACGGATATACATTGAATCCGGGAGATTTGTCATGGGAACCTTTGAAAGAATTGGGTGAAGTGACCGTGTATGAACGTACGGTTCCGAAAGATGTCTGCAAAAGAGCAGAAGGAGCGGAAGTGGTGTTTACGAACAAAGTAGTGCTGGATGAGGCTGTGCTTGAAAAGCTTCCTTCACTGAAATATATAGGTGTGCTGGCTACAGGATATAATGTAGTGGATGTGGAAGCAGCCGCCCGAAAGGGAATTGTGGTGACGAATATTCCGGCTTACAGCACCAGCTCGGTGGCTCAGATGGCGTTTGCACACATTCTGAATATTGTGCAGCGTGTGGGATACTATGCCCAGGAAGTAAGTAACGGAAAGTGGAGTCGTCAGGCTGATTTTTCTTTCTGGGATGCGCCGTTGCATGAACTTGAGGGGAAAAAGATGGGTATTATCGGTTTTGGAAATACGGGACGGGCTACGGCACGTATTGCAGTCGGTTTTGGCCTGGATGTATATGCTTATACCAGCAAGTCGGCCATGGAGCTTCCGGCTGATGTGCATAAGTGCCCTTCAATGGATGAGTTGTTCCGCAAGTGTGACATCGTGAGCTTGCATTGCCCGTTGACGGAAACAACTCGTGAACTGGTGGATGCCCGTAAACTGGAGTTGATGAAGTCGTCTGCTATTTTGATTAATACCGGTCGGGGAGGCTTGGTAAACGAGCAGGATTTGGCGGATGCACTGAACAGTGGCAAGATTGCCGCTGCGGGTCTGGATGTGCTTTCTTCTGAACCACCTCGTGCAGATAATCCGTTACTGAAAGCACGCAACTGTTTTATCACGCCACATCAGGCGTGGGCTACGAAAGAAGCGCGTGTTCGACTGATGCAGTTGGCCGTAAATAACCTGAAGGCTTTTCTGGAAGGTAAACCGGTAAATGTAGTAAACAACTAAAAGGAAAGGAAATCATGACGAAAGAAGAACGTATACAGAAAGCTGTTGCGCTGTTCAAGGAAGGATATAATTGCTCACAGTCAGTCGTTGGAGCTTATGCCGATATGTATGGTTTTACCTTCGAGCAGGCATTGCATATGGCTGCTTCGTTTGGAGGAGGTATCGGGCGCATGCGGGAGATATGCGGTGCGGCTTGCGGTATGTTTCTGCTGGCAGGTTTGGAGCGTTGTGCAGTGGAAGGGGCAGACAGGGAAGGAAAGGCTGCCAATTATAAATTGGTGCAGGAACTGGCTGAAAAGTTTAAGGAAGAATGTGGAACCATCCATTGCAGTGAACTGTTGGGCTTGTCAAAGAAAGAGCCTATTGTGGCTACACCCGATGCCCGGACCGCACAGTATTATGCCAAACGTCCGTGCGCACGAATGGTGGAGACGGCAGCAAGAATTTGGGGCGATTTCTTGGAAAATGAAGGGAAATTGTAATAAGAAGCTGTTTTTTAGGTTGTAAAATGAAAGTTTTCTCTTTTTTCTTCACGCCTTTTCTTGTTTTTTGTTAATTTTGCCGCAGTTTAATGCACGTCAAGTTTAGATGTATAATTATAAAAGCAAAAAGACTATGTTAAAAGAAAAAGCAGGTGTCATTGCCGGACAAATCTGGGAGGCACTGAATGAAACAGAAGGCAAAACTCAGAAACAGCTTAAGAAAGAAGCTAAATTGAAAGCAGACAAGGACTTGTTCCTGGGTTTAGGTTGGTTGTTGAGAGAAGACAAAATTGAGACAAGTGAAGTGGATGGAGAGTTATTTGTGAAACTGAAATAATTCTTAAAGAAAAATAGAAAAGTGCGCTGGTCGGAAGTTTTTCCGGTCAGCGCACTTTCTTTTTTGTGGTGCTCAGGAGTGATAGCATCCTTTGGCTGTATCTTCACATTGCGAACCTGGGGTTTCAAATTCGATGGTAGAATGGGTAATTCCGTGTTGGGATAATAGTTGTTTAAGTGCATGTTTGGTACATTCTATCTCGTTCAGACTGGTAATTACCACGTGAAGGGTAGCGGCATTTTCAGTCGTACTGACAGCCCATACATGCAGGTGATGCCAGCTTTCCACTCCCTGTGTCTGGCTGATTTCCTGCTCCAGTTTATCGAGATGGATGTGTTCAGGCACAGCGTCCAGTGTAAGATAAAGACTTTCTTTCAAGAGTTTCCAGGTAGAAATCAGGATAATGAGGGCTATACCCATTCCGATGAACGCATCGAGTGCGTAATAATGGGTCAGGCTGATAAGGATGCCCGAGATGACTACACCGACGGATACCAGTGTATCCATGGCCATGTGCAGAAAAGCTCCTTTGATGTTTAAGTCGTTTTTTCGTCGGCTCATCAGTAGCAGGGCGGTAGCTCCGTTCACTAATATGCCCGCTCCGGCAGTCCATGAGATGGCTTCACCGGAAACGGTGCCGGGGCTATATAATTTATAGATACTTTCAATCAGAATCCCTCCTACGGCAATGAGGAGTATGACGGCATTGGTCAGCGAGACAAGTATGGTACTTTTTTTATAGCCATAGGTGAAATGGCGATTTCCTTTTCGTGCCGCCATCCGGATGGCAAAGAGTGAAAGCAGTAAGCTGAATATATCACTCAGGTTATGTCCGGCGTCAGAGAGCAGGCCTAAGGAATGGTAGGAAAAACCGATGGCCGCTTCGGCTATTACGAACAACAGGTTCAGGATGATGCATACGATGAGTGTGGTACTGACCGATTCGATGGCATGATGGCTGTGCGTGTGTGAATGAGAGTGTGAATGTGACATAATTGTAGCTGTTTTATTACGAGGCGAATTTACCTCCTTTTTTGCTTTCTTGTATCAGTTATGTAACAATAACAACCGGGTTGCATAAATAGATGGGGATAATAGCGGTGTAGAGTGGGGATTCCATGAAAATATGTATCTTTGTGCAGATTAATAAAGTATAGGACATGAAAAAAATGTTGTGCCCGCAATGCAAAATTGCAGCGATGTATGTGAAAAATGAAGCAGGAGAGCGTCGGTTGGTATATGTGACTTCTGAAGGAGAAGTCGTACCGAAAAAAGAAGATGAATCGCTTGAAGGATTTGATTTGAATGAGGTTTTTTGTCTGGGGTGTTCCTGGCATGGAAATCCCAAACGATTAGTAAAGTATTAATTTCATTGTTGTTTTAGTAGTCAATTTAGCCTGAATCTGAGGATTTGGCTATTTATCATGATTTTTCGGCTACTTTATTTTGGCCCGAAAAAGAATTGAAATAAGAAAATATACTTATCTTTGTCTATATTTTATGCTTTTTAAAGAATAAGGATAATTATGGAGAAAGTTATTATTAACTCGTACGAAGAGTTCGAAAAATTGGTAGGCCAGCAGATTGGAGTATCAGAATGGCTTGAAATTCCGCAGGAACGCATCAACCAGTTCGCAGATGCTACATTGGATCACCAGTGGATTCATGTGGATGCAGAGCGTGCCAAAGTGGAAAGTCCTTACAAGAGTACAATTGTACACGGGTATCTTACCTTGTCTTTGTTGCCTTATCTGTGGAATCAGATTATCGAGGTGAACAATTTGAAGATGATGGTGAATTATGGAATGGACAAGATGAAGTTCGGCCAGGCAGTTTTGTCAGGTCAGAGTGTACGTCTGGTTGCTGATTTGCACTCATTGGTAAATCTGCGCGGAGTAGCAAAGGCAGAAATCAAATTCTCCATTGAAATTAAAGACCAGAAGAAGAAAGCGTTGGAAGGTATTGCTACTTTCTTGTATTATTTCAACTAATACGCAGCAAAGAATCTGTTCGGAAGTGGACGCAGCAGGAAATAGTTTGCTGCGTACATGCTTCCGGGATTATTCAAAATTTTAAAGAGGTATAGAATCCGCAATAACCGTCACCGGCTACGGGACTGATGGCCAAATCATGTTTCTTGGCAAACGGACGGGTAAAAAGATAGGAACTTCCTACTCCGATGGCCGCACCGGCCGCTACATCCCACCAGTCATGTTTTTTTCCGTATACACGGCTCCAGCCTACATAAGTGGAGACTACATAGGCAGGAAGTCCCCATTTCCATCCGTAGCGTCGCTGGATGAAAGAGGCAGCTGTAAAAGATACAGAGGTATGCATGGACGGAAATGAATGATTGTCGCTGTGGTCGGGACGTTCTTTTTTAACTGCATATTTCAATGCGTATGTAACTCCTAACGTGGTAATTCCAGCCAACGCGCCCTGTTTCAGTCCTTGCCAGTCTTTTTCAATAAGTATGGCTGTCAGTCCGGCTACGGGAAGCAGTACGGCACCCACATCGCCGGAAGTACGCACGGCTTTTCGGGGCTGGCTAATTTCAAGTTGTTGTGCCTGTAAAGACACGCTGAGGCAGAGTGCTGCCAAAAAAATCATGACAGGTTTCATGACAGGGTAAGAATTTTAGGAATGAATATTATTAATCCGACAATGGCTGCGCTGATAGCCAGAATCAATACGGCACCAGCTGCCAAATCCTTTGTACGCTTGATGGCTTCGTTGTATTCTGGCGAAACTAAATCGGCCAGTGCTTCAATGGAAGAATTGACTGCTTCAGCAGCCAGTACGGAACCAATGGCAAACACAATGGCTATCCATTCTGTGGAAGAAAGTCCAATTAGCCATCCTGCTAGGGTTACACATACTGCGGCAAAACAATGAATCCAGGCATTGTGCTCGCGTGTAATCAGCAGACGGATACCGTTTCCAGCGAACTTAAAGCTTCGTAAACGCTTCCGTAAGGTAAATCCTTCGTTCTTCATGCGGCAAATCAAATTTCAACGGTCACTTCCACGGGGCAATGGTCCGAGCCGAATATTTCCGTGTGAATCTTCGCTTCTTTCAGCTTATCGGTAAGGCTGGCTGAGGCCAAAAAGTAGTCAATACGCCACCCTGCATTCTTCTCGCGTGCCTTGAAACGGTAAGACCACCAGGAATAGATGTTGGTTTGTTCGGGATAGAAGTAGCGGAAGGTATCGATGAATCCGGCATCTAACAGCAATTGAAATTTTTCGCGCTCCTGGTCGGTAAAGCCCGCATTCATCCGGTTGGTTTTCGGATTCTTCAGGTCAATTTCCTTGTGGGCTACATTCAGGTCACCGCATACCAGTACAGGTTTGCTCTGGTCTAACTTCTGCAAATAAGCGCGGAAATCATCATCCCAGGTCATGCGATAGTCCAGACGTTTCAGTCCATCCTGTGAATTCGGTGTGTAGACTGTTACCAGGAAGAATTTTTCCATCTCCAGTGTAATGACACGTCCTTCATGGTCGTGCTCGTCAATTCCCAGACCGTAAGTTACGTGCAGGGGCTGGTGCTTGGTAAAGATGGCAGTACCGGAATATCCTTTCTTCTCGGCATAATTCCAGTAGGAAGTATAGCCTTCAAAAGAGAGGTCAAGCTGTCCTTCCTGCATCTTCGTCTCTTGCAGGCAGAAAAAATCAGCATCAAGTTGGGTAAATATGTCTCGGAAACCTTTGTCGCAGCAGGCACGTAGCCCGTTTACGTTCCAGGATATAAGTTTAATCATACAAATTATTTTTTCAAATCAAATAAATAAGTCAGACGTCCGCCAATGTAGGAGTGGGCAGAACGTGAGAAATAATCTTTTTTACTGTTGTTGTAGAAATCGCTCAGGCCGAAATAGTAACGGGCTTCCAGCAGGAAATGACCGATACCTGTACGTATTTCCACGCCACCTCCTCCTACGATTCCGTAGTCAAATTTCCGGTCGGCGAATTTTCCGTATTGTTCATCAGTTCCTTGCGGACGGTTGGTGGTATCCCAGGTCGACGGGTCGCTGTAAAATTCTTTTTCACCTAACAGGAAGCCTACTTGCGGACCTAGGTTGATAATGAATCGGGCCCCATTTCCTTTGTCTTTTCCGAAAGCCAGATGGGCCAGCAGAGGGACTTCTATGTAGTTCATGGCACGATGGTAGGTATTGTTACTTCCGTCTTCAATAACCTCCTTCCATCCTCGCTGGGAAAAGTTGATTTCTCCCTGTATACCACAAATCATTTTGAAGTATTTCTCAGAGATATAACGGACTGTAAGACCAAATTCCGGTGCAATAAAGCTCGTCTGCTTGATGCTGGGGGTGAAACTGACAGAGTTTAAGTTTACTCCTCCATTGATTCCTACGGACAGATTATGCCGTTCGTCCTGCAATTGGGCAAACAACGACAAGGGCAGCATACAAAGCAGGCAGCATATAAAAATCAGTTGTCGGTATCTTTTCATTTTATTCAAAATCAAGTTTGATCAATTCGTAATTCTTGGTCAGATGAACAAAAAATACTTTCCGGTTGATAAAGCCCCCCCAGTTGTTGACTCTCTCAAATTTGAATCCCGTCTGAATAGGGGTAACCGAAACTTTATCCAGATTTTCTTCGAATTTATTGCCTTGCTGTGACAAACCCTTCAGGAAGAAATATCCCGTATCAAATCCCAGCATACCGTATTTGGGGAAAGTGTTCGCCATGTCTTTGCTATACCAGCGGCGGTAACTTTGGGTGAACCGAACAGCTTCCGGAAACAGGTTGTTGGTATAGAACGATGAATAGAAATACGTATCCAGTTCATAGAAGCTGGCCAGATGCTCCTGTGTGTAAGTCTGCCATTCCGGATAACCGAACAGGTGCATGTCGAAATGCGGATGTGAACGTAATACATTAGTCAGCTGAGGAAGTATCCGGGTCAGTGCCGAACTACGTCCGGAAGTCGGAATAAAAATATTTTCCCTCAGCGTATCCATGGCTGCAATGATTCTTTCCGGAGCGATTTCGCTGCTTAGCTGAATCTGCTTGAAGTCTACACGGTTGTCTTTCAACTCGCTTTTCAGGCCGTTGATGAATTCATTTTTTTCCTTGTCTCCATTAGCCGGATCGACAAATACGATGCGGGCCTTACTGAATTTACGGAGAAAATGGTCATACGCTTCTGAGTAAAAATAAGATTGCGGTGTGTTAATCTGATAGACCATCGGATTATTGAACACCTGGTCCACTTTCGGAGCAAAAGGAACGACCAGTCGTATTTTGTTACGTTCTGCAAAATTTGCCAGCGGTTCGATGTTTGAAGTATGGACAGGTCCGAAGATGATGTCCATATTCTTCATTTCCGGTTTGCTGAGAATGTTTGAAATAACATTGGTGCTGCCTTTCGTGTCGTAGGTATATAAATCAACCGAAACACCCTGACGTTTCAAACTGTCTACGGCAATCAGGAAGCCTTCGTAATATTCCACCATGCGGGTCTGCTCTTCAGGTTTGATACTTCCGGAAGCGGTAAACGGAAGCATCACGGCTGCCTGAATGGTCCGCAGAGATTTAGAAGCCGTTTTGCTTTGCTTGAACAGTTCTTCATTGGAAGGTGTTTGAACCATTGTGGGAGTAGGCGTTGCTGCAGGCTGGCTGCTCTTAGGGTAAGGAATAAAGATGAACATACCTTTTTTCAGCTTCCCGTTTTTCAATTCCGGATTCAGTGCCAGCAAATCTTCTTGTGTGATACCATATTCCTGACAGATACTGAAGATGGTTTCCTTTCGTTCCACTTTATGCATTTCTTTCCATCCTTTCTGGGTAGTAGAAGGAGTGGAAGATTGAGCTGGAGCGAGGGGAGTGACCGGAGCCGTCACACTTTCCGTAGGGATTGAGATTACCTGTCCCACGCGGAAATTGCTGGCACTCAGACCAGGGTTGGCATCGCAGATAGCCTGTGCGCTGATATTGTATTTCACCGTCAGCTGGTAAAGCGTTTCTCCAGCCTGTATGGTATGGAATCTTCCGTTTTTGCTGGAAGAAGAGGAGTTTGCCTGAGGAATTTTCAATGCTTCTCCTACCCGGATTTGCTTGTCGCTTCCCGGATTCAAACGTACAATGTCGTCAATGGACACATGGTACATGTTTGCAATGGAGTAAAGACTCTGTCCTCTGCTTACTGTATGTAGAAAATAATTGTTTCCGTTCTGTGCGAAGGTAGTTATTCCGGCGTTTCCTAAAGTCAAAGCCAGCGAAAGGCAAACTATCTGAAAGAATCTCATGGTTATTATGGATTTGTTGAGTGGCAAAAGTACAAAAAAAATTGCATTGTCGAATGAAAATGGAGAAGTAAATATCTCTATCTTTGATTCCCGAAGATAGGATGCGGTTCGGAAGTAGAACCGAAAAATACGTTTTTCGTTCATACTTCTCTCACCTTTCACTATCTTTGCAAAGATATCATTGAAGGATAATGTATGACTGAAGGAACAGAAACGATTTGTGTACAAGGAGCTCGGGTACACAACCTGAAAAATATAGATGTGGAAATCCCTCGTGACAGCTTGACGGTGATTACCGGATTGAGCGGAAGCGGAAAGTCTTCTCTGGCATTTGATACGCTGTTTGTAGAAGGGCAGCGCCGTTATATTGAGACCTTCTCTGCCTATGCGCGTAACTTTTTGGGAGGGATGGAACGGCCGGATGTGGATAAGATTACAGGATTGAGTCCAGTGATTTCTATCGAACAGAAGACGACGAACAAGAATCCGCGTTCTACCGTGGGGACAACCACCGAGATTTATGATTATCTGCGACTGCTGTTTGCTCGTGCAGGTACGGCTTATTCCTATCTCTCGGGCGAGAAGATGGTGAAATATACCGAAGAACAGATTCTGGATTTGATACACCGTGATTATAAAGGAAAACGCATTTATATCCTGGCACCTCTGGTGCGTACGCGTAAGGGACATTACAAGGAATTGTTCGAGCAGGTACGTAAGAAGGGGTATCTCTATGTACGTGTAGATGGAGAAGTGAAGGAAATCGTACACGGCATGAAGCTGGACCGTTACAAGAATCACGACATAGAGGTGGTGATTGACAAGATGGTGGTCACAGAAAAGGAAGAAAGCCGCTTGAAGCAGAGTGTGGCTACAGCCATGCAGCAGGGAGACGGATTGTTGATGATACTGGATGCGCAGACGGAAAGTGTGCGTCATTACAGCAAACGCCTGATGTGTCCGGTGACGGGACTTTCTTACAAGGAGCCGGCACCGCATAACTTCTCGTTCAACTCTCCGCAGGGGGCTTGCCCGCGTTGCAAGGGACTGGGATATGTCAACTTGATTGATGTGGACAAGGTAATTCCGGACCGTTCGCTTTCGGTGTATGAGGGGGCTGTGGCTCCGTTAGGGAAATACAAGAACGTAATGATATTCTGGCAGTTGGAGGCGTTACTTGAACGATATGAAGCTACGTTGAAGACACCGGTGAGTGAGTTGCCGGAAGATGCCATCAATGAGATTCTGTATGGATGCGATGAGCGCCTGAAAATCAAGAGCACCCTGATTCATGCCACTTCCGATTACTTTATTTTATACGAGGGCATCGTGAAATACATTCAGATGATGCAGGAAAAGGAAGCTTCTGCCACCGCACAGAAATGGGCGGAACAGTTTGCCAAGACGGATGTGTGTCCCGATTGTAAAGGAGCACGTCTGAACAAGGAAGCCTTGCATTTCCGTATTCACGACAAGAATATTTATGAACTGGCCACGATGGACATCAGTGAGTTGTATGACTGGGTGTGCCATGTGGAAGACTTTCTGGAAGACAAGCAACGCCTGATAGCGACGGAAATCCTGAAAGAAATACGTACCCGACTGAAATTCCTGCTGGATGTGGGACTGGACTATCTGTCATTGAACCGTTCATCTGTTACACTTTCGGGAGGAGAAAGCCAGCGTATTCGTCTGGCCACGCAGATTGGTTCTCAGCTGGTGAATGTGTTGTATATTCTGGATGAACCCAGTATCGGACTGCATCAGCGTGACAATATCCGGTTGATTAACTCCTTGAAAGAACTGCGTGATTTGGGAAATACCGTTATCGTAGTGGAACATGACAAGGACATGATGCTGGCTGCGGATTACGTGGTGGATATGGGACCGAAAGCTGGTCGCTTAGGTGGTGAAGTCGTTTTCTCCGGTACACCGGAAGAAATGATGAAGACCAACACCCTGACATCGCAGTACTTGAATGGAAAAATGAGTATCGAGGTTCCGGCAGAACGAAGAAAGGGCAACGGGCATTCTCTCGTGTTGAAAGGGGCACGTGGAAACAACCTGAAAGGCGATGATGTGGAATTTCCATTAGGCAAACTTATCTGTGTGACCGGAGTATCCGGCAGCGGAAAGTCGACTTTGATAAATGATACTCTGCAACCGATTCTTTCCCAGCACTTCTACCGTTCGCTGCAAGATCCTTTGCCGTATGACAGCATTGAAGGGCTGGAATACATTGACAAGGTGGTGAACGTAGACCAGTCGCCGTTAGGTAGAACCCCGCGTTCGAATCCGGCTACCTATACCGGAGTCTTTTCCGACATTCGTAACTTGTTTGTCGGTCTTCCGGAAGCCAAGATTCGCGGCTATAAGGCAGGTCGTTTCTCTTTCAACGTGTCAGGCGGTCGCTGTGAAGCATGTGGAGGAAACGGTTATAAGACTATTGAAATGAACTTCCTTCCCGATGTGCTGGTGCCGTGTGAGGTCTGTCACGGAAAGCGTTATAACCGTGAAACATTGGAAGTGCGTTATAAAGGTAAGTCCATTGCCGACGTGCTGGACATGACTATCAACCGGGCGGTGGAATTCTTTGAAAACGTGCCGCAGATACTGAACAAAATCAAGGTGCTGCAGGAGGTGGGATTAGGATACATCAAGCTGGGGCAGCCTTCTACTACTTTGTCGGGAGGAGAGAGCCAGCGTGTGAAACTGGCTACTGAACTGGCTAAAAGGGATACCGGAAAGACTATCTATATTTTGGATGAACCGACCACTGGACTGCATTTTGAAGACATTCGGGTACTGATGAACGTATTGAACCGTCTGGTAGAAAAAGGAAATACCGTCATTGTCATAGAGCACAACCTGGATGTCATTAAGATGGCAGACTATATTATCGATATGGGACCGGAAGGCGGAAAGGCCGGAGGACAGTTGCTGGTATGCGGTACACCGGAAGAAGTGGCCCGGTCGGGTAAAGGATATACATCCGGATTTTTAAAAGAAGAACTGAAAGGAGTAACAAAATAATGGCAAAAGACAAGATTGCAAAAACCAATGCGGCCCGTTTGCTGGACCGGGATAAGGTGAAATATGAACTGGTTCCTTACGAGGTAGATGAAAATGATTTAAGTTGCGTACACGTAGCCGCTACTTTAGGAGAGAACATCGAACAGGTATTCAAGACACTGGTGCTTCAAGGAGATAAGTCGGGTTACTTTGTCTGTGTGATTCCCGGTGAGCACGAAATCGACCTGAAGCTGGCAGCCAAGATTTCAGGCAACAAGAAATGTGACCTGATACCGATGAAAGAGTTGCTTCCGCTGACGGGATACATTCGTGGAGGATGCTCTCCGATAGGGATGAAGAAGCATTTCCCTACATATATTCATCACACATGCAATGATTTTCCTTACATTTACGTAAGTGCAGGAGTGAGAGGCTTGCAGGTGAAACTGGCTCCGGCTGATTTAATCAAGGTGAGTCAGGCTGAGGTTTGTACTTTATTTTAATTTGATAGAAAAAGAATTTATAATTTATGGGATACGGAAAATGGATTGGGGGAATCATGGGATTTATGACCATGGGACCTCTTGGAGCCTTGGCAGGATTTGCCATCGGTTCTTTGTTTGATAAAAGCGTGACAGCACAGGAGGAAATGGACGGTGGCTATGGAAGCACGGCACAAGAAGATGTGTACACAGGCCAGCGTAACAGTTTTTTATTTTCTATGCTGGTCATGGCTTCGTATATCATTCGTGCCGACGGACGCATCATGCACAGCGAAATGGAGTTTGTGCGTCAGTTCTTGCGCGTGAATTTCGGAGAGGCTTCTGTCAGTGAAGGAGAGCGTATTTTGCTGAATCTGTTTGAACAGCGTAAGCGCATGGAGCAGAATGACCCTTCTGCCTTTCGTCGTACCATTCGGGAGTGTGGGGCACAGATTGCTGCCAATCTGACGTATGAACAGCGTCTGCAGTTGCTCGATTTTCTGGTGAAGATAGCACAGAGCGACGGAAATGTTTGCGCGGCAGAAGTAGATGCCTTAAAGGAAGTGGCTCAGTCCATGCAGTTGTCCATGCAGGAAGTCGATTCCATGTTGAACCTGAGAGGCGATTCGCTGGAAGATGCCTACAAGGTGTTGGAAATCGAACCTACAGCTTCTGATGAGGAAGTCCGTAAGGCGTATCGTAATCTGGTACTGAAACATCATCCTGACCGTGTGGCTACGTTGGGCGAAGACATCCGGAAAGCTGCCGAAGAAAAGCTGCAACGCATCAATGATGCCAAGGAGCGTATTTTCAAGGCAAGAGGAATGAAATAAATAGCATAAAGGCCTGCTTCGTTTTTTACGTTGCAGGCCTTTATGGTGTCTTTTTTACTGCTTTGATACACAGTGTTATATGTTCTGCGAGTACTTCCTAAGAAGTATTGCAGTACTTCCTTGGCAGTACTCCAGTACT